>MEMN01000137.1:4861-17239 GCA_001767945.1 Alphaproteobacteria bacterium RIFCSPHIGHO2_12_FULL_66_14 | reverse complement strand
GCCACAAGCTGGCGCGCGAGCGCATCGAGGCGATGAAGGAGATCTGGACCAGGTCCAAGGCCGAGTATCACGGGGAGTTCGTCAACTTCGATCCGATGATGAGCTGGCCCAAGCCGGTGCAGAAGCCCCATCCGCCGATCATCGTCGGCGGCGCCTTTCCCTATGGCGCGCGGCGCGCGCTGCGCTACGGCGACGGCTGGATGCCGCACCGGGTGCGCAAGACCTACGCCGACGTGAGCGCGCTGATCCCGAAGTTCCGCGAGATGGCCAAGGAAGCCGGCCGCGACCTCGCCTCGGTGCCGGTCACCATCTGGGGTGCCAAGGAGGACGAGGGCCTGCTGAAGCGCGACCGCGACGACGGCGTGGAACGCATCATCGTCAGCCTCGATTCGGCCAAGGCCGACAAGATCCTTCCCGAACTCGACCGCTGGGCCAAGCTCCTTCGCGCCGTCGCCTAGAGGAGTGGCAGCACCTCTTTCTTGAACTGCTGCATCTCGCCCAGCATCGCCTCGACGGTCGCACCGCCGAAGCCGAAGTCGAGGCTGCCGACGCCCATGTCGCGCAGCGCCCGCATGTCGGCGGCGATTTCCGCCGGCTTGCCCGAGAACAGGCGACGCTCGCCGTCGCCGGCCGTGGGCGGGACCTTTTCGCCCAGCGCGGTGCAGCGGAAGGCAAGCCCCATGGCCTTGGGGTCGCGCCCGGCCTCGACCGTCAGCTTGTGCAGGCGCTCGACCTGCGCCTTGAAGCGCGCCAGGCTGTCGAGCGGGTTGGCCGGGTTGGTGCCGATCGGATACCAGGCATCGCCGAGGCGTGCGGTGCGACGCAGCGCCGGCCCGCTTTCGCCGCCGACCCAGATCGGCGGATACGGCTTCTGCACCGGCTTGTGCGAGAAGTCGATGTTGTCGAAGGAGACATACTCGCCGGCAAAGCGCGGGCTCTCCTTGGTCCAGAGCTCGATGAAGGCCTTTATGTATTCGTCGGTGACCTTGCCGCGCTGAGCGAAATCGGGCGCGCCGATCGCCTCGAATTCCTCCTTCAGCCAGCCGGCGCCGATGCCTACGGTGAGCCGGCCGTTCGACAGCACGTCGATGGTCGACAGCATCTTGGCGGTCAGGACCGCAGGGCGATGCGGCACCACCATTACCGAGGTGACCAGCCTGAGGCGCGTCGTCTTGGCGGCAAGGAAAGCCACCTCGATCAGCTGCTCGTGGCGCTCGACGCGGGAGCCGGCGGGGAATTCACCAGTGTTGCTGTAGGGATATTTGGCCTGGATGTCCTTCGGGATCACCACATGGTCGCTGAAGGTGGCGTAATCGAAGCCCAGGGCCTCGCCGCCTGCCACCAGGCGAACAAGACCTTCGGGATCCGCCATTGGCCCCGCGGTCGGGGCGTTGAAGCCGATCAGCATCGTGTCATTCTCCCCATTGTGGCGGCCATACTACACGATGCAGCCGGGGGCGATTGACGCTATGTTTTGGTCATGATGAAGACGGGCGTTTCGTTGGCCGGATTGATGGCCGAGGCGGGTGAGCTGCGCGATCGCGGCCACGGCCGCTTGATCTCGTATTCGCGCAAGGTGTTCATTCCGCTCACTCACCTGTGTCGCGACGTCTGCCATTACTGCACCTTCGCCGAGCGGCCGCGCGTCGGTCAGCCGGCCTATCTCTCTCCCGACCAAGTCCTCGCCATCGCGCGCGCCGGCGCGGCCGCGGGCTGCACCGAGGCGTTGTTCACTTTGGGCGACAAGCCGGAGCTGCGCTACAGCGCGGCTCGCGAGGCGCTGGCGGCGCTGGGTCACGAGACCACGATCGGCTACCTGACGGAAATGTGTGGCCGCGTGCTGCGCGAGACCGGGTTGCTGCCGCATGCCAATCCCGGCGTCATGACCCGCGAGGAGATCGTGGGCTTGCGCGCCGTGACGGCGAGCCAGGGCATCATGCTCGAATCGACCAGCGAGCGGCTCTGCGAAAAAGGCGGCGTGCATTTCGGTTCGCCCGACAAGCATCCCGCGGTGCGGCTCGAGACGATCCGACTCGCCGGCGAACTGAAGGTGCCGTTTACCACCGGCATCCTGATCGGCATCGGCGAGACGCGCGAGGAGCGCATCGAGGCGCTTGAAGCCATCCGCGACCTGCATGCCGCGCACGGCCACATACAAGAAGTGATCATTCAGAATTTCCGCGCCAAGCCCGATACCAAACGCGCCGATGCTGACGAACCCGATCTGGAGGATCTGCTGTGGACCATCGCCACGGCGCGATTGATTCTCAGCCCCGACATGAACATCCAGGCGCCGCCCAACCTGTCGCCGGGCGTCTATCCGCGGCTGATCGCGGCGGGGCTGAACGACTGGGGCGGCATTTCGCCGGTAACGCCCGACCACGTGAACCCTGAGGCGCCGTGGCCGGCCATCGACGAGCTGGCGCGCCGCAGCGCCGAGCTGGGCAAGGTCCTGGTCAACCGCCTGCCGCTCTATCCCGCCTATGTGCGCGATCCCGACACCTGGCTGGCGCCTGAGGTGGCGACGCAGGTGCGCCGCATGAGCGACGCCGAGGGCCTGGCCCGCGACGACGACTGGTCGCCCGGCGAGACCACGCCGCCGCCCGCGCCGCGCGTTCTTGTGAGCGGGGTCGATCCCGCAATCGTCCATGCCGTCGATCGCGCGACATCGGGCCAGCGCCTCGATCCGCCGGAAATCCTGCGCCTGTTCGCGGCGCGCGATGTGGACTATCGCCACGTCACGGGCGCGGCCAATGCGCTCCGCCAGGCCGTCAGCGGCGACGTCGTGCGCTACGTCGTCAACCGCAACATCAACTACACCAACATCTGCTATTTCCGCTGCCGCTTCTGCGCCTTCTCCAAGGGCCGCACCCACGAGGACCTGCGCGGCGCACCCTACGACTTGGCGCTCGACGAGGTGAAGCGGCGGGCCGTCGAAGCCTGGGAGCGCGGCGCCACCGAAGTCTGCATGCAGGGCGGCATCCATCCCGACTACACGGGCGAGACCTATGTCGCGATCTGCAAGGCGATCAAGGAGGCTGTGCCCGGCATGCACATCCACGCCTTCTCGGCGCTGGAGGTGACCCAGGGTGCTTCGACGCTGAAACAGCCGATCCCTGCGTTCCTGGCCAGCCTGCAGCAGGCCGGCCTCGGCACCCTGCCGGGCACGGCGGCGGAGATTCTCGATGACGAGATCCGCACCATCATCTGCCCCGACAAGATCAACACCGCCGAATGGCTGGGCGTGCAGCGCGCCGCGCACAAGCTCGGCCTGCGCACGACCTCGACCATCATGTACGGCCATGTCGAGACGCCGCTTTCCTGGACGCGGCATCTGCTGGCGCTGCGCGACCTGCAGGTCGAGACCGGCGGCTTCACCGAGTTCGTGCCGCTGCCGTTCGTGCACATGGAAGCACCGATGTACCGCCAGGGCCGCGCCCGCCGTGGGCCGACCTTCCGCGAGGCGGTGATCATGCATGCGGTTGCCCGTCTGGTGCTGCACCCGGTGATTCCCAACATCCAGACATCATGGGTGAAGATGGGTCCGGCCGGTGCCGCGATCTGCCTCGAGTCGGGGGCCAACGATCTCGGCGGCACCCTGATGAACGAGAGCATTTCGCGCGCCGCCGGCACGCAGCACGGCCAGGAGTTCCCGCCCGACGCCATGGAGGCGCTGATCCGCTCGATCGGCCGCACTCCGCAGCAGCGCGACACGCTCTATCGGTCCGTCCCGGAGGAGCGCCGGGCGGCGTCGCTGATCGCCGCCGAGCTCGCGCCGATCATCCTGACGCCGCCCCGCAAGCGGGCCGCCGCGGCGTGACAGGCGGCGCGCCCGGCACGGAACGTGCGTCGAATATCGGACTTGGTTGACCGGGGGATTTAAGTGACGGCGCCGCACGATCCGATCGCATTGGAATTGTTCAAGAACGCCATCTTTTCGATCGCCGACGAGATGGCGCTCACCGTCTTCCGGACGACCTACTCGGGCGTGCTCAAGGACAATATGGACTATTCGACGGGCTTTGCCGATGCCAAAGGCAAGCTCGCCGCCCAGGGCCTGACCTTGCCGGGTCATCTCGGGTCCGTGCCGACGGCGATGGAATCGATCATGCGCCATTTCGAGGGCGACATGGCGCCGGGTGACGTGTTCATCATGAACGACCCGTTCGACGGCGGCATGCACCTGCCCGACATCTTCGTGATCAAGCCGCTGTTCCACGAAGGCGAGCGGCTGGCCTTCGCCTGCACCGTCTGCCACCACATCGACGTGGGCGGCCGGGTCGCGGGCTCGAACGCCTCGGACTCCACGGAGATCTACGCCGAGGGCCTGCGCATCGCGCCGATGAAGCTCTACGACAAGGGCGTCCTCAACAAGACCATCATGACGTTCATCGAGAAGAACGTCCGCCTGCCGGTCCAGCTGTTCGGCGACCTGCGTGCCCAGCTCGCGGCCTGCCATATCGGCGAGAAGCAGTTCGCCGAACTGGTGGCGCGCCATGGGCCGGAGGAGACCAAGTTCTACCTGAACGAAGTGATCGACTATGCCGAGCGGCTGACGCGTGCGGCGTTGGCCGAGCTGCCGGACGGAGAGTGGAGCTTCGAGGACTGGATCGACGACGACGGCGTCGACTACGGCAAACCGATCCGGCTGTTCGTCACCATCACCAAGAAGGCCGGCCACATGGTGGTCGACTGGACGGGCACCAACCCGCAGGTGAAGGGCGCCATCAACAACACGCTCTCCTTCACCAAGGCCGCCTCCTACACCGGCGTGCGCTCCGTCCTGCCGCCGGGCATCCCCAACAACGAAGGCGTGTTCCGCGCCATAGAAGTGATCTGTCCGCCGGGCACGGTGGGCAATGGCGTGCTGCCGGCGGCCTGCGCGGCGCGCGGCCTGACGGGCTTTCGCATGACCGACTGCATGTTCGGGGCACTCGCCATGATGCTGCCGGACCGCGTCAAGGCTGCAGGCGACGGCGGCAACACCGGCATCTCGATCGGCGGCTACGACGCCGCCCGCAAGCCGTTCGTCTATGTCGACTTCACCTGCGGCGCCTGGGGGGCGCGGCCCTTCGCCGACGGTCTCGACGGCAACTCGCACATGTTCGCCAACATGGCCTCGCACTCGATCGAGGTCACCGAGGCCGAGCAGCCGATCCAGCTGCTGGCCTACGAGTTCGTTCCCGACAAGGCGGGCGCCGGCAAGTACCGCGGCGGCGTGCCGTTCCTGCGCGACTACAAATTCCTCGAAGCCGAGGGCATGCTGCAGGTCCGCTCCGACCGGCGCGACCACCGCCCCTTCGGCCTCTATGGCGGCAGCCCCGGCGGCCCGTCGGAGAACTACCTCAACCCGGATGGCGAGAATCGGCTGCTACAGTCGAAGCTCACCATGACCATCAAGAAGGGCGAGATCTTCCGCCACGTGCTGGCGGGCGCCGGCGGCTGGGGCGATCCGCTGGAGCGCGATCCCGACGCCGTGCTGCGCGATGTGCGCAACGAGCTGCTGTCGCCTGCCAACGCCTTGGCCGAGTATGGCGTGGTGATCGATCTCAAGGCCTGGAAGGTCGACGAAGCGGCCACGGCAGGTCGCCGCGCCGACATCGCGAAGGCGCGCGGCTGGACCGAGGTGCCGAAGGTTCAGTGGCACGACCCGGTGCTTCTCGCGCGCGCCGCGGAATAGCGCGCCATGACCGTCACCTATCGCGTCGGTGTCGACATCGGCGGCACCTTCACCGACATCGTCCTGCTCGGATCGGACGGCACCATCCACACCAAGAAGATCTCGTCGAGCGTGGGCAACTATGCCCAGGCCATTGTCGACGGGCTGACCGAGGTGTTTGGCGAGACCGGCCTCGATGGCGGCGCCATCGAGGAGATCCGCCACGGCACGACGGTCGCCTCCAATGCCATTCTCGAGCACAAAGGCGCGCGGGTCGGATTGATCACTACCAAGGGTTTCCGCGATGTGCTGGAAATCCGCACGCTGCGCATGCCCAAGCTCTACGACCTGACATGGATCAAGCCGCCGCCCCTGGTCGAACGCTACCTGCGCAAGGTCGTGGACGAGCGCATCGATCATGCCGGCAAGGTCGACCGCGCACTCGATCCCGCCGACGCCGAGCGCGCCGTCGATGCCCTGCTGGCGGAGGAGGTCGAGGCGATTGCGATCTGCCTGCTCAATTCCTTTGCCAATCCCGCGCACGAGCTGATGCTGCGCGACTTCGTGGCCCGGAAGGCGCCGCACCTGCCGCTCAGCGTCTCCTGTGAGGTGCTGCCCGAGATCAAGGAATACGAGCGGACCTCGACCACCGTCATCAACGCCTATGTGATGCCGATCGTCGCCACCTACCTGCACGCGCTGCGCCGCGGCCTCGACGGTGCCGGCATTCCGGCCCGCCTGCTGCTGATGCAGTCAAATGGCGGGCTCACGACCGACAAGGCCGCCGCGGAACGGCCGATGAACATCATCGAGTCGGGCCCGGCCGGCGGCGTGGTCGGCGCCCAGGCACTGGCCCGCGCCAAGAGCCTCGAGAAGATCATCACCTTCGACATGGGCGGCACGACCGCCAAGGCTTCTATGGTCGAGGACGGCGAAATCGCCCGCGCCCAGGAATATGCAGTCGGCGCCGGCATCATGATCGGCTCGCGGCTGCTGACGGGCGCGGGCTATACGCTAAAGGTTCCGGCGATCGACCTCGCCGAAGTCGGTGCCGGCGGCGGCAGCCACGTCTGGATCGATCCCGGCGGCGCGCTGCAAGCCGGTCCCGAGAGCGCCGGAGCTTCGCCCGGCCCGGTCTGCTACGACATGGGTGGCGAGACGCCCACCATCACCGATGCCAATGTGCTGTTGGGCTACATCAATCCCGGCCATCTCGTGGGCGGCGCGCTGAAACTCAATGCCGACAAGGCCCGTATGGCCTTTGCCGACAAGATCGCCAAGCCGCTTGGCATGCCGGTCGAGCGCGCGGCCTATGGCGCGCACCTGATCGCCGCTTCCAACATGATTCGCGCCATCAAGGCGGTGTCGACCGAGCGCGGCCGTGATCCGCGCGAGTTCGCGCTGTTCGCCTTTGGCGGCAACGGTCCGTTGTTCGCCGGCGGCATGGCGGCGGCCCTGGGCATCGGCAAAGTGATCGTGCCGCCCTCGGCCGGGCTATTCTCATCGTTCGGCCTGCTCTATGCCGACGTCGAGCATCACTTCGCGCGGACGTTCCGTCGCCTGCTGCGCAAGGCCGATCTCGGCGAGATTGGATCGGCCTGGGACACGATGGCGCGCCAGGCCGACGAGCAGCTCGCCGTCGAGGGCTTCACTGGTGAGACAGCCCGACTGAAGCGGTCCGCGGCGTTGCACTACAGGGGCCAGAGCTACGAGCTCACCGTCCCAGTGCCGGACGGACCGATCGACCGGAAGATAGTCGCGCATCTCGAGGAAGCTTTCGGCCAGGAGCATGAACGCACCTACGGCCATCGTGCCGGTCCCGACGAACCGGTCGAGCTGGTGGCGATCCAGCTCGTGGGCTCGGGCCTGCGCGCGGGCGGCGGCGTGCCGAAGAATGTCAAATCGAGCCGTGTCGAGCCCGTCGCACAGGCGTCACGCAAGGCCTGGTTCGGCGATACTCGTGGCTGGATGGAAACACCTGTATTGAGCCGGGCCGATCTTGCGACGGGTCGCACGGGTCCGCTGATCGTCGAGGAATACGACACCACCTGCGTCGTCCCGCCCGGCGCCCATGCCGAACGCGACGGCGCCGGCAACATCGTGATTACGCTCGGCGAATCCTAACTCGCCGCCATTTGCGGGAGCCACAGGGCGATCTGCGGCCAGATCGACAGGATCAGCAGCATCAGCATCATGGTGAGGACGAACGGCGAAGTGCCGATGATGACGTCGTCGATCCGGCCCTTCTTGCGCAGACCCTGCACGACGTAGAGGTTGATACCGACCGGCGGCGTGATCATCGCCAGCTCCATCAGGATGATGATCATGATGCCGAACCAGATCGGATCATAGCCAGCCTTGATCATGATCGGGGCGATGATCGGCACGGTCGCCACCATCATCGACAGTGTTTCCATGAACATGCCGAGGGTGAAGTAGAAGGCGACCACGACGACCAGGAGCTGCAGCTTCGACAGGCCGAGGCTGGTTATGAAGGCATTGACCCTTCCGGTGAGACCGATCGACGTGATGACGAAATTGAGGAAATAGGCCGCAAGCAGGATCGCCATGATCATGGTGGTGGTGCGCATCGTGCCTTCGAAGGCATTGAGCAGCGTGCGCAGCGTCAGCCGGCGATGCGCCGCCGCGATTCCCATGGCGGCGATCACGCCGAGCGCCGCCGACTCGGTCGCCGTGGCCCAGCCGGCATAGATCGAGCCGATCACCGCGAGGAAGATGACCAGTGGCGGGATCAGGTCGGGCAAGGCCGCGATGCGCTGCGTCCAACTCGTCGTTGTCGGCTTGCCGCCCAGCGCCGGCCGGATGAGGCAGATAGTGAGCACCGTCAAGCTGAAGAGGCTCGCCAGGACGAGACCGGGAATGAAGCCCGCGAGGTAGAGCTTGGGAATGGAAGTCTCGGTGAGCACGCCGTAGACGATCATGTTGATCGAGGGCGGGATAAGGATACCCAAGGTGCCGCCAGCAGCGATGGTGCCGAGAAAGAGCCGTTCGGAATAGCCGCGCTTCTCGACCTCGCCCAGGGCGACCGTGCCGATCGTGGCGGCCGTCGCCACGCTCGAGCCCGAGGTCGCCGCAAACATCGCGCAGGCCGCGAAGTTGGAATGCATCAGGCCGCCCGGCAGCCACGGCACCCAAAGCACCAGCGCGTTGTACATGCGCTCGGCCATGCCCGAGCGCAGAAGGATCTCGCCCAGCAACACGAAGAACGGGATCGCTACCAGCAGAAAGTTGTTCGATGTGCCCCAGGCGATTTCGCCCATGGCGAGCGACAGCGGCAACTGTGAGTAGATCTCCGACAACAACAGGCCGAGGACGCCGAGGCCGGCGGCGACCGGAATCGCCAATGCGAGAAGACCGATGAGAATGAGGAGGGTAGCGCCCAGCACGTCAGTTCTTGCCCTCGTGCACCTGGCGGTCCTTCAAATCGCGGATCTCGTCCTTGACCTCTTCTTCGGCGGAGCGTGTGCTGATCAGGTTCGCGGCACCCCGTAGATCGCCCGACAAGGCCGTCTTGAGTGCCTGGACCAGCAACAGCAAGCCGACCACGACGAAGGCTGCCAGGCCCGCGATCCACAGCACTTGCGGGATGATCGTCGGCGTTTCGAGGGCGGACTGGCTGCGTGAACCCGACGTCCAGGATTGCGAGACCACCTCCAGCCCATGCCATGTCGTCAGGGCAAAGAAGCCGATCAACAGGACGATCGCGACGGCGTCGAGCATCAGGCGGAGCTTCTGGGGGAGCAACACGTAGAGCGAATCGATGCGGATATGGGCACGGTCGAGCAACGTCGCGCCCAGGCCCCAGGCTGTTCCGATGGCGAGGGCATAACCGGCCAGTTCATCGGCGCCGCCGATGGAGCGCGCTACGAACTTGCGCATCAGCACGTCGATGCCGATCAATACCGCCGCGAGCAGGACGAGCGTGCCGCCGAACCACAAGCCCCATTGGGAGAAGCGCCGGACTCCGAGCATGTGACCGCGCCGCCGACTATGGCGTCGGTGCCTTCAGCCCAAGCGCCTTTCCGACGGTCTCGTTCCATTCTTTCGCGCACTCTGCGCCGCAGCGCTTGGCCCAGCCCGCCAGCACCGCGCCCTCGACCAACTTCTTGTGCGTTTCCATCTCCTC
This sequence comes from Alphaproteobacteria bacterium RIFCSPHIGHO2_12_FULL_66_14, assembly GCA_001767945.1. Lineage (GTDB taxonomy): Bacteria > Pseudomonadota > Alphaproteobacteria > Reyranellales > Reyranellaceae > Reyranella. Next base: position 7,433 of record MEMN01000137.1, on the reverse strand, counting down.
AGGTTTCACTGGGACGATGGTGGTCTTGGCGAGCTTGCCCATGGTGCAGGGCTGCTTGCCGGTGTTGCAGTTGTCGGCCTCGCCGGTCGTCGTCTTGATCGTCGCCCACATCTTGTCCTCGTAGGCCTTGAACTGCCCGAGCAGGAAGGCCTGCGTCTTGGGATCGATCCGCTTCCAGGTGTTGAGATTGACCGCCAGAATGTTGATGCTCCAGCCAAGCGACATCGGATAGATCGACTTCGTTACCTCGGTCCAGCCGGCGGTATTGCCCGACAGGCTGCCCGTGACGCCGCAATCGACCACGCCGTTGTTGAGCGCCGGAACGACTTCCGCGAACGCCATGCTGACGGCCGTGCCGCCGACTCCGCTCAGGAAGTCGCGCATCGTGTTGTTGAACACGCGGATCTTCTTGCCCTTGAGGCCCTCCAGGCCGGAAAGCACGTCGCGGCACCAGAAGACCTGGGGCGTGTTGCCACCGAAGGCCAGCAGCTTGGCGTTCCAGTTCTTCTGCAATTGCCGGTCGATCACGGCGCGATAGGCGTCACATGCGGCGCGCGCCTTGTCGGGCGTCAAGGTGAGGCCTGCGAGATCGCAGGCCTCGAAGCGCGGGTCGTCGCCCGCCATCTTGGAGATGTCCATGGCGGCGAAGTCCATGACGCCGAGCTTCAGCAGCCGCAGCATGGTCTTGTCGTCGATGCCCATCTGATCGAGTGGTGTCACATCGACCGTGATGGCACCCTTCGACGCTTCGGGGAGCGTCTTGCGCCAGAACGGCAATTCGTCGTGGATCGACACCGGCGTCGGACTGTTGAGGCCGATGACCTTGAACTGGCTCTTGGGTAGATCCTGCGCGACGGCGCCGGAGGCGATCACGGTCGCGAGCGCTAATCCCAACATCACTCCGGTCAACTTACGATGCAGCATGTGCGATCCCTTCGCTTCATCCCCGATGAATCCTGGAAGGATCGCAGCAAAATGCATGCCACGCGAAGCGATGGACTCTAGCCAATGCCTCGCTCGCCCAGCAGCTGCGGAATGCCGGCGTCCTCGAGGAACGCGCGGGTTCGTGTGCCGGCCGACTGCGGCAGGCGCAGGAAGGCCGTGAGGTCAGCCGGATGGTCGATATCCATGGCGATACCCGGCTGACGGATCACCGTCGGTTCGATGCCTGCGCGCCGTGCCGCCTCGAGGTGCGGGAAGTAGCTGTTCTCACCGAAGCGCAGGGGCACGGCGTCCGGCGGCGAGCAGACCACGGCGTTGGAGCCGAGATCGTCGTGCGCCGGCGAGATGGTGAAGGAGGGACCGCCAAGATGCGCCGCCAGCACCGCCTCGATCTCGGCCGAGGTGGCGGCGGGAATGTCGCCGGGCAGGGTGATCATGCCGCCGCGGCCTTCGCAGGCGAGAAGCTTGAGGCCCGCGGTGACGCTGCCGGTGTGGCCGTCGCGGGCGCCGTCGGTCACTACGCGCGCGCCGAGACGAGAGGCCAGCGCCGTCGTCGTGGGGTCGAGCGTGACGACCATGACTCCGGCGAGGCCGCGCGCGCCGACGACGGCCTCCAGTACTTCGCCCACCATCACCTCGATGAGCGCGCGGCGTTGAGCGGGCGAGAGCAGGGGCGCAAGCCGCTGCTTGGCGCCGTCCAGCTCCTTGACGGGCATGATCGCCCAGATATCGGTCGAGGTGCTCACGCGAGCGAATCGGCGAAGTCGAGGACGGTGCGCGCCAGCGTCTCCCGGTCTTCAAGCGTCGTCATCAGGGTGGGGGCGACGTTCAGTTTGGTGCGAATGCCCACTGCGTCGGCGGCGTCAACGACGTAGCCGTCGAGCAGCTCGCCGTAGCGCTCGGCCACCGCTGCGGAACTCACGGCGAGGCCCAGCTCCCGCATCATCTTGGCGGTCGGTCCCTTGACCGCGCGGCCGCCGACGATCGGCGACACCGCCACGACAGGCGCACTGCAATTCTGGATCGCCACACGCATCCCTCGCACGGCCAGGATCGGCTCGATGCTGATGAAGGGATTGGACGGGCAGATCACCACCGCCCGCACGTTGCCGCTCAAGGCCGCCATGACCTCGGGCTGGGGTCGGGCGTCGGCCGCGCCGGTGAAGGCAAGCTCCTGCACGACCGGACGGCACTGCTGGCGCACGAAATAGTCCTGGAAATCGATCCAGCCATCCTCGCCGCGTACGCGCGTGCGCACGCGATCGTCGCTCATCGGCAGCACGCGCGGGCCAATGCCGAGCCGCCGGCACACATCGCCCGTGATCTCCGACAGGGTCTGGCCGGCGCCCAACCGATGCGTGCGTTCGACATGCAGTGCAAGGTCGCGATCACCGAGGCGGAACCAGTCCTCGCCGCCCAGCGTCGCGATCGTTTCCATGAACGACCAGGTCTCGTCGCGACGCCCCCAGCCGGTGATAGGGTTGTCGAGGCCGGCCAGCACGTAGGTGAGCGTGTCGATGTCGGGACAGATGCTGAGGCCGAGATGCTCGAAATCGTCGCCGGTATTGGCCACGATCAGCAATTCATCGGCTGGCAGGACGCGACTGAGGCCAAGCGCCAGCTTGGCGCC
>MEMN01000137.1:1531-4849 GCA_001767945.1 Alphaproteobacteria bacterium RIFCSPHIGHO2_12_FULL_66_14 | reverse complement strand
CGCGCTCCAGCTGAGGCCGCGCATCAGCACGACAGGCTGCGCCTCGTCGCCTTGCCCCATCACCAGCGACGCCGCGGCGGCGATCTCGTCGGCGAAACCGGTGATGCTGACCTGCAGGGCGCGGCCGAACAGGTCGGGACTGCCGCGCAGGTCGAGGAGCGCCGGCAGGCCTGCCGCGCCGATCGCCACGCCCGCAGTGCCGCGTCGCCAAGCCCGGCCGAAACTGTCGGTGACGACGACCGCGAGCGGCACACTACAAAGCGAGGAGAGGCGGGCGCGCAGCGCCTGGGCGCTGCCGTCGGGATCGACCGGCAGCAGCAGGGCGCGCTGCGGGCCATCCGGCGAGGCAACGTTGGATTGGTCGACGCCGGCATTGGCCATGATGAAGCCCAGCCGGTGCTCGACGATCAGCACGCCGGGTCTGGACCGCACCACGCGCACCGATTCCGACAGGATCAATTCAACCAGGCGTGGATCCTTCTTGGTCTCCGCCGCCAGAGCGACGGCGCGCGCCGACGGCACGACGGTGGCGAGATCGACACCGCGGCCTTCGGCCTTGGAGACCACTTTCTGTGCGACCACGATCACGTCGCCCCGGCGTGGCGAGAGGTTTCCGCGCGCAAATCCTTCGGCGATCAGGGCCGCCAGATCGTCGCCCGGCACGATCATGGGGATGCCGGGGACCGCCAGGACTTCCAAGGCGGCGATGCGGCTCATCCGAAGCGCTTGCGCAGCCGCGGCAGGACCTGCTCGCCGTACAGCCGCAGGAACCGCTCCTGGTCGGGGCCGGGCGCATGGAATACGAGATGACGGAAGCCGAGATCGACGTAGGTGGCGATCCGTTCGACGTGCTCGTCGGGGTCGCTGGACACGATCCAGCGTGACGCCGTGCGCTCGAGCGGCAGGGCATCGGCAAGCTGCTGCATCTCGACGGGGTCCTCGACCGACATCTTTTCGTCGCCCGTCAGCGCCAGCGCCGCCCAATGCCGCGTGTCCTGCAGCGCGCGCTGGGCGTCGGTGTCGAAGGAAACCTTGACCTCGATCATGTGATCGTAGGGTCGCACACGCGGCTCGGCGGCAGCGATCCCCTCGGCGACTTTGGGTAGCAGCGTCTCGGTATAGAGCTCGCGCTTCTTGCCGCTGGTGCAGATGAACCCATCGCCCGACCGACCGGCATATTTGGCGACCAGTGCGCCGGCGGCGGCGACATAGATCGGCACCTCGACCTCGGGGCGGTCGTAGATGGTGGCCTTCTCGGTGCGATAGTATGCGCCTTCGAAGCTGACGCGCTCCCCTCGCCACAGCGTGCGGATCAGGGTCACCGCCTCGCGCATCCGGGCGAACCGCTCCTTGAACTCGGGCCAAGGCTGGCCAGTCGACGGCACCTCGTTCATCGACTCGCCGGTGCCGATGCCCAGAATCACCCGCCCTGGGAACATCGCGCCCAGCGTGCCAAAGGCCTGCGCCACGATCGACGGGTGGTAGCGGAAGGTGGGTGTGAGCACGCTGGTGCCAAGCACGATCCGCGACGTGCGCGCGCCCAGCGCGCCCAGCCAGGCGAGCGAGTAGGGCGCATGGCCATCGACATGCTTCCATGGCTGGAAGTGATCGCTGACGAACACCGATTCGAAGCCCACGGCTTCCGCCAGGCAGGCGAAGTCGAGCAGCTTTGCCGGCGCGAATTGTTCGGCCGACGCCTTATATCCGAGCTTTATCATGACGCCAGACTACCCGATCCGGCGGTCCAAGCCAGCCTGCGTGATCGTGCGCCGGCGGCCGCGCCGTTTCGCTGGCCAGTCCGGCGGCCTTGGCCTAGCGTGCGCGGCAACAAAAAACCTGAGGAGGAAACCATGCAGCTCGGTGCATCCCTGCCGGTGGGCGATATCGGCACCGGCCCGGCGGTTCTGCGCGACTACGCGCAGGCGGCGGAGGGACTGGGCTACGATTATCTGGTGGCACCCGACCACGTGCTGGGCGGCAATCCCAACGTCGACCATGGCGGGCGCCGGGTCGGCACCACCGCCACGGCCTATCACGATCCCTTCGTGCTGTTTGCCTTCCTGGCCGGCGTCACCCGCAAGATCGGCTTCGCCGCCGGGGTGCTGATCCTGGCGCAGCGCCAGGCAGCGCTGGTGGCCAAGCAGGCGGCCTGCCTGGACGAGCTTTGCGAAGGGCGGTTCCGTCTCGGTGTCGGCGTCGGCTGGAATGAAATCGAATTCCAGGGCCTGGGCGAGGATTTCAAGACGCGCGGCAAGCGCTCCGAGGAGCAGGTGCGCTTCATGCAGGCGCTGTGGAAGGAGCCGAGCGTCAAGTTCAAGGGCGAATTCCACCAGCTCGACGACGGCGGCATCAATCCGCGCCCGAAGTCCGGCCGTGTGCCGATCTGGTTCGGCGGCCATGCCGAGGCGACGTTCCGGCGGACGGCGCAATATGGCGACGGCTTCATGCCGCTCGCCTATCCGGCGGGGGACGAGGCGCTGAAAGCCTTCGACAAGTTGCGCACGATGATCAAAGCGGCAGGGCGCGATCCGGCATCGGTCGGGCTCGAAGTCTGGGTCTCGCCCGGCATCGGCGCGGAGGCGGATTGGCGCAAGGAGATCAGCTTCTGGAAGAAGGCGGGCGTCACCCACGTCAACGCCCACACCTCCTATGTGAGCGCCCATCACAAGCGTATCGCGGGCAAGAGCTACGACGACCACCTCACGGCGATCACGCGCTACCGCGCCGCCGTGGCGGACCTGCTGTGATGAAATTCGCCCTGCACTTCGGCAACAACACCTTTCCCGACCTGGCCGGGGCGCATCGGCTGGCGCGTCTGGCCGAAGCCGCCGGCTTCGATTCGGTCTTTGCCGTCGATCACGTCGTCCTGCCCGACACCTACAGCTCGACCTATCCCTATGCCGCAAGCGGCCGCTTGCCGGGCGATCGCACGGCATCGATTCCCGATCCCCTGATCTGGATGGCGTCGGTCGCGGCCGTCACGACCAGGCTGCGCTTCATGACCGGCGTCCTCATCCTGCCGCAGCGCAATCCGCTGGTCCTCGCCAAGCAGGTCGCGACGCTCGACCATTTGAGCGGCGGGCGCATCGAGCTCGGCATCGGTGTCGGTTGGCTGAAAGAGGAGTTCGAGGCGCTCGGCGTGCCGTTCGAGAAGCGGGGCAAGCGGGCCGACGAATATATCGCGGCCATGCGGGCGCTGTGGGCGGCCGACGGCGCGAGCTACGCCGGCGAGTTCGTGAAATTCAACGAGGTGAGCTGCAACCCCAAGCCGGTGACCGGCAGCGTGCCGATCGTCATCGGCGGCCATTCCGAAGCCGC
>MEMN01000137.1:810-1507 GCA_001767945.1 Alphaproteobacteria bacterium RIFCSPHIGHO2_12_FULL_66_14 | reverse complement strand
CTTCTTCCCGTCGATCGGCCGGCCCGCCGATACCATGCCTCTGATCGACATCGCACGCCGCGCCGCCGAGGCGGCGGGCCGCGATCCCGCGGCGATCGAGATGCTGGCTGGCTGTCCCGATCTTCTGCCCGGCTCCGGCAAGGACCCGGAGCCGGCCATCAAGGAACGGATGGCGCAGGGCATCGGCCGCATCGTGCTGCCGTCCAGCGCCTTCATGCCGAATCTCGAAGAGAGCCTCGCGCGCTTCGGCGAGACGGTCATCGGTCCCTTCCGCTAGGCTCTCCGCACGCCGAAGAGCCGTTGTCCCGATCGCGTGTCACACGCGCACATGTCACACCAAGTTGTGACAAATGTTGTGACACGCACACGCCCGGACTCCGGGCCGAGCCCGGAATCACGGGCTTTTTACGATGTCGTTTCTTCTTCAGTTGTCACCAGCCCGGCGCACCCTGTGACAGGTAGCGCGATGCGTCCGTTCCGACTCTTATCGGTGCTCGGTGGGGACGGGCTGAAATGCGGACTCGTTACGGCCTAGCGTGACGTACCATCCGTGTGAACTACACCCTCGCCCTCGAGCGTCTGCCCGCGGCGTGCGCGGGAGGGTCATGTCCGAAGTAGAAAGACTGGGGCGGTCCAACCACCAGCCTACAGAGAATATAGCTCATTTCCTGCTGAACTTGCAGTCTTCTTCCATTCA
>MEMN01000137.1:0-717 GCA_001767945.1 Alphaproteobacteria bacterium RIFCSPHIGHO2_12_FULL_66_14 | reverse complement strand
GAGGGCGGCTTCCTGGCCGGGCACGAGCTGGATCGTGAACTGGGTGTAGCCGGCGCCGCGCAGCGCTTCGACGCGCTGCTTGATCTCGCCTTCGGTCGCGGTGAACGAGGTGGCGCGGATCAGGTCGGCGGTGACGAACTTCTTTTCCGCGAGCTTCACGAACATCAGATGGCCGCGGTGGTTTTCCAGATAGGGTGCATCCTTGGGCTCGTAGGTCCGCGCCAGCGCGACGTAGCCCTCCAGTTCCGGCCGTTTCGAGAGCAGGGCCTGGGTCGACTTCAGGTTCAGGATCGCCTCGTCGGCGGCACGATGCAGCATCACCGCCGCGCGCGGTCCTGCCTGCGCCATGGCGCGCTCTGAGTCGGCAGGCTCGCCGTCCTGCAGCACGCAGCCCAGCGCAAAGGCCGTGGCCTTGAGGTCACCCATCGCATGTCCCGCCTTGCTCCAGTCCTCGCGCATTGCCTCGACTTCGCGGATGCCGGTCTCGACATTGCCGACGAAGTCGATCCAGCCGGCCTTCAGCCGGGCGGTGAGGGAGCGGGTGCGTGGGCCGAAGGCAGAGAGGTGGAGGGCGATGGGATCGCGCGTGTTGAAGAGATCGAGCTCGGGATTGAGGAAGCGGATCTTGCGGCTCTGGCCTTCCATCTCGAACTCGACGGTCTTGCCGCCGAGCAGGCCGTAGACCTGATGGATGTAGGTCTCCATGTCCTTGATCCT
>MEMN01000136.1:5189-5279 GCA_001767945.1 Alphaproteobacteria bacterium RIFCSPHIGHO2_12_FULL_66_14 | reverse complement strand
CCGTCGTCAAAGCCAACGCCAAGAAGGTCCGCCGCCTCGGCAACGGCTCGATCGTGGCCGGCTTCGCCGGCGCGACCGCCGATGCCTTCA
>MEMN01000136.1:0-5020 GCA_001767945.1 Alphaproteobacteria bacterium RIFCSPHIGHO2_12_FULL_66_14 | reverse complement strand
CGTGCTCGAACCCGAGGATGGGCTGCTGGCGATCGGCTCGGGCGGCAACTACGCGCTCGCCGCGGCACGCGCCCTGGTCGACGTCGATGGGCTCGACGCCGAGACGGTGGCGCGCAAGGCGATGAAGATCGCGGCCGACATCTGCGTCTACACCAATCACAACGTCATCATCGAGAAGCTCTGAGCAGCGTCATGGGCAACGACTTTTCCCCCCGCGAGATCGTCTCCGAACTCGACAAGCACATCGTCGGCCAGCAGGACGCCAAGCGCGCGGTCGCCATCGCATTGCGCAACCGCTGGCGTCGCCTGCAATTGCCCGAAGGACTTCGCGAGGAGGTTCTGCCCAAGAACATCCTGATGATCGGGCCGACCGGCTGCGGCAAGACCGAGATCGCCCGCCGCCTCGCAAAGCTCGCCAATGCGCCGTTCCTGAAAGTCGAGGCGACCAAGTTCACCGAGGTGGGCTACGTCGGCCGCGACGTCGAGCAGATCGCGCGCGACCTGATGGAAGCCGCCATCGACATGACGCGCGAACGCCTGCGCAAGGACGTGCAGGCCAAGGCCGAGATGGCTGCCGAGGACCGCGTACTCGATGCGCTGTGCGGCCCCAGTGCCAGCGAGGAAACGCGTCTGCGCTTCCGCCACAAGCTGCGCGACGGTGAGCTGAACGAGCGCGAGATCGAGATCGAGGTTGCCGACACCGGCTCACCCATGCAGTTCGAGGTGCCCGGCCAGCCCGGCGCCTCGGTCGGCATGATCAATATCGGCGACATGCTGGGCAAGGCCTTCGGCGGGCGCACCAAGAAGCGCAAGATGAGCGTGGCCGATTCCCACGAGGCGCTGATGCGCGAGGAGAGCGACAAGCTTCTCGACCAGGAGCGCGTGGTCCGCGAGGCCCGCGAGTCGGTCGAGCAGAACGGCATCGTCTTCATCGACGAGATCGACAAGATCACCGCGCGCAGCGAGTTCCGCGGCGGCGGCGACGTGAGCCGCGAGGGCGTGCAGCGCGACCTGCTGCCGCTGATCGAGGGCACGACGGTGAACACCAAGCACGGCCCGGTGAAGACCGACCACGTGCTGTTCATCTGCTCCGGCGCCTTCCACATGGCCAAGCCCTCGGACATGCTGCCCGAACTGCAGGGCCGGCTGCCGATCCGCGTCAGCCTGGCCTCGCTCGGCAAGGACGACTTCCGCCGAATTCTCACGGAGCCGGAAGCGAGCCTGGTCAAGCAGTACAAGGCGCTGCTGGCCACCGAGAAGGTCGATCTCACCTTCAAGGACGACGCCATCGACGAGTTGGCGCGGCTGTCGGCCGAGATCAACGAGACGGTCGAGAACATCGGCGCGCGCCGGCTGCACACGGTGATGGAGAAGTTGCTCGAGGAGATCAGCTTCACCGCCTCGGACAAGCCCGGCAGCAAGATCGAGATCGATGCCGCCTATGTTCGTGCCCACGTAAGTGAACTCGCCAAGAACACGGATCTCAGCAAGTTCGTGCTGTGATCTAGAGGCAGTAGGCGGCGATCAGGTCGACCAGATAGGCCGGGCCGTTCAGGCCCCACATCACGAACGACAGGGCGGTCGCGACGACGACGACGGTGGCGGCGCCCCACAGAAGCGCCGTTCGCCAGCCCGCCATCATGCCGGCTGCAGCGCCGCCGCCCGCGGCAGGCGCTCCTCGACGATCGGCCAATGCATCGCCGCCGAGACGAGGCCCAGTGCGATCGAGATCCACCACATGGTGTCGTAGTTGCCCTGCAGGTCGAACAGCAGGCCGCCACCCCAGCCGCCGACGAAGCTGCCGACCTGGTGGCCAAAGAAGACGATGCCGTTCAGCATCGTGACGTGCACCGGCCCGAAGATGAAGCCGACCAGCGAGGTCGTGAGCGGCACCGTGCCCAGCCACAGGAAGCCGAGTGAGCCGGCGAAGATCAGCACCGAGGCGGCCGACAAGGGGGCGACCATGAATCCCAGGAACACCAGCGAGCGCAGCAGATAGAGCAGGGTCAGCAGGTTCTTGCGCTTGTACTTGGCCCCCATGGAACTCCACAGGATGGCGCCGGCGATGTTGAACAAGCCGACCATGCCGATCGCCCAGCCGCCGAGCTCGACCGGCGTCAGGTTGACGCCGAACAGCGACAGGCCGATCCCCTTGTCGGAGATGTAGGCTGGCAGGTGGCCGCCGACGAAGGCGACATGGAAGCCGCAGACGAAATAGCCCGTCACCAGCAGCACATAGCTGCGCAATCCGAAGGCCTCGGACAACGCCTCGCGGGTCGTCTGGCTGCCGCCGCTGCCCTTCTTGGACGCGGCGATCTCCTTGCGGTCGTTGAGCCCGATCGGCAGCACGATGATCAGGACCGCGAGGATCGTGAGCGCCCACATGGTCGGCCGCCAGTCGCCGAAGTAGCTCTGCAGCACGGCCGCCAGCGGCACGATGAAGAACTGGCCGAACGAGCCGCCGGCCGAGCAGATGCCGACCGCCAGCGCCTGCTTCTCCGGCGGTGCCACGCGCAGGATGACGCCCAGCACCGGGCCGAAGGTCGCGGCCGATAGGCCGATGCCGACCAGGATGTTGCCCAGGATCAGCATGAAACCGTCGTGCATCGTGGCGGTCACGATCATGCCCAGCACGTAGACCACGCCGCCGCCGGCGATCGTGGGGGCCGAACCGAAGCGGTCGGCCAGGCGGCCCGAGAACGGCGCCACGGCGCCCATCAAGAGCATCGACACGGCGGTGCCAAACGAAAACAGCTCACGGCCGACGTCGAGCTCGGCCGAAACCGGCTTGAGGAAGATGCCGAAGCTCTGGCGAACGCCGAGACCGATGGTCAGGACGAGAAAACCGCACCAAACGGCGGTCCAATAGGAGCGGGAGGTCATGGCCGGCAACTTAAGGCATTCGGTCTAGGGCGGCCCATAGAATTACTTCATGCCGCCACAAGCAGTGATGTGGCAAAACAAGTCCATGGTCCGACCGTGGTCTCAGTGTGGCTTGGCAGTAATCATGCTGTGTCTGGCAGGAAGCGCGCTCGCGGCACCGCGGCTGGAGCGCGAGCGCTGCCCTTTCAAGCCGCCGCGCGGCGATCGCGTCGAATGCCACGTGCTGATCGTTCCGGAGAACCGCGAACTGCCGCAGGGTCGCAAGGTCCGCCTGAAGGTTGCCGTCCTCAAAGCCAAGCGGACCGCCGGTCTGGAACCCGTGGTCTATCTTTCCGGCGGGCCGGGCGACGCGCCGTTGGTGGCGTCAACTCCCGGCGCCGATGCCCTCGCCGAAGGTGACTGGTGGAACGAGACCGCCAACATCCGCCGCCGTCGCGACGTCATCATCCTCAGTCAGCGCGGCGCCGGCGGCACGACCCCCAACCTCGACTGCTTCGATCCGCGCACTTCCGAGCCCGCCAAGGCGCGCCGGCGGGCGGTCACCGAACAGCAGGAGCGCGACATCCTGGCGAGCTGCCGGGCCCTGCTCGAACGACGCAAGGTCGACCTCACGATGTACACGACGCCGGCACTGGCCGACGATGTCGCCGACCTTGCGATGGCGTTCTCACTGCCGCGCATCAATCTCCATGGCGTGTCCTACGGCACGCGCTGGGCGCTCGAGGTGATGCGGCGGCATCCCGGACTCGTGCGTTCCGCCGTGCTGGACGGAGTCTATCCGCCGCAGGTGAACGGCGAGCAGGACGAATCCGAGATCGTGCGCCGCACCTTTCTGCAGCTCTACGCCGATTGCGCCGCCGATGCCGTCTGCCGCGAGCGGCATCCGGCGGTCCGTACAATGATCGAAGGGGCGATCGCGTCCGCCGAGCGCACGCCGCTGCTACTGACGCTGCAACTCGAAGACGGCGCCCAGACGGCACGTCTCGACGGCGCGAAACTGCTCTTGGTGCTGCTGCGCATGATGCGCGACGGCGAAGCGGCGCTCATTCCCGAGGCCGTGGCTGCCGTTGGGCGCGATGACCTTCGCCTGCTGCGCATGTTCGCCGAGGACCTCGAGAGCAACGATGGCGGCCTTCTCGAACAGAACACCCAGCAGTTCGATGGTCTCTACAACAGCATCGAATGTCGCGAGACGTGGTCGGCTGTCGACCGGGCGGCGCGCCGGCGGCAAATTGCGGCCAGCGGCCTCTACGGCCTTGTTGCCCGGCTCAGCAAGTCGCCGGCTTTCTGCCAGCTCTGGCGCGTTCCGGCCGCGCCGGTTGCCGAGCGCCAGCCAGTAAAATCAGAGATACCCGTGCTGCTGCTGAGCGGCGGCTATGACTGGCTGACTCCGCCGGCATGGGGCCGCGAGGCGGCCAAGACCCTGTCGTCGTCGCGCCACGTCGTCTTCCGTTCCCAGGGACATGGCGTGGTTGTCCAGGATCCATGTGCCGGGCGTCTGCGCGACGGATTCATCGATGATCCCAACCCCAAGCGGGCGCTGCCTTGTCGCGTCCGGACACCGCCCAACTTCACCGCCGCCTACGAGCGCGCGCGCAACCTGCCCCGATACGACAAGGAGAAGAGCGAATGAACCGCGTGCTCGCCCATACCGGCGTGAAATACCCGATCGTGCAGGCACCGATGGGCTGGATCGCCCGCAGCCAGCTCGCATCAGCGGTGTCGAATGCCGGCGGTCTCGGTATCATCGAGACTTCCAGCGGCGAGGTCGATACCTGTCTGGCCGAGATCGAGAAGATGAAGGAGCTCACCAAAAAGCCGTTCGGCGTCAACCTGCCGATCCTGTTCATCAAGGAGCCACGCGTTGTCGACCTGGTGGCAAGGAGCGGCGTGAAGTTCGTTTCCACCTCGGCCGGATCGCCGGCCAAGCTGCTGCCGACACTCAAGGCGGCGGGCCTCACCGTCTACCACGTCGTGCCCAACCTCTCCTCGGCACTGAAGGCGGTGGAGGCGGGCGTCGACGGGCTGATCGTCGAGGGTGGCGAAGGTGGCGGCTTCAAGAATCCCGACGATGTCTCGACCCTGGTGCTGCTGCAGGCGGTGCGCGAACGGACCGACGTCCCGATCATCGCTGCCG
>MEMN01000135.1:21247-45697 GCA_001767945.1 Alphaproteobacteria bacterium RIFCSPHIGHO2_12_FULL_66_14 | reverse complement strand
ACGGTGAGCATCGACACCGGTCGGCAGCGCAGCATCGGCGACGTCGCACAGATCTTCGGCGGTAAGCCAGCCCAGGCTGGCGACACGGCTGCGCAGAAGCCCTAGCGTTTCGCCCCTAACGCTTCACCAGGCCCTTCTGCTGCATCCGCCACTTGAACTGGTCGAAGCGGTCCTGGCCGAAGAAGGGCTCACCCGCAAAAACCATCAGCGGCACGCCGTAGTGGCCGCCCTCGCGCTGGGCTTCCTGGCTGGTCTCGATGATGGCGTCGAAGCGCTCGGGCGCGGCGGCGATAGCGGCGTCCATCTCGGCGAGATCGAGCCCGGCACACCGGGCGGCGCGAGATGGTCGCCCTCGTGCCAGTCCCTGATCTTGCCGCTCCAGATCGTGGCGCTCACCTCATTGAGAAAGGCGAGCCCCCTGCCGCGCTCGGTCGCCGCCTGTCCGAGCCGCGTCAGCCGATGGATATGAGGTTGCTCCCTGGGATAGATCCTGGTCTTGCGGTCCATGACCACCGGATCGGGCGAGGCCCAGGCGAACGGCAGACCGACGAACTCGGCGCTGCGGAACACGTCGCGCTGGAAATAGGTGAACCACAGCGGATCGCTGTGGGCAAAGAAGTCGGGCTGGCGCACCGCGATCGGATAGACGACCCGGACATTGGCCGTGACGTCGTATTCCTTTTCCAGTGCCACGAGGCGCGGCGTCACCAGATACGAATAGGGTGAGCGAAACGACCAGTAGAGGTCGTAGCGGAGAGTCACGGCGTATAGAGCCCTTTCGCGGCTGCCAGGCTGACGCAGAGAGACTCGATCGCATCGAGCGTCGGGGTGTCGAGGCCGGCGCTGCGCGCAAACGCCAGCGGCGCGCGCACGATCGACTCGACCTCCATCGGCCGGCCGAGTTCGTAATCCTGCAGGATCGACGGGCGATGATCGGGGTAGACACGGGTCGGGCCGTAGCGCTGCTCGGGACTGTCGTCGAGCACGACACCATGCGCCGCCGCCACGGCCAGCGCCTCGGCATGCGCCCGACGCACAAGGCGATTGACCAGCGGTATCGCTTGTATCGTGTTGGGCTGTCCCAGGATGAGGCAGATCGTCGAGCCGGTGAGGTTGGCCATCAGCTTGTGCCAGATGTCGTAGCGGATATCGCGCGTGGCCGGCGAGGCGATGCCGGCGGCCACCAGCGTCGCGCGCAGGGCGTCGATGCGCGGGCTCGGACGATCGTCGATCTCCGCCACCCAGAGCGTATTGCGCTCGGGCGAGATGTTGCGCACCACGCCGGGCTCCATGACATGGTTCGACGAGGTGACGACGGCGCCGACCGCGTGATCGAAGCCCACTGCCTTGGCAAGCTCGCCGCCGGGATCGAGCCGCGACAGATCCGGCGCCGACGGACGGGACGGCGCGAGGCCATGGCCGTACCACCAGGGAATGCCGTTCTGCACGAAGGCGACCGATGTGTCAGGACGCAGCAAGGGGTCGACGATTTCCGCCAGCACGTGCAGGCCCGACGATTTCACGGTCACCAGCACCGCATCCTGCGGCCCGAGCTCGGCCGGCCGGTCACTGGCGCGGACCGGCGCCACGACCCGGCGATCGCCGGTCAACAGGGTGAGGCCGCGGGCGCGGATGGCGTCGAGATGCGCGCCGCGCGCCACCACCGATACCTCGTTGCCCGCCTCTGCCAGGCGCGCGGCGAAGTTGCCGCCGATCGCGCCGGCTCCAAAAACACAAATCCGCATCGCTTCGCCCTACCGTTCGGCCCGGCTCAACCACGTGACGGTGAGGTCGCTGCGCGGACGGGCGCGACAGGCGAGCGTCTGCCTCGCCTTGATCTGCTGCGGGCTGAGGCAGGCGTCGTTGCGCGGCAACAGCGTGACCTTGCCGAAGTCGAGGCGACTGGTGCAGGTGCCGCAGTTGCCGGTGGCGCAGGCGTAGGGATAGTCGATGCCGGCGGCGATCGCCGCTTCCAAGATGGTCTGGTTGGCGGCGCAGTCGATGGTCTGCCGGGCGTTGGCGATCGTCAAGCGATGGGACTTCGGGAGGCGGGCCATGTCAGCGCTCACGCCATCGCTGCGTGGCGACGCGACGGCGTCGTGCGGACCGAATTGAACTGCGGGTGATACCAAGCGACCGACGGAAAGCGCGCCAGGGCGTAGCCGTAGAGCGCGAGGCCGATCGCCGGCCGGTCGCCCACCACCACGGTGCTGTGAATGTCGTGATCGGCCATCGCCATGCCGCTGCCGGGCTCGACCATCACCTCGCCCACCTGCTCGACAGTGGCGTGGCCGGGCTTGGCGAGACTGTCGGTGCGGCGGAAGAATTTGTGGCGCTCGCGACCGGAGATCGCGGCGTTGGCACACCAGATGCCGTGATCGTGCGGGGCCGCTTCCTTGCCCGGCAGGCTGATCGTGAGATAGAGGCCGTGGCCGTCGTTGTCCTCGACCAGCAGTGGATGGTTGCGGCCCTCCGCGACCGGCATGGCGAAGTCGGCCGGCGGAAACAGTTCCTTCCTTGCCGCCAGCGCCACCAGCTTCAGCTTGATGGCGTGGAGCGCCGAGGGCGTGATGCCCTCCTTGGTGGTGATGGCGTGCACATCGGCCAGCAGTTTCGCGGCGGCACGATTTCGCTTGTCGGAGGCGGTCATGGAAGAGGTTCCCCTTGCTGTAGGGAGGGTACGGGCTAGGCCTCCTCGGCGGCAAGGGCTAGACTTCCGACGGAGCCGCCCAAGCGTCCGGGAGATTCGACGGAGGACCCGACATGGCACGCACCTTCGATATCGAGCCGCTCGCCGGCACCACCTTCGGCGCCGTGGTGAGGGGTATGAAGGTCGCCATCCTCGACGACGCCGGCTGGCGTGACCTCTACGCCGCCTGGCTGAAATACGCGCTCCTCGTCTTCCCCGGTCAGCACCTCAAGCGCGATGAACAGATCGCCTTCGCCAAGCGCTTCGGCGCGCTCGAGTTCGAGATGGCGGCGCTCAGCAACGTGAAGTCCGATGGCACGCTGCGGCAGGAAAAAGACAACGACGACATGATGAAGATCCTGAAGGGCAACATGGGCTGGCATGCCGACAGCACCTACATGCCGGTGCAGGCCAAGGGCGCGGTGTTCAGCGCCGAGATCGTGCCGGGCGCGGGCGGCCAGACCGGCTTCGCCGACATGCGGGCCGCCTATGATGCGCTCGATGCCGGCCGCAAGGCCAAGGTCGAGAGGCTCGCCGCCCATCATTCGCTGCACTACAGCCAGTCCAAGCTCGGCCACCAGACCAAGAAGCAGGACGGCGAATACAGCGGCTACGGCCTGCATGATGGGCCGGTGCCGCTGCGCCCGCTGGTCAAGACCCATCCCGAGACCGGCCGCAAATCGCTATTGATCGGTCGCCACGCCCACAACATTCCGGGCATGGACAAGGCCGAATCGGAACGGCTGCTGCAGGAGCTGGTCGACTTCGCCTGCCAGCCACCGCGCGTCTACCATCACGACTGGACGGCGGGCGACGCGGTGGTGTGGGACAACCGCTGCCTGCTCCACCAGGCGACGCCCTGGGACATGACCCAGCCGCGCGTGATGTGGCACAGCCGCATCGCCGGCGATCCACGGAGCGAAGCCGCGCTCGGCGTAACTGCCGTCAGTGCGGCGGCATCGGGATGAAGAGCGGCGGCGTGCCGGTCATTTTTGACCGGGCCTTGATGTCCTCGTCGTTGGCGCCGTGGGGTTTCAGATAGACGTAGAACGGCGTGCGGCGCTCGACGACATCGTCGCCGGGCTGCGCGCGCTGGCTGACCAGCAGATCGTCCTGGATGCGGACATGCATGTAGCCCGGGATGAGCTCGGCCCAGTTCGCCACGTCGGGCGTGAAGGCGACGTCGTAGGAGTAATCCCTGGCCAGCGTGATCACACCCGCGCCGGCGTCATCGACGGGCTTTGACGGCACCTGTTGCCAGGTCATGCCGGACTGCACGTAGACCGCCACGGGGTTGAGCATGACGTAGAGCGGACCCGTCGGGCTGGTGTTCTGCAGCGCCAGAGTCATGCGGAACGACTTGCCATCGGGTTCGGCGACGATCCGCTTCAGCTCGACATAGAGCGAACGCATCGCGGCATTCTCGAGCTGCAGCCGTGCCTGGCGCTGCTGCCTGGTGAGATGGGCCTGATAGCGGCCGACGCCGGCATCGACGGCGAAGGCCAGCATCACGGCCACGACGACGCCCAGCACCACGGGCGAGCGCCACAAGCCGAGATGTCGCCCGAGTTTCACCGACGTTCCGGGCGGCGCCGTCGTGGCCTTGCGGGGCGCCTCGCGCAATTCATCGAGCAGCTCGCGCTTCGGTGCGCCCTTGGTTCGTTGCGCGGCCGCAAGCTGGCGGCGCAGGTCGCGGATCAGCGCGTCCTTCTGGGCGGACGACAGCGTGGCCGGATCGGGAGGCTGCCCGCTCATGCCACGATCGCGCCGTTGGCGATGTGGACGATCTGCTGCGCCTGCTCCGCCAGGGCGAGGTTGTGCGTGACCAGGACGAGCGTGGTGCCCACCTCGCGGTTGACCGTCCTGAGCACGTCCATGATCTCGATCTCGGTCTGCTCGTCGAGATCGGAGGTCGGCTCGTCGGCCAGCAGCAGCGCGGGATCGTTGATCAGCGCGCGGGCGATCGCGGCGCGGCGCTGCTCGCCGGCGGAAATCTCGGCGGGATAGGCGTCGAGGTAGCCGCCCAATCCCATCCGCTCGAGCAGGGCCGCCGCCCGGGCATAGGTGCCGGAGGCGCCCTGCCGGCGGCCCAGCATCGCCGGCAAGGCGACGTTGTCGATCAGCCGCAGCGTCGGCAGCAGGCTCGCGAACTGGAAGACGTAGCCCACCTTTTCGTTGCGGAAAGCCGCCAGTGCATTGTCCGACAGGTGCCACACGTCGGTGCCGTCGACTTCCACCGAGCCGGCCGAGGGACGGCTGAGGCCGCCGATCATCGCCATCAAGGTCGATTTGCCCGAGCCCGAGCGCCCGATGACTGCGGCGAACCGGCCGGCCGGCACGTCGAGATCGATACCGGCGACCGCGGTCACGACACCGCGCTCGGTCCGGTAGCTCTTGCTCACCTGGCGGCACACGAGCATCGCTCAACCCTCGCCACGCACAAGGTCGTAGGCGTCGCGGCGACTGGCCCGCCATGCCGGATAGAATGCGCCCAGGGCGCCGATGGCCGCGGCCAGTACGATCGCGGCGGCCGCGAAGGCCGCCATCCGCGGCAGATCGAGCCAGACGAACGGCACGCCGATGTTCTCGAGGTAGTAGACCAGCGAGCGCTCGTAGAGGCGCATCACGAGAACGCCCAGGGTGACGCCCAGGACCCCGCCGACTCCCGTGGCGATCACCGCCTCGACGACCATCATGCCGACGATCTGCGGCCATCGCGCGCCGATCGCCTTCAACAGGCCGAGCTCGGGACGCCGCTCAGTGATGATCGCAGAGAACAGGACGCTCACCATGACCGCCATGCTGGCGAACATCAGCACCATCAGGGCAAGGATGCCTTGCAGCAGCGCCGACAAGCCTTGACGAATGCCGGACAGGGACGAGTCGCCGGTCACGACCTTGGCGCCCTTGACGGCCGACAGGATGGCGAAGCGCGCCTGCAGTGCGGTGGCGCCCGGGGCCAGTTCGACCAGGAAGCCAGTGACCTTGCCCGGCGCCAGCGCTGCCGGCCGGGAGCTGCCGTGCTGCGGCACGGCGCCGGCCAGAGCCTCCAGCGTCTCGAACGACATGAAGACGCCGCGCTCATGGGTGCCGACGCCGGTACGGCCGAGCTTGCCGTAGACCACATGTGGCTTGCCGAAGATCAGCATCTGGGAGCCGAGCGGCACATCGCGTCCGGCACCCAGGATCACGTCGCCGGCGCGGAACTCGCGGTTGAGCTTCTCCCGCAGCCACGGCTGGATCGTGAAATCGTGCGCCGGCTCGAAGCCGACCAGGTCGACGAGGTCATGATGGCTGCCGATGCCCGAATGCTCAACCCGCGCGATCTTCTGCGGCGCCGCCCGTCCGACGCTGGCGATCCGGGCTTTGGCGAGAACGTCGGCATCGAGCACGAGGTCGGTGGGCTCGACGGTGAGCAGGGCGGCGGTGATGTTGGTGAGCGCCCCCTCGGGCACCACCATCATGTCGGCGCCCAAGCGGGAGAAGCCCGCCGCCATGCTGTCGTCGATGCTGCGCATCAGGGTGGCGCCGGTGAAGACGACACCGCTGCCGATCGCCACCGCGGCGATCAGCAGGAGGCTGCGGGCCTTGCGACGTCCGAGATTCTGCAAAGCCAGGTTGGCGAGCAGCCTCAAAGCGTGCAGGAGCGCGTGTGCTTCATGTGCTCCAGCTTGGTCGGGATGATGACGCAGTCATGATGCCCGCCATTGCTCGGCAGGATGCCGACCAGCGTATCGGTCGAGGTATCGACGACCGCGATGCCGCTCGACTGGCGCTGGAAGCCGCTGAATGGCGTGAGGACATACTTGCCATCGTAGGTGAGCGCCGGCGTCTGCAGGTCGGGACCGATGCCCTGGATCTCCTTGATGATCTTCCAGGTCTTGGTGTCGACCACCATGAGCCCGCTGTAGGCGGGCGAAGGATGCAGGATGGACAGGTAGAGCTTCGAGCTGTCCATCGAGAACACCATGTGGAACGGGTTCGGATACTTGCCTCGCCACAGCGGGTCCTCGACATGGGCGACTTTGCGCCACTTCTTCGGGTCCGGGTCACTGCAGGCGAAGACCGAGCAGTTGTTTTCCCGCAGGTTGTTCATCATCACCAGGAACTTGCCGTCGGGCGAGAAGCCGATCTCGTGACCCGGCGAATGGATCTTGTCGAAGACGACCTTCCACGTGTCCTTGTCGATCTGCTCGACCGGGTACTGGTCCTGGGAATCCTTGTTGAACTGCAGGAAGGCCGCTGGCTCGAAATTCTCCTCGGGATCGAGGATACAGATGCCGCCGCATAGACGAACGACGGTCGCCGCCCAGCGGCCCTCGGGATGCCAGATCGTGCCGTCGGCGCCGGTGAGGGACAACGGGGCGTCGCCGGGCAAAGATCCTTCTTCGACGAACAGCTCGCCCATGGGCACCATTTCCCAGTCGATCTTGTTGCCCTTGGTGCCGCGGTAGTCATAGAGGCCGGTCTTGGCGTCGGGATAGATCTTCTTGATAGTGAGCGTGCCACCCTTGATCCAGGCGTCGCGCAGATCGGGCACGTTGGGCGTCCAGTCGAACCTGAGCGCCGCCTTCACCTTCGACGTCGTGCGGTCGAAGCAGGCGGCGATATCCTTCTGGCCGTCGGTCACGAAATAGGACTGGGCATCCTTGGGATTGACGGTGACGTGGACGCCAAGCCCGAGCCCGGTGGTCTCCGAGACGTTCTCGATCATCTGCATCTGCGTGCCGTCGAAACGGACGCGGTAGATGTTGGTGCCCGGCGCCGGATCGGTGATGGCCGTGGGGATGCCGTAGATCAGCGAATTCTTGCCGCCCTGCGTCGAGTTGACGAATTCGAAGCCGTGATACGGGTCGGAACTGGGAAACGCACAGAGATGATGGCTGATCGGACTGTAGTCGCCGTAGTTCCAGTACCAGATGGAGGCCAGCACCCGGTTCGAGTTGAGATCGATGGCATAGGTCCCGCCGCCCAACTTGGTCGGCAGGAGCGCAATCCACTGGCCGAGACTGCGTCCCTTGACGTCGGCCCTGGAGTCGACGATCTCGCGCACGATGCCGCTTTGTTGGGGACCGGCGCTGTTGGCCTGGAAGATGCCGCCGTCGGTCGCCGAGCCGCCGCCCAGCGCGTTGTAGCCGAGCACGGCGGCTTCGGCGACGCCGGCGGTGCCGACGGCGACATTCAGCATCGTGCGCCGGCTCATTCTCGTCTTGCGCGCTGGGCCTGGGGCCGGCGCCACCTCTGCAGCGGCCTGCTTGGCAACCAGATACGACTGGAATTCCTCACGATCCTTCTCCAGCACTTCGGCGTTGCGCCGGAGGAACTCGTCGATCGAGGCTTTCCGGGCCGGAAGGTTCGGCGCCGTGGCCGCATCGATGATCGGGGCGGCGACCAAGTCGGGAGAGACTTTCTTGGTTGGTGCCTCTCTGGTTGGCTCCGTCATGCGCTGTGCTCCTCCCTCACTTCAACTTCGCAAATTCTAGACGCCGCCGGCAGTGAAGGACATTCCGAAATTCGAAGACCTGACATCCCTTCATGGGTCCAAAGTGAAGGCTGATTTTCCGTCGCGGTGCAGGTAGTCTCCGTAGATGGACATCGTCGTCATCATCAGCGCCATCGTGCTCGGCCTTTCCGTGCTGGCGACGGCTGCGAAGTTCCTCGACTGGTTCATCCACACCGATCCGCCGACGATGGTTCGGGTCAGCCGGTGGATGCTGCTGCTGCTGGTCCTCGGCGGTATTCCGATCGTCATCTGGATGATCGCCGACGGGCGCTGGTCGGCAGCGATGCTGATCGGCGCCGGCATGCTTGTCGTTGCCACCTTCCTGAAATGGCGGGCGGTACTGGCACCGTTGCGGGCGGCGCTCGACTACTTCCGGCCGAAAGCGCGGCCCTTCGACATGGCAATGGCCCCCGATCCCGAGACCGTGCAACGCGCGGCGGCTCTCCTCGAGGCCTACGTGCAGCGCGCCGCCCTGCCGGCGCCGTCGGAAGACGGCATGTCGCGCGCCGAGGCCCTCGATGTCCTGGGCCTCGGCCCCGGGGCCGACGAAGCGGCCATTCGGGCGGCCCACCGGCGCCTGGCCAGCCTCGTCCATCCCGATCATTCGGGGTCGACCTACTTCGCGAAGAAGGTCGACCAGGCAAGGGACACGCTGCTGCGGTCCTCGCGCGAATGGCCGCGGCTGTCGAACGGCTGATTCTTCTCTCCTCCGAAAGCCCTCCCCCGAAAGCTCCTCCATGCAAGTCGTCATTCTCGGCAGCGGTTCGCCCATGGTCACCGCCGACCGCGCCGGCCCGTCCACGCTGGTCCGCATCGGCAAAACCGACCTGCTGTTCGACTGCGGCCGCGCCGTGCTGATGCGCGGCGTCGCCGTCGGCATGACGGCGCGCGACCTCACGGCGCTGTTCGTCACCCACATGCACAGCGATCACACGACCGATTACAACGACGTCATCACGACGCGTTGGATCACCAATACCGAGCCGCGGCCGCTGACGGCGATCGGCCCGGTGGGCTTCGGGAAATTCACTGACGCCACGCTGGCGATGCTCGAGAACGACATTCACTACCGCATGGCCCATCATCCCGACCTGCCGCACCGGCCGCAGGTGACGGTGCGTGAGGTGTCCGAAGGGCTGGTGTGGGAAGCCGACGGCATCCGTGTGCTGGCGGCGCCGTCCGACCACAGCCCGGTGCACCCGACGGTCGGTTTTCGCATCGAAGCCGAGGGCAAGGTGGTGGCGATTGCCGGCGACACGGTGCCCTGCGCCGGACTCACGAGCCTGTGCCGCAGTGCCGACGTCTATGTCCAGACGGTGATCCGCCGCCAGCTGGTCGAGAAAGTGCCGCTTCAGCGCTTTCGCGACATCCTGGATTATCACTCCGACATCGCACAAGCCGCGCAAACGGCGCGCGACGCCGGCGTGCGCGTGCTGGTACTCAACCATCCGGTGCCGGCGCCGCGCCCGGGCAGCGAGCCGGAGTGGGTCGCCGAGGCCAAGGCCCATTTCGACGGCGAGGTACTGCTGGCCACCGATCTGATGAAGGTCGAGGCCTGACGCGCCTCGCGCGATACGCACAATACAATTCCCCGCCGTCGCGACATCGCGGCGAGGCGAAGCGGGCGTAGACCCCGGGCGACGCAACCGCCCACCGAGGACACGCCCATGACACCGCATCAGATCAAGCTCGTGCAGACGAGCTTTGCCCAGGTCGTCCCGATCGCCGCCACCGCCGCCGATCTCTTCTACGGCCGGCTGTTCGAGATCGCGCCGGAGGTCCGTGCCATGTTTCCCGACGATCTGTCAGGCCAGAAGAAGAAGCTGATGGCGATGCTGGGCACCGCCGTCGCGGGCCTCAGCCATCTCGACACGCTTCTGCCGGCGGTGCGCGCGCTCGGCCAGCGGCATGCCGGCTATGGCGTCAGCGCCGAGCAGTACGTGCCGGTGGGCTCCGCGCTGCTGTGGACCCTGGAAAAGGGCCTGGGCGAGGCTTTCACGGCCGAAACCCGTGGCGCCTGGGCCACCGCCTACAGGGTGCTGGCGGGAACGATGATCGAAGCTGCCCGCGAGATGCCGAAGGCGGCGTGACCGGGACGAAGCCCTGCGCCGGTCGTTACGGGTAAATGACACGCGTCTCGCGTGACAATACCCGAGGCATGCTGGAAGAGTCATCGAGACTGACCTCGACTTCCACCAGATTGACGTTGCCTTCGCCGGCATCGGCCTGGCTGCGCTTCAACCGCTTCACCATGGGCGAGATGCGCGACACCTTCCCCTTGTAGACGACCGGGCTGCCGCGGAACATGACCTCGACCTTGCCGCCCACGACCACCCGGCCAATATGTATGTCGTCGACTTCAGCCAGGATGCGCACCTGGTCCAGGTCGACGATCTTGGCGATGCCGTTGCCGGATACCCGCTCGCCCTGGCGCGAATAGATTTCCGTCACCATCCCGTCGAGCGGCGAACGGACAAGCGCCTGCTCACGGGTGGTTCGCGCATTGTCGAGATTGGCGGCGATGATGCTGATCTCCGTCTCGATCTGTGCGAGATCGGCCGCCAGCGTCTCCTTCTGGACGCGGAGCATGGCCTGCTCGCGTTCGAGATTCTGCTGGGCAATGCTCAACTCGAGCTGCTTCTCGTCCGGCGGCATGCTCGACCGCTGCATCTGAAGCGCCTTGAGCTTGTTGGTTTCCGCCTCCGACTTGACGACGATCTCCTGCATGGCGATTTCGGCGATGCGGAATCCCGACACCATCGCCTCGCGCTGCTGCTTGGTCTTCACAAGCTGCGCCTCGGTCGAACGGACCTCGACATCTGCGGCGGGATAGTTCGACAGGACGGCGATGATGCCGTCGCGCTTGACCGTCTGGCCGTTGGTGATGCGCAGCTCGAGGATGACGGCGCCGCCTTCGGGATCACCGGCGATCACCGCCGTGCCGGCGGGCGCCTCGGTATAGCCGCGCGAAATCAGCGGCCCGGTCGGCCGAATGCCGTCCTGGGCCCTGGTGGTCTGCCGGCCGTGGCCGATCCACAGGACGAGCGCGACGATCACGACCATCGTCGCCACGCCGAGCGCAATCCTCAAGAATTTCGTCGTTCGCGCCATCTCGGTCCGCTTTGAATATTCCTTGGCAGTATCCGCATGCGTGGAACAGGATGAATGACCCAAGGCGGCCGATCCAGACAGAAACGACAGCGCGCCTGGCATGTCCCCAGGGATAGCGACCCCGCTGCGCCTTTCGGCGGGGTTGTCGATGCTAGTGGTGCCCCGAGACGGAATCGAACCGCCGACCCCATCATTACGAATGACGTGCTCTACCAGCTGAGCTATCGGGGCACGGCGGCGGGTTTAAGGGAAAGGCGGCGACGGCGCAAGGCGCTGTTTGGCCTCCGGTATTGGGCGCAATTCGGCCGCCACCGAAGCACGCGCGCCGGCGGCAGGCTATAGAAGCCCGCCATGACGACCACCCTCGCGCTCCTGCCCCTCCTGCTCGTGCTGGCGCTGCTCGCCTCGGGACGCGCCAGCGCCCTGGTCGCGGGACTGGCGGGCCTGGCCGCCACCCTCGCCGCTTCCGCCACCCTGGTCATGGCCGCCGGGGATGCCGGGGGGCCCGAGGCCGTGGCCACCCTGTTCCGGCGCGAGGTGCCGGCGGGCCTCTGGCTCTCCTGGCATGTCATCGCCATCGTAGTGACCGGCGTCTTCTTCCATCGCGCCACCCAAGCGCGCGGCGGGGCGGCGGCCGGGGGCGCCCGCGAGGCGACGCCGCGCCGGCTGTTCTCGGTCTGCTTCCTGCTGGCACCCTTCGCCGAATCGGTCACGGGTTTCGGCGTCGGCTACATCATCGCCCTCGCCGCTCTTCGCCGCCTGGGAATCGGCGGCCTGCCGGCGCTGCTGCTCGGCCTCTACAGCCAGTCGCTGGTGCCGTGGGGGGCGCTCGCCATTGGCACCACCGTCGGCGCCACGCTGGCGGGCATGACCGCCAACGAACTCGGCCTGCTCTGCGCCATGCTGCAGATTCCGATCCACCTGCTCTATCTCGGTCTCTACTGGCGCTTCGCGCGCGAGGCGGGCGTGCCCGTACCGGCAATGCAGAAGCTCGACGACGCGGCGTGGATGGCGGTCCTGCTGGCGCTGGTCTGGCTGGCCAACCTCGGCAGCGATGCCGAGATCGCGGCCGCCGCGCCCACCGCCTTCCTGCTGGCGCTGCGCTTCTGGCGCGGTGACTGGGAAAACGAGGGGCGGCCGGACCTCGCCCGCGCGCGCGCCACGCTCCGCGCCTCGGCGCCCTATGTGGCGCTGACGCTCGCACTTTGCGCCACGCGGCTGGTGACGCCGCTGCACGATCTCCTGAAGCCCCTGTGGGCGATGAAGCCGTTCGACGACCAGCCGGCATTCGCGCCGTTCTACGCGCCGGGCTTCTGGCTGCTGTCGATCGGTGTCGCCGTCGTGCTGATCGCGCGTGCGCCTTTGGGCCGCGTCGTCGCCGAGGCCGCCCGCGGCGCCTGGCGCGCCTCGGCCGTCACACTCGCCTTCGTGTTGATGGCGGAATTCTATGTCGGCTCGGGCATGGCGATGGCGATCGCCGAGGCGCTGCGTGGTGCGGCGGGCCGCGGCGCGGCGCTGGGCGTGCCGCTGTTCGCCGCTGTCGGGGGCTTCCTCACCGGCAGCGGCGCTGCCGCCAACGCCATGCTGATGCCGATGGAGGCGGCGCTCGCCCATGCGCTGGCGCTCGACCCGGCCTGGATCGCCGCCGTGCAGAACAGCGTGACGGCCAACCTCACCATGTTGTCGCCGATCCGTGTCTCGATGGGTGCGGCCATCCTGGCGCTGTCGGCGTCCGACGCGGTGCTCTACCGCCGCGCCTGGCCGCTCGCGCTACCGCCTCTGGTCACCGGTTTTGCCGCCATTCTGGTCCTGCTGGCATCGTCCTGATTTGGCTCTATGATCCGGCCCGCAAACCGACAGTGCGGGAGAGAAATATGGCCAAGGTGGCATTTCTGGGTCTGGGCGTGATGGGCTTTCCGATGGCGGGGCATCTCGCCGCCAAGGGCCATGACGTCACCGTCTATAACCGCACCTTCGCCAAGGCCGAGGCGTGGACCAAGAAACACAAGGGCAAGGCCGCCAAGACTCCGAAAGAGGCGGCGGCCGGCCAGGAGATCGTGTTCTCCTGCGTCGGCGACGACAACCATCTGCGCGCGGTGATGCTGGGCGAGAGCGGCGCCCTTGCCGGCATGGCGAAGGGCGCGATCCTGTTCGACAACACCACGGCCTCGGCCGACATCGCCCGTGAACTCCACGCGGCGGCGAAGAAGATCGGCGTCGACTTCATCGATGCGCCTGTTTCGGGCGGCCAGGCCGGCGCGGAGAACGGCCAGCTCACCGTGATGTGCGGCGGTGAGCAGGCGCCGTTCGACAGGGCCAAGCCCGTTGCCGACGCCTTCTCCAAGGCGGTCACCCTGATCGGCCCGCCGGGCTCGGGCCAGATCACCAAGATGATGAACCAGATGTGCATTGCCGGCCTCGTCCAGGGCCTGGCCGAAGCGCTGAACCTCGGCCAGCGCGCCGGCCTCGACATGGACAAGGTGATGAGCGCCATCTCCAAAGGCGCGGCGCAAAGCTGGCAGATGGACAATCGCTGGCAGAACATGATCGCCGGCAAGTTCGACTACGGCTTCGCCGTCGACTGGATGCGCAAGGACCTCGGCATCGCAATGGCCGAGGGCAAGCGCTGGAAGGCGCAGATGCCGGTGGTAGCGCTGGTCGACCAGTTCTATCAGCGCGTCCAGGAGCGCGGCGGCGGACGTTGGGACACGTCGAGCCTGATCCAGCCGCTGCAGAAGCCGTGACGGTGACGCCATGAGCTACAAACTCTACGGCCGCCCCGGCTGGGGTTCGGCGATCGTCGAGGCCCAGCTCGTCTGGTACGGACTGCCCTATACCTACGAGGCGGTCGACGATCTCTTCAAGTCGCCGGACGCCCGGCTCAAGCTGGAGAAGGTCAACCCGCTGGCCCAGGTGCCGACGCTGGTGATGCCGGACGGCAGCGTCATGAGCGAAAGTGCGGCCATCACGCTCCTGCTGGCCGACACCACGGGCAAGGACGGGCTGGTGCCGGCGGCCGGTACGCCGGAGCGGGCAAAATTCCTGCGCTGGCTGATCTTCATCGTCGCCAACATCTATCCCACCTTCACCTATGCCGACGATCCGTCGCGCTTCGTCTCGATCAATGCCGCGCGCGATCCATTCCGCGCCGCCACCGACGCCTATGCCCAGAAGCTGTGGCGCCAGATCGAGGGCGAAGCGGGCAGCCCGTGGTTCCTGGGCGAGCGCTTCTCGGCACTCGACATCTACCTTGACATCATGACCCGGTGGCGTCCCAAGCGCGGCTGGTTCGAGCAGGAGACGCCGCGCCTTTTCGCCGTCGCCCGGCGCGCCGACCAGGTGCCGCAACTCGTGCCGGTCTGGGCGCGCAACTTTCCGACGACGTGACATGGCGTGCGTCGGAATCGTCGGCGGGCTGGGCGTCGGCGCCACGGTCCACTACTACGAAAAGATCGCGGCGGCCTGCAAAGCCCGCGGCATCGTCCCCGATCTGGTGATCGCCCACGCCGACGTCGATCGCGGGCAAGGCCTCGTGCGCGCCGGCAAGCTCGACGAACTGGCCGACTATCTCGCGTCGTTCATCGAGCGGATGGCCCGTGCCGGCGCCGAGCTGGCGGTGATCCCGGCCGTCACGCCGCACATCTGCATCGCACAACTTCTGAAACGAGCGCGCCTGCCGCTCATCAACATCGTCGATCCGATCGGCACCGAACTCAGCGCCCGCAAGCTCAAGCGCGTCGCGCTGTTCGGCACCGTCTTCACCGTCGAAGGCGGCCTGTGGGGTCAGCTCACGGGCGTCGACATCGTGAAGCCCCGGCCAGACGAGGTCGCGTTCATCGGCCAGGCCTACCAGCGCATCCTCGACACGCAGAAGGGCCACGATGCCGACACCGCGGGGCTCCGCCGTATTGCGGCCGACCTGCACCGACGTGACGGCGTCGACGCGATATTGCTGGCCGGCACGGATCTCGCCGTGATCTTCGACGAAGCGACGGCCGGCTTTCCCGCCATCGACGTCGCCCGCCTGCACATCGACGCTATCGTCGAGCGACTCGCAGCCTAGAACGTCTGCCTCACGCCCACGATCTGGCCGAGGCAGCGGCCGACTTGCTCGGCGGTATCGGGCGCCAGGCCCTCGACCTCGATTTCGACCGAGAGCTGGTCGTCGGCGGCCTGGGCGAAGACACGCGCCGGCACGAGGCCGCGCTTGGCGAGCAGCTCGAGTGCGCGCGGCAGCACGCCCGGCTCGACGTCGGCTTCGAAACAATATCGGACGGTGGAATTGCTACGCTTGAGGGCGAGGACGCCAAGAGACGTGGTGGACATCGGACGATTCCCTGGATGAATAATGGGCGAACGCAGCTACGCAGCGGTTTGCGGTGCAAACCGTGGTGCTAATTCGCCGTCCAAGGAGGTCCAAGCGGGCCATGTCGCTACTATAGCGCCGGAGCCGGCCGACGCGCTACGCTCGGCTCAACAACCCGCCGGGAAGGAAACAAAAATGCGTTCGACGCCCATCTACGAGGTCCATGCTGTCAAATATGCCCACCTGCCGCGCAAGGCATGGGAAGTGCAGATCACCCCCGATCCGCACGACGCCGACTTCCCGATGGACTACTTCGTCTGGGTGGCGATCCCGCTGGACGAGAGCGGCCATCGCACCATCGGCGGCAAGCCGATCGTGATCGACACCGGCTTCAACGCCCAGGTCGGCAAGGGTCGCGGCCGCGAGGTGAAGAAGAATCCCGCCGACCTGCTGGCCGAAGTCGGCGTCGATGCCAAGACGGTCGAGGACGTCATCATCACCCACCTGCACTACGACCACGTCGGCAACTGGGACCGCTTCCCCAAGGCGCGCTTTCATCTCCAGGACAAGGAGATGAACTTCGCCACCGGCCGGCACATGTGCAAGGACCCGTTCCGCCACCCCTACGAGCTCGAGGACATCGTCGGCATGGTCCGGGCCGTCTACGGCAAGCGCGTGGTGTTCCACGACGGCGACGAGGAGATCCAGCCCGGCCTCTCGGTGCATCTGATCGGCGGCCACACCGCCGGCATCCAGTCGGTGCGCGTCATGACCCGGAACGGCTGGCTCGTGCTGGCCTCCGACGCCAGCCACTATTTCTGGGGCATCAACAACGACAAGCTGTTCGCCATCGTCTACTCGGTGGCCGACATGCTGGCGGGCTACGACAAGCTGAAGAAGCTGGCCGAGGGCAGGATCGAGATGGTGATCCCCGGCCACGACGCCGAGGTCATGAAGCGCTACCCGGCGTCGCGGAAGGGCCTCGAGGGCGTGAGCGTGCGGCTCGACTGAGACCGCGTCACTTCTTCTGGATGTTCCACAGCGCCAGCGACGGCGTCTGCAGCAGGCCGTCGAGGTTGGTGCGGATCGCCGTCGGTGTCGTGAACTGGCCGAGCGGCACGTGCGTGGGATACTCCAGCACGCGCAGCTGCACGGCCTCGGCGATCTGCTTCTGCTTGGCCGGATCGGTCTCCTTGGCGTAGGCGTCGCGCAGCTTTTCCAGCTCGGCGTCGCACGGCCAGCCGAACGTCGCCTTGTCGCACGAGGCGTTGAGGAACGCCGCCGACACCGGGTTCAGCACGTCGGTGGCGCCCCACGAGGTGAAGAAGGCGCCCCAGCCGCCCTTGTCCGGCGGATCCTTCTTGGCGCGGCGCGTCACTAGGGTCTGCCAGTCCATCGGCTGCAGGTCGATCTTGAGGCCGGTCTTCTCGAGCTCAGCCTTGGCGACGGTGGCGAGGTTGTTGTGGCCGGACGTGTCGGTCTGGTGCAGGAACACCACCGGCGTGCCGTCGTAGCCGGCCTCGGCCAGCAGCGCCTTGGCCTTGGCGACGTTGCCCGAGATCTTGTCGTCCCAGCCCTTGGTCGATTCCAGCGGCGAGCCGCAGGGGAACAGCGACTTGCATTCCTTGTAGTAGGCCGGGTTGCCGACGTTGGCTTCGAGGAATTCCTTCTGCGACAGCGCGTAGAGTACGGCCTGGCGTACCTTGGGGTTGTCGAATGGCTTGAACAAAGTGTTGAAGCGCATGGCGTACTGCCGGCCCGCCGTGTTGACGACCATGACCTTGATGTTCTTGTCCTTGGCCAGGAGCGGCAGCAGGTCGGGCGGCACGATCTCGACCAGGTCAACCTCGCCGTTGATCAGGGCATTCACCTGGGTCTGGGTGTCGGGCAGCGTCAGCCATTCGACCCGGTCGACCTTGGCAACCTTGCCGCCGGCCAGGCCCGAGGCCGGCTCGTTGCGCGGCTTGTACTTGGGGTTCCTGACGTAGACCGCCCTTTCGCCCGCCCGCCATTCGTCCTTCTTGAAGATGAACGGCCCGGAGCCGATCGAGTCGGTGATTTGCGCGTTGGGGTCGGTGGAGGCCACCGCCTTGGGCATCATGAAGGGCACGTTCGAGCTCGACTTGCCGAGCGACTGGAGCACCAGCCCGTAGGGCTCCTTCAGCACCATCTTGATGGTCTTGGCGTCGGGCGCGCTGAGATCGGCCACGACGCCCATCAGCTTCTGGCCCATCGAATCCTTGGCGCCCCAGCGCTTGATCGAGGCGACGCAGTCCTCGGCGGTCACCGGCTTGCCATCGTGCCATTCCAGACCGTCGCGCAAGGTGAAGGTCCAGGTGAGCTTGTCGTCAGAGACGGTCCACTTGTCGACCATCTGCGGCTTGACCTCGAGCTTGCCGTCGAGCGCGAACAGCGTGTCGTAGATCATGTAGCCGTGGTGGGTGGAGATCAGCGCCGTCGTCCACACCGGATCGACGATCTTGAGATCGGAGTGCAGCGCCACCTTGAGCGTGGTTTGCGCCGCGGCAGGTGCTGCGAGCGCAGCGACGGCGGCCAATGTGCAGACGACACGACGACCGATCTTCAACATGGCAATCCCCTCCTGGCTTCCGCGCCGGCAACCAAACACATGCAACAATAGGGCCGTCAGCCGCCCTGCGCGACCTCCAGCAGGGCCTGCCAGTCGGTCAACTTCAAGCGAGGCCGGCCCAGGGCGGCGCCAGCGGCAGTTTCCGCCTTGTCGATGCGATGCCAGCCGTCGGCGTCGATGCAGAGCGGCAGCGGGTCGGGCCCGCTCTTGGGATCGCGCTCCTTCAGCCACGCCGCGACATCCTTGGCGACGGCGTGGCTGTCGGCGCGGTTGGTCGGGATCGTGCCGCTGGGGCCGCGTTTTGCCCAGCCGACCGCGAACACGCCCTCGGCTTTCGGGTAGTCCTCGCCGATATAGCCGATGCAGGTGATGACGAGATCGACCGGCAGCTTGCCGGTCGTGAGCTCCAACTCGCCGGGACGACAGGCAACCGGCGCCGCGTTGAACCGGAAATGCACCGTGACCGGCTTGCTGCCGGGCTTGTTGGGGGCGAAGCCCTTCAGGATCTCGAGGTTCTTGGCCTTGCGCAACCGCTCGGGCGTCGGATCCGACGCCGGCGGATGGCCCTCCAGTGCCGCGGCGTCGGCCACCGACACCGCCCGCGCGAGACGACCCATCTCGGCCAGTTCGTTGCTGGTGAAGGAGGCGTGCTCCGGTCCGCGCCGGCCGATCACGTGGATGTCGGTGAGCGGCGCGGCGGCGATCGCCGCCGCCGCCGTGGGCACGATGTCGCTTTTGGCCATTTCCTCGGCGCTCTTGGCCAGTAGGCGGGCGACATCGAGAGCCACGTTGCCGTTGCCGATCACCGCCACGCGCCGCACCTGGGAGAGATCGGGCCCCTGGCGGAAATCGGGATGGCCGTTCAGCCAGGCCACGAACCGCCACGAGCCCCAGACCTGCGGCTGGCCCTCGCCCGGGATGCCGAGCTTGCGGTCGATCACCATCCCGGTGGCGACGATCACCGCGTCATATCCCGCCCGCACCTCGTCCCAGGAGAGGTCGCGGCCGATCTCGATATTGCCGGCGAACCGGACGTCAGGCTGGGCCAGAAGCCGGTCGAACTGGCGAGAGACCGCCTTGGTACCCTGGTGGTCCGGTGCGACACCGGCCCGCACCAGCCCGTGTGGCGTCGGCAGCCGGTCGATCAGGTCGATGTGAAGGTCGGGATTGGCGCGTAAAAGCCCGTCAGCCGCATAAAAGCCGGAGGGGCCGGCGCCCACGATGGCAACCCTGTGAGTCATGGCGGCTCGCTTAGCATATGATGGTGGTCGAGTTGAAGGTGAAGCCGATGGCAAGAAAGTACCGACATCTGACGCAACTGGGCCGCCCCGCGGCATTGCCGCCATCGCCCGACAAGGCAGTGCTGGAGACGGTGCCCAATGCCAATCCGCGCGACCTCTATCTGGTGCGCTTCACGGCGCCGGAGTTCACCACTCTCTGCCCGATGACCGGCCAGCCCGATTTCGCCCATCTGGTGATCGACTACGCGCCCAAGGCGAAGCTGATCGAGAGCAAATCGCTGAAACTCTATCTCGGCAGCTTCCGCAATCACGCCGACTTTCACGAGGCCTGCACGCTCGCCATCGGCCAACGCCTGGCCAAGGCTCTGGCGCCGCGCTGGCTCCGGATCGGCGGCTACTGGTATCCGCGCGGCGGCATGCCGATCGACGTCTTCTGGCAGACCGGCCAGCCGCCCAGGGGACTGTGGCTGCCCGATCCGGGCGTCGCCCCTTATCGCGGCCGAGGATAGTGGCCAGGCTTCCGCCGACACCGAAACGACCGCCGCGGCAGGCGACGCCGCTCGAGCTGCGCAATGCCATCCGCGACGAGGCGCTCAGGCTGGGCTTCGATGCCGTGGGCTTTGCCGCCGCGACGCTCGCACCTGAGGCGCGAGCCGAGCGTCTCGCGCAGCTCACGCAGTTCGTCGAACTGGGCTTCCAGGGCGACATGGGCTGGCTGGGCAAGCGCACGCCGGAGCGCGTCGATCCGGCAACGCTGTGGCCCGGCGCAAAAACCGTCGTCTCGGTGGCCATGAACTACGGACCAACGCACGACCCGCGCACGCTTCAGGACGAACCCTCGCGCGGCGCGATCTCGGTCTATGCCCAGGGCCGCGACTATCACGAGGTGATGAAGACCAAGCTGAAGGCGCTGGGCCGCTTCATCTGGGACAACTACCGCCATTCGATAAAGGTCTTCGTCGACACCGCGCCCCTGATGGAAAAGCCCTCGGCACAGGCGGCAGGCCACGGCTGGCAGGGCAAGCACACCAATCTCGTATCGCGCCGGTTCGGCTCGTGGCTGTTCCTGGGCGAGCTGCTGCTGTCGGCCGAGCTGCCGACGGACACCGCCGAGAGCGATCATTGCGGCCAGTGCCGCGCCTGCCTCGATGCCTGCCCGACCGCGGCCTTCCCCGCGCCCTACAAGCTCGACGCAAGGCGCTGCATCTCCTACCTCACGATCGAGCACGAGGGCGCCATCGACCGCGAATTCCGGGCGGCCCTCGGCAATCGCATCTACGGCTGCGACGACTGCCTGGCCGCCTGTCCCTGGAACAAGTTCGCGAAGACGGCCCAGGAGGCGGCCTTCCTGCCGCGCCCCGAACTCACCGCGCCGAC
This sequence comes from Alphaproteobacteria bacterium RIFCSPHIGHO2_12_FULL_66_14, assembly GCA_001767945.1. GTDB lineage: Bacteria > Pseudomonadota > Alphaproteobacteria > Reyranellales > Reyranellaceae > Reyranella. The sequence goes on along the minus strand of MEMN01000135.1, from coordinate 24,880 downwards.
GCTGGTGGCGCTGGCGGCGCTCGACGATGCCGCCTTCCGCCGGCGCTTCGCCGGCACGGCGATCAAACGCATCGGCCGCGACCGCTTCATGAGGAACGTCGCCTATGCGCTAGGCAACAGCGGCGTCGCGGATACCGCGCTCCCCGCCGTGGGGCGGCTGCTGAAGGATCCCTCGCCTCTGGTGCGCGGCGCCGCGGTGTGGGCATTGTCACGGCTGGCGCCAACCGAGTTCGAACATCGCCGCGGATCGACAAAGGAAATCGACGCCGGCGTACGCGCCGAATGGGAGGCCTCGACATGAAACGCCTGATCCTCGCCCTTGGGATGTTGACAGGCGTCGCCTTGATCGGCTGGACGCTGCCGGCGTTGGCCGACGGTTGCTACATCTGCACGTCGGGCAGTGGCTGCGGCCAGTACTGCCGCTACAGCGGCGCCGACAACGGCGACAACCGCAAGAAATGCACCGCCGCCAACTGCAAGATCGGCGGCACGGCCTCGTGCCCGACCGGCGTCAACATCAAGACCTGTTCAGCCGCACGCCCGCTGGACCGGCTGCACCAGCTAGCGACGTTCGCGGAAGAACGCCCGCAGTAGCTCGGCCGCCTCGACCTCGCCGACGCCGGGATAGAGGTCGGGCCGGTGATGGCAGGTCGGTTGATCGAAGATGCGCGGTCCGTGCTCGATGCCGCCGCCCTTGGGATCCGACGCGCCCCAGTAGACACGCCGCAGACGCGCGAAGGAAATCGCCTGGGCGCACATCGGGCAGGGCTCCAGGGTGACGTAGAGATCGCACTCGACCAGGCGCGGCGAGCCGAGTTTTTGGGCCGCCGCCCGGATCGCCAGCAGTTCGGCATGCGCCGTCGGATCTCCGTCGGCTTCTGTACGGTTGCCTGCCTCGGCCAGCACCGCGCCATCAGGCGCCACGATCACGCAGCCGATCGGCACCTCGCCCCGCTCTGCGGCTGCACGCGCCGCACCAAGCGCACGTTCCATGGGGGAGGTTCTTGCCGGGCCGCTCATTAGGGGGAAAATAGCGGCAACAAGAGCGACGCGATACGGGAGGAGTAGCCATGCGTTTCAGCTTCACGCCGGAGCAGGACGAGTTTCGCACCAGCCTGCGGCGCGCGCTGGAGGCGCGGTCGCCGACCAAGGAAGTGCGGCGCCTGATGGCGACCGAGCAGGGTTTCGACCGCGAGGGCTGGAAGAAGCTCAACCGGGAAATGGGCCTCAGCGCCGTGCACATTCCCGAGACCTATGGTGGCGCAGGCTTCGGCTGTGGCGAGCTCGGCATCGTGCTGGAGGAAATGGGCCGCAACCTCTTGTGCGCGCCGTACTTCTCGACCGCCGTGCTGGCCACCACGGCGATCCTGAATGCCGGCACGGAGGAGCAGAAAAAGGCACTACTGCCCGGCATCGCGGCGGGCGACGTCACCGCCACCCTGGCTTTCTCCGAGGACAGTGGCCTGAACGATGCCGCCAGCGTCGCCATGACGGCGACATCCTCGGGCGGCGGCTACAAGCTCGACGGCACCAAGAGCTTCGTGCTCGACGGTCACACCGCCGATCTCATCGTAGTGCTGGCGCGCAAGCCCGGCAGCAAGGAGGAGGACGGCCTCTCCTTCTTCACCGTCGACGGCGACGCAGCCGGCCTCGAGCGCCGGCTGCTGAAAACCATGGACGAGACCCGCAAGCTGGCGCGGCTCGAATTCAAGGATGTCCAGGGCAAGCTTCTCGGCACCGAGGGCACCGCCGCCGCGCCGTTCGCCAAAACCCTGCAGCAGGCTATCGTCTGCCTCGCCAACGAGATGGTGGGCGGCGCCGACCGGCTGCGCGAGGATGCGCTCGCCTACGTGCAGATGCGCATGCAGTTTGGCCGCGCGCTCGCCTCGTTTCAGACCATGAAGCACAAGGCAGCCGACATGCTGGTCGACGTCGAGCTCGCCAAGTCGACGGCCTACTACGCCGCGGCGGCGCTCGATGAAGACGACACGGACGTGCCGATGCTCGCCTCGCTCGCCAAGGCAGCGGCCTCGGAAGCCTATCTGCAGACGGCGATTCATGCCGTGCAGATGCATGGCGGCATCGGCTTCACCTGGGACAACGACACCCATCTCTGGTTCAAGCGCGCCAAGTCGAGCGAAATCCTGTTCGGCGACGCCAATCTCCACCGCGAAAAGATGATGCAACACTGGGGAGACGCGCGATGAGCGAGCCCACCGAAGAGGCCGTCCGCGCCGAAGTGCGGACCTGGCTGGAAGCCAACTGGAACCCCGAGCTCGGACTCGTCGAATGGCGCCTCAAGCTCTGCCAGTCGGGCTGGGGGGCGCCGCATTGGCCCAGGCAATGGTACGGCCGCGACCTGCCGGTGAAGTTCAACTCGGTGGTCGACGAGGAGTTCGCAAGGATCGGCGCCGTCGGCGTCGCCAAGGCCGGCATCCGTACGCTCGCCGCCGCCACGATCCTGGCGCACGGCACCGATCTGCATAAGGAGAAGTTCCTCAAGCGCATCCTGACGGGCGAGGACACCTGGTGCCAGCTCTTCAGCGAGCCCGGCAGCGGTTCGGACTTGGCCGGTGCCGTGACGCGCGCCGACCGTCAGGGCAACAAGTGGGTGATCAACGGCCAGAAGGTGTGGACCACCAGCGCGCACAAGGCGCATTGGGGCCTGCTGCTGGCCCGCGCCAACTGGGACGCGGTCAAGCACAAGGGCCTCGCCTACTTCATCCTCGACATGAAGCAGCCCGGCGTTCAGGTCCATCCCCTGAAACAGATGAACGGCCATGCCTCGTTCAACCAGGTGTTCTTCACCGATGCCATCGTCGAGCCGGAGTTCCTGGTGAGCGACGTCGGCGACGGCTGGAAGGTCGCGACCACCACCCTGATGCACGAGCGGCGCGGCGCCGATGGCTTGCGCAACTGGGCGACCGCGGCAGGAAAAACCGGCCGCATCTACGAGGAGGAGAAGGCCGAGGTCGCGACCACGATGGAGCCCTACAAGTGGTATCCGCAGCGCGCCGGCCGCGTCGACCTCGTGATGCAGCGCGCCCACGAGACCGGCAGGATCGACGATCCCGTCGTGCGCCAAGAAATCGCCAGGCTCCTGATCATGTCGAAGGCAGCGGAATGGACGGCGCGGCGCGCGCGGGCGGCGCAGGAACAGGGCAAGCCGCAGGGCCCGGAGGGTTCGCTCGGCAAGCTGGTGTCGAGCCACGTCGCGCGTCAGGCGGCGCGGGTGCACACTTATATTACCGGCTCCGACGCACTGCTGAGCGGCAAGGACAGCCCGATGGAGGGCGTCATCGCCGAGATCCTGGTGTCGGTGCCGGCGGGTTCGATCGCCGGCGGCACCGACGAGATCCAGCGCAACATCATCTCCGAGCGCGTCCTCAAGATGCCCAAGGAACCCAGCGTCGACACCGACCGGCCGTTCAAGGACGTGCCGCGGAACATCACGGCGTCGTAGCCGCAGGCTGAAATGTGATATCCTCTAGGGATGCCCCGTCCCCTGATCGGCGTAACCCTGGATGCTGAGAAACCCGGCGGTTACTCCAAGTTCCCCTGGTATGCGCTCCGCCAGAACTACCTCGACGCGATCGACGCGGCGGGCGGCTTGGCCGTCGCGCTTCCGCACGA
>MEMN01000135.1:20181-21119 GCA_001767945.1 Alphaproteobacteria bacterium RIFCSPHIGHO2_12_FULL_66_14 | reverse complement strand
CGACGTCGACCCTTCCTACTATGGCGGCGGCGCGCGCCATGCCACGGTGATCACCAAGGACCGCCGCACCGCCTTCGAGTTTGCCGTAACGCAAGGCGCGCTCGACCGGAACAAGCCGGTCCTGGGCATCTGCGGCGGCCAGCAGCTCCTGCACGTCGTGCTGGGCGGCAAGCTGATCCAGCACATTCCCGATTCGATTTCCGACCCGCTCGCCCACGAGCAGCCCAACCCGCGTGACGAAGCGGGCCATCTGGTCAAGGTGGCGCGCGGCACCCAGCTGCATGGCATCGTGGGCGCCGACGAGCTGCCGGTGAACAGCGCCCATCACCAGGCGGCAGCTGACGCGCCCGAGGGCGTGGTCGTCAACGCCACCGCACCAGACGGTGTGATCGAAGGCATCGAGGCACCGCGCTATCGCTTCTGCATCGGCGTGCAATGGCATCCGGAGTTCCTGATCTCCGAGGGCGACGCGAGGCTCTTCCGCGCCTTCCTGGGAGCGGCGGCCACCAAGTGAGCGAACCGGAGAGGATTGCCAAGCGGCTGGCGCGCGCCGGACTCTGCTCGCGCCGCGATGCCGAGCGCTGGATCGAGGCCGGCCGCGTAAAAGTCGACGGCCAGGTGCTGACCTCCCCCGCCTTCAATGTCACCGACCAGAGCGTGATCGAGGTCGACGGCAAGCCGCTGCCCCAGGCCGACCGGCCGCGCCTGTGGCGCTACCACAAGCCGCCCAGCGAGATGGTGACGGCGCGCGACCCCGAGGGACGGCGCACGATCTTCGACTCGCTGCCCAAGGGCATGCCCCGCGTGGTCACCGTCGGCCGGCTCGATTTCATGTCGGAAGGGCTGCTGCTGCTCACCAACGACGGCGGCCTTGCCCGCCGCCTCGAACTGCCGGCCAACGGCTGGACCCGACGCTATCGCGCGCGCGTCCATGGCAC
>MEMN01000135.1:1848-20164 GCA_001767945.1 Alphaproteobacteria bacterium RIFCSPHIGHO2_12_FULL_66_14 | reverse complement strand
TGAAAGCGCTCGCCAAGGGCGTGACGATCGAGGGCGTGCGCTACGGCGCCATCGAGGCCAGCATGGACCGCCAGCAGCGCTCCAACGCCTGGCTCGATATCGCGCTCGGCGAAGGCAAGAACCGCGAGGTCCGCCGCGTGCTGGCCCATCTCGACCTGCCGGTGGTGCGCCTGATCCGCGTGGCGTTCGGGCCGTTTCATCTCGGCGAACTGGAACGCGGCCATGTCGAGGAGATCCCCACCCAGGCGATAGAGAGCCTGCTGGGCGTCAAGCGGCAGCCGCGCAAGCCGGGCTGGGCCAAACCAAAACCACGTGGTCGCTGATGCTAAAAATCATCGGCGGCAAGCACCGCGGCCGGGCGCTGGAAGCGCCCGAAGGCCAGAACGTGCGCCCGACGTCGAGCCGTGCCCGTGAGGCGCTGTTCAACATCCTGGCGCATGCGAGCTGGCACGAGGACGGCACCTCGCCGCTGATCGACGCCCGCGTGCTCGACGCCTTCGCCGGCTCCGGCGCGCTGGGCCTGGAGGCGCTGTCGCGCGGCGCCGCCCATGTCACTTTCCTCGACAACGACGCGCGTTCGATCAAGCTGATCGGCGAGAACCTGCGCCTGCTCGGCGAAGTGGCCGCGGCCAAGGTGGTGCGGGGCGACGCCACCCGCCCGCCGCCGGCCCGCGAGTTCTGCGATCTCGTCTTCCTTGATCCACCCTACCGCAGCGGCCTGGCGGCACCCGCACTCGCCGCCCTTGCCGAGGCCGGCTGGCTGGCGCCGGCAGCGATCGTCACGGTGGAGCTCGCCCACAACGAGGACATCGTGCCGCCGCAGGGTTTCGAGCAGATCGACGAGCGCCGCTATGGCGCGGCCAAGATCGTGATCCTGCGCCGGACATGACGGCGCCGCCCGGTCTCGTCGTCCCGCTCTACATGCTGCGCCACGGCGAGACGACGTGGAACACCGAGCGGCGCATGCAGGGCACCAAGAATTCCGATCTCACCGAGCGCGGCCGCGCCCAGGCGCTCGCCATGGGCCGTGCGCTGAAGGTCGAGCTTGCCCGAGAGCCCGGGCCTACGATCTTCCTGCGCAGCCCGCTCGGCCGCGTGAGCGAGACTTCGGAGATCATCGGCCGTGAGCTGGGACTCGATTCCGGCCAATGGCGCGACGACCCGCGGCTGGCCGAACTCAGCTATGGCGAATGGGAGGGTTTCAGCTGGAGGGAGATCGAGGTCACGCATCCGACGGCGCTGGCCGACTGGCGCGCCGACCCGCACGGCTACTGCCCGCCCGGCGGTGAGACCCACCTCGAGCTTCGCCGGCGCTCGGCCGCGGTGCTGGCCGAGGTCGTGGCCTCGCGGACCCGCACGGTGGTGGTGGGCCACGGCGTCAGCGGCGCGGTGGTGCGCGGTCTCAATCTCGGGCTCGACGCGCGGGCCATGTTCGTGCTGGAGAAGCCGCAGGACGCGTTCTTCCGCCTGCTCGCCGGCCATGAGGAACGGATCGAGGCGGTGTTCGACTAGGCCGCGAGCGGCTACAAGCGCCGCCATGAGCGACACGACTCTTAAAGTGGCGGCGACGCGCCAGGCATGGGCGGCGGAAACGCGCGCCACGCTGGCGTTGGGCTGGCCGCTCATCCTGACCAATCTCGCCCAGACCGCCATGACGGCGACCGACGTGGTGATGATGGGCTGGCTCGGTGCCGACGCACTGGCCGCCGGCGCGCTCGGCAGCAATCTCTATTTCGCCACCATGATCTTCGGCCTCGGCCTCACGACCGCTGCGGCGCCGATGATCGCCCGCGAACGCGGTCGCAAGGGTCATTCGGTCCGCGACGTGCGCCGCACCGTGCGGCAGGGCATGTGGGCCGCGGTGGCAATCGCAGTGCCGATGTGGGTCTTTCTCTGGCACAGCGAGGCGATCCTGCTGGCGATGGGCCAGGAGCCCGTGCTGTCCGTTCAGGCGGGCCACTATGTTCGTGCTCTGCAGTGGTCGATCCTGCCGTTTTTCTTTTTTCTCGTGCTGCGCTCATTCGTCTCGGCGCTCGAGCGGCCGTTGTGGGCGCTGGTGGTCGGCGGCGGCGGCGTGATCGTGAACGCCGTCGCGGCCTGGTGCCTGATCTTCGGCCATCTGGGACTGCCGGCGCTCGGCCTGGTCGGCGCCGGCATCGCCACGACGCTGGCCGACGTCCTGATGTTCGCGGCGCTCGCCGTCGTCGTCTACACCGACCGCCGGTTCCGCCGCTATCACCTGTTCGGCCGCTTCTGGCGCGCCGACTGGCCACGCTTCCGTGAATTGTGCCGCCTCGGCCTGCCGATCGGCGCCATGATCGCGCTCGAGGTCATCGTCTTCAACGTGGCGACCTTCCTGATGGGTCTGATCGGCGCCGCGTCGCTTGCCGCCCATTCGATCGCCATCCAGATCGCCTCGGTGTCGTTCATGGTGCCACTCGGCTTGAGCCAGGCCGCAACGGTCCGCGTCGGCCGCGCCTACGGCGCCCGCGACGTCGACGGCGTCCGTCGCGCCGGCTGGACGGCCTTCGCCCTCGGCGTCGGCTTCATGGCACTGACCGGGCTCGCAATGATCCTGTTCCCGCGCACGCTGGTCGGTATCTTCCTCGATCTCGACGCACCGGCCAATGCCGCCGTCATCGATCTCGCCGTATCCTTCCTGGCCGTCGCCGCCCTGTTCCAGGTGGCCGACGGAGCCCAGGCGGTGACCGCCGGCATGCTGCGCGGCCTGCATGACACGCGCGTGCCGATGCTCTACGCCGCCCTAGGTTACTGGGGCATCGGCCTGCTGCTGGGAGTCGTTCTGGCTTTCTCCACAGGACAGGGCGGCATCGGGATCTGGATCGGCCTGGCCACGGGGCTTGTCGTCGTGGCGGTCTTGCTGGTTGCCCGCTGGCTCCGCCGCGACCGACTCGGTCTCATGGCGCCGGGCCGCTGAGACTCTGGCCGCTGACGCTAGCCCTTGGCGAGTCGCGCAGTGCGCCGGCAGCCGCTGGTTTCGGTGACGACGAGGCCGCCGCCCTCGCCGCGTACGGCGAGCTTGCCTTCGCGGTGGCTCGTGCCCTTCACCGAGGCGACGGCGATCAGCGAGAACGGGCCGGTGCTCCTGGCGACGCCATGGATCTGCCACAGGCTGGGCGTCGGCGCCGGCGGCGGCGCCCGGGTCGTGTTGGGTACGGGGCCGCGCGCCGTCGCATCGTAGGCCGTGCCATCGACGAAGCCGGCTTCAATGGTCAACATGTATTCGAGCGGCGCGTTGCACGAGCCGCCGTCGCTGGTACCCTTCCACTCGCCGTCCAGCGGCGAAGCTGGCGCCGGTGTGGGATTGGCCTGAGGCGGCGCGGCGGCCGGCGCCCGAGTCTGGGCGAGCGCCGGGGACGCCAAGACGGTGCCGAGGACCAGCAGCAAAGACAGAAATCTCTTCATCGTCTTCCGAACAGCCGCTCGATGTCGGCCAGCTTGAGTTCGACGTAGGTCGGTCGGCCATGATTGCACTGTCCGGAGTGCGGCGTCGCCTCCATCTGCCGTAACAAAGCGTTCATCTCCTCGACCGTGAGCCGGCGGCCGGCCCGCACCGAGGTATGGCAGGCGAGCGTGCCGCAGACCTGCTCGACCTTTTCCTTGAGCGCCAGATGATCGCCCATCTCGGCCAGTTCGTCGGCGAGGTCGCGCACCAGTCCCTGAAGGTCGACCTCGCCCAGGACGGCCGGCGTTTCGCGCACCACCACGGCGCCGAGACCGAACGGTTCGAGCACCAAGCCCATATCGGCAAGCTCGGCGGCGCGGGCGGCCAGCCGTCGCGCGCCGTCCTCACCCAGCTCGACCACTTCGGGCAGCAGCAGCGCCTGGCGCTTCACGCCGTCGGCCTCGAGCTGATGCTTGAGCTTCTCGTGCAGCAAGCGCTCGTGGGCGGCGTGCTGGTCGACGATCACCACGCCCTGGTCGGTCTGGGCCACGATGTAGGTTTCATGGAGTTGAGCCCGCGCGACGCCCAGCGGATAGTTGCCGTTGGCGATTTCCCCCGTCGGTATTTCAACGCGCGCCGAGGGACCGCCCAATGAGGGGGAGAGGGAGGGCGCCATGAATTGTGCGGCGGCTTCGGCGAGGCCGCGCGGAAGGAACGAGCCGCCGCCTCCCCCCATCGGCAGGGCATTGGAATAGCCGGTGTGCGGCCGGAAGGCGCCAAGCGCCGCATCCGACACCGTCGTGCTGGCGCGATGACCGGCGGCGGCGAGCGCGGTGCGCAGCGCGCCCACGATCAGGCCGCGGACGATGCTGGCATCGCGGAAGCGGACCTCGGTCTTGGCGGGATGGACGTTGACGTCGACCATCTCGGGCGGCGCTTCGAGGAACAGCGCCACCATCGGATGGCGGTCGCGCGCCAGGAAATCCTGGTAGGCGCCGCGCACGGCGCCGGCCAGCAGCTTGTCGCGCACCGGCCGGCCGTTGACGAAGAGATACTGGTGCTGACCGGTCGGCCGGTTGAGCGTCGGCAGGCCGGCGAAGCCCGTCAGCCGGAAGCCCTCCCGGTTGGCGTCGATGGCCAGCGCATTGTCGGCGAACTCGCGGCCCATGATGGCGGCGAGGCGTTCTAGTCGCCCCTTGTCGCCCTGACCGTCGCCTTCGAGCAGCGACCCATTGGCCGCCGGCAGGTCGATCAGGGCGCGTTCTTCGCTGTCCAGCCGGAAGGCGATCGCGGGATGGGCCATCGCGAGGCGCCGCATCGCATCGGCCACGTGACCCGACTCGGTGCGCGGCTCCTTCAGGAACTTCAGTCGGGCGGGCGTGGCAAAGAAGAGGTCGCGTACTTCGACGCGCGTGCCGGATGGATGCGCCGCGGGCCGCGGCTCCCCCTTGGCGCCGCCCTCGATCTCGAGACTCCACGCCGATTCGGCGCCTGATGGCCGCGAGGTGATGATGAAGCGACTCACCGAGGCGATCGACGGCAGCGCCTCGCCACGGAAACCCAAGGTGCGGATGTCGGTCAGTTCATCGTCCGGCAGCTTGGACGTGCAGTGCCGCTCGACCGCGAGCTGCAGCTCCTCGGCGCTCATGCCGACGCCGTCGTCGACCACGGAAATGAGGGTGCGACCGCCCTCCTTCAGCGTGACGGCGATGCGATGGGCGCCGGCGTCGATGGCGTTCTCGACCAGCTCCTTCACCGCACTCGCGGGGCGCTCGACCACCTCGCCCGCGGCGATGCGGTTCACCAGGGTTGTGGGAAGACGACGGAGGAGAGGCGCGCTCATGGCGCTGCTATCTTAGGGCTTACGCCCTGTGGACGGTATGCGGGCGGAAAGATACTGGCGGGTCAGAACCTTGGCGTCCTCGACGGCGGGTTGGTCAAAAGCGTCGATCTTCCAGAGATGGGCGGCGAAGATCGTCTCGAGGATGAAATGCATCATCAGCGCGCCCATTACCCGCTCGTCGAGTGTGGCAATGCGGATGACGCGCGTCGGCCGCCCGGCCTTGATGGTGGTCGCCGCCGTGGCATCGGCCTCGGCCATCAGGAGATCGCCCATGGTCCGGCCGGCCAAATAGTCGAGCGCCTTGTCAGGACCCGGCTGCAACACCGGCCCCCGGCCCGCCGTGTCCTGGATCAGGAAGGTGAAGAGCTTGTCGGCCGGCCCGCCGAGATAGAGCTGGACCTGGCTGTGCTGATCGACAGTGCCCAGCGCCACGGCCGGCGTCGTGCCGTTGCCGTCCTTGCCGAGACTCTCGGCCCATATCTGGCGGTACCAGAAGGCAAAGGCGTTGAGCCGGTCGACATAGGGCATCAGCACCGTGATGTTGATGTCCTTCTCGCGGGCCAGCCCGACGGACACGGCGGCACCAAGCGCCGGTGCGATGCCCGCCGCATCGTTGGCCGCCAGCACCGGATCGAGCACGCTGGCCGCCCCCTCACGCACCGCGGCACAGTCGAGGCCCGCAATCATCGCCGGCAGCATGCCGACCAGTGACAGCGACGAGTAGCGCCCGCCAATCTTCGGATCGTGCTCGAGGATCGTGGCGCCGATGCGCTTGGCGAGACGGCTCAAGGGATTGTCCGTCGCCTCGGTGATCGCAATGACGTGTTGGCCGGCCGTCGCCTTACCGACCTTGGCTTCGAGGGCGTCGAGAATGGCGAAGAGCTGCGCCAATGTCTCGGGTGTACCGCCCGACTTGGAGATCGGGATAAAGCCCGTGCGCTCCAACGGCAGGCGCGACAGCAGCTCGGCGTAGGTCGCCGGATCGACATTACCCATGAACCAGAACCTGGGCCGACCCTGGAGCGGGCCAAAACCCTGGTCCTTAAGCGCCACCAGCGTCTTGCCGCTGAGGCTGGAGCCGCCCATGCCCATGACGACGACATGCTCGAACCTGGCGAAGCGCTCGGCGTGGGATTTGAGCGCTGCGAGATCGTCGCGACGCGCCGGCAGCTTGAGCAGCGGCAACTCGTTGCTGTCGTGCCAATGGCGGATCTTGTCGAGCGCCGGCCGCAGCTCGACCATCGCGCGGTCGAGGCTGGCGCGGGAAAGCCCCTTGGCGCCGACCGAGGTATCAAGGGCATCGTCGATCGAGTGGCGATAGTAGTTGATCATTCTTTTGGATCGGAAACGACGCCCACGGGTTTGCCGACGACGACGGTCGTCATCGCCTCGTCGCGCAACAGGCGGCGGGCCATCCGGCGGACGCTGTCGAGTTTGACGGCGTCGATCAGCGCATCGCGTCGGACCAGGTGGTCGGGCGACAGACCGTCGACCTGCAGGGACTGCATCAGGCCGGCGACCGAGCCCGACGAATCGAGCGACAGCGCCAGCGCCCCGCGGAGGTAGGTCTTGGCGTCGGCGAACTCCCGCTCGGTGATGCCATCGTCGCGCAGGCGCACCAGATTGGCCCGGATGACACGGATAGCCTCGGCGACCCGCTCGTTGGCGCTCGCTGTCGAGATGACCAGCAGCGCCGCCCGCTTGTAGGGGCGCAGCCCGCTCGACACGCCGTAGGCAAGTCCACGTTTGCCGCGCACCTCGTTGAACAGCCGCGACTGCTGCCCGCCGCCTAGGATGTGGTTCATCACCAGGGCGGCGTACCAGTCCGGGTCGTCGCGGGCGATGCCGGGCAAGGCCATCAGCACGATGCTTTGCGGCACCGGCCGTTCGACGACGATGGTGCGTGGCCTGGTCGGAGGCGTCCATTCCGGCGGCAGCGGCGGCACCATGCCGACGGCGAGATCGCCGAAGGCGCGATCGAGCTGGCGGGCGAGTTCGGCTTCGTCGATGTCGCCTACAGCCGACACGATCAGACCGGCGCGCACCAGCAGCGTGGCGGCTCGGCGCTCGAGCAGCGCCGGCGTGAGCGCCTTGAGATCGTCGCGGGTTCCCTCGGGATCGGCAGCGTAGGGATAGCCCGCGAACAAGGTCTCCATCAGGGTGCGCCCGGCGACCGATCGCGGCCGCTGTGCCGCCTGGTTGAGCTGGGCGATGGTCTGGGCACGCCGCTGCTCGACCATGTCCGGATCGAAGCGCGGCCTGGCGAGCGCCAGTCGCAGCAGCTCGAAGCCTTCGTCACGGTTGGCGGACAGGACGCGAAGCGTGCCACCCAGCCGGTCGAGCGAGGCGCCGAAGCCCAGGGAGGCCGCGGCATCCTCCTGGCGCCGACGGAACGCCTGGGCGTCGAGCGGGCCGGCACCGTCGGTGAGCAGCGTCGCCATGAGATTGGTCACGCCCGACTGGCCGGCCGGATCCGACGCCGTGCCGCCGGCGAACGAGAAGGACAGCGCCACTACCGGCGCGCTCTTGTCCTCGACCAGCCAGGCTTTGATGCCGAGCGGCGTCGTTACTTGCTTGATGTCGATCGCGCCCGCGCCGGCCGCCGGCAGCCAGGCCAGCACGCCGGCAAGCGCCGCCAAGGCGCCGCGTCGGAGAATGCGCGTCATCGGGTGCCCGCCGCCGGGGTCAGGAGCGAGATCACCGCGCCGGAGTCGCGCCACACCAGACGGGCGGCGGCGACCACGTCGACCGGCGTCACGGCGGCGATGCGTTCGGGCCAGGCGGCGACGTCGGCCATGGTGCCGCCGGTGCTCAGCACCGCACCATAGAGGCGCGGACCGCTGGCCAGCGAATCCTGGCCGTAGATTGCCGCGGCGAGCAGCTGGTTCTGCGCCCGCTCGACCTCCTCCGTCGTCACGCCGCCGTCGATCAGCCTCTTCATTTCGACGTTCACTGCCGACTCGATCTCGGCAACGGTGCGTGTCGGCGCGGGATGGACACCGATGTCGAACGAGGTGAGGCCGAGACTGACGGGGCTATAGCCGGCCCATACCGAGAGCGCGACCCTGGCGTCGACCACCATCGCCCGCCACAGCCGGCTCGTCTCGCTGCCGCCGAACAGGCGCGCCAGAACCTGGAGCGCATACGCATACTTCGTTTCGCCGACACGGTAGGACGGCGCCAGCCAATCGCACGACCACCGCGGCTCGACGACGCGGGCATCGGCGCGGCTGATGCGCTGCGGCAGGTCGACGGCGCCCTGCGCCGGCCGGCGGCGCGCCTCGATCTTGCGGGCCGGGATCGGGCCGTAGTGCTTCTCGGCGAGCTTGCGGACGGCTTCGGGTGTGGTGTCGCCGGCCACGATCAGCACGGCGTTGCCGGGAGCGTAGAAGCGGCGATAGAAGGTCGCGAGCTCCGTGATGTTCAGCTTCTTGATGTCGTCGACATAGCCGATGACCGGCATGGCATAGGGCTTGTGCCGGCCGAAGAGCTGCTCGCGCGTCGCCTCGTCGAGCAAGGCCGAGGGCACGTTGTCGATCCGCGAGCGGCGCTCCTCGAGCACGACCTGGCGCTCCGAGATCAAATCCCTCTCGGCAATGCGCAGGCCGGTCATGCGATCGGCTTCCATTCGCATCACCATGTCGAGGCGGTCGGGCGCGACAGTCTGGTGATAGCCAGTCGAATCGAAGGATGTGTAGGCGTTGTCGCGCCCGCCGTTGCGCGACACGATGCGTGAAAATTCGCCGGAGGCAACCCTGTCGGTACCCTTGAACATCATGTGCTCGAGGAAATGCGCAACGCCGGTGTGTCCGAACGTCTCGTCGGCGCTGCCGACCTTGTAGACCAGCACCTGGGTCACGATCGGGGCGCGGCGCGACGGCAGCACGACAACCTGCAGGCCGTTAGCCAGTGTGAAGCTCTCGGCCGGCCGGCGGCTGACGGCGAACAGCTTCGCCAGAGCCGGGGCTGCCGGCGAGCAGACCGCACTCGCGACGAGGCCGCCCAGCAAGGCGCGGCGGCCGGGCGTCAGCGCACTCAGAAAATGCCTTCGAGCAGGCCGCGCTTGCGTCGCGTGATCGTGGGCGTCGGGCCCGCCGCAGGCTGGCCGGCGGCCTGGGCGTCGCGCAGCCGCTGCTGCTCCTTGGCCGGATCGAGCACGACGCCCGGCGGCGGCTTGTCCTGCCAGAAGATCAGGCTGTCGATGAACGTCTTGTCGCTGTCGGCGATCGTCCTGGTATCCTGGTTCACTTGGCTGCGGATATTGGGATCAATGCCGCCCTGGCCGGCCTTGGCCACCAGCGCCCGTTCGGAAGCCCCGCCGGTGCTCGCCGGTGCGTTGCCGCCGGCAGCGGCGCGCTGCGCGCGGCTGGCGGTCTGCGGCGCCAGGGCCTCGCGGGCCTGCTCGGCCGGCGTCACTTCCTGCGGCCTGGGCGCGCCGGGCTGCGGCGGGCGCAAGGTCGCATTCGGCGGCATGGTGAGCGGCGAATGCGAGACGATCTTGAACTCGTCGGGCGACACTTTCTTGGCGCCGCCCAGGTTTTCGAAAGCGCTGCAGCCGCCCATCGCCAAGGCGCCGAGCGTGAGGAGGGTCACCGGGATTATGCTCGTCCGTTGCATCGTCCGTCCTTCGGGGTCCGCTTCTGTCCGCTGATCATGGCCGCATCAGGGCGCGCGTCGCTTTTCGCCGACGAGAGAGTCGATGAGCATCAGCCCGACGCCGACAACGATCGCCGAATCGGCGACATTGAACGCCGGCCAATGCCATTGGCCTATGTGGAAATCGGCGAAATCGAACACCGCTCCCCAACGGGCGCGGTCGATAACATTGCCGATAGCGCCTCCGATGACAAGGCCGATGCCCCAGCCGTGGAGCGGCCGGTCGGTTCGTCGCAGCCAGATGAACAGGCCGATGCAGACGGTTACGGCCACGGCCGAGAGGGCCCAGGGTGGCAGGGCGCGGTCGCCGCCCAGCATGCCGAAGCTGACCCCTCGATTCCACACCACCACCAGGCGGAAAAAGCCGTCGATCACCGGCACGACGGCGCCGGTTTTCAACAGGTAGCCCAGCAGCAGCTCCTTGGAGACCTGATCGGCGACCAGTGTCACGACGACCAGGGCCATCGCCTGCATTTGGAGGCGTCTCATCGCGAAAATCTCACGCCGTCACCGCCTCCTCACAGCGATGGCAGAGCAGTGGATGGGCAGCCGACTTGCCGACCTCCTCCAGCACCTGCCAGCAACGTGCACATTTCTGTCCGGCAGCCAGCGCGGGCATGACGCCGACGCCGGGCACGTCCGGCAGCGTGAAATCGTCCACCGCCGGCTCGCCCTCGACCATCCTGCCGCCCGAGGTGATGCAAATCTCCGCCAGGTCGAGGTCCGCCATGGCCGCCAGGTAGTCCTTGCCGACATGAACATGCGGCGCCGCCTGCAGGCTCGATCCGATGCGCTTCTCGGCGCGTTCGAGTTCGAGCGCCCCGGTAACGACGCGGCGCAGCATCCGCACCGTCTTCCACTTTTCGCCGAGGCCCGGATCGAGCCAGGCCGCCGGGATCTCGGGATAGACGCGCAGATGCACGCTGTCGGCCTGGCCGTCCGGCATGTCGGCGGACCGGGCAAGCCATGCCTCCTCGGCGGTGAAGCAGGTGATGGGCGCGAGCCAGGCGGTCAGGAACGAGAAGATCTCGGCCATCACCGTCCTCGCCGCGCGCCGGCGCAGCGAGGAGGCGGCGTCGCAGTAGATTGCGTCCTTGCGGATGTCGAAGTAGAACGCCGAAAGATCGACGGCGCAGAAATTGTGCAGCTCGGTCGCGATGGCGTGGAAGTCGAAGTCGTCGACCGCGCGCCTCATCAGCCCGTCGAGTTCGGCCAGGCGGTGAAGCACCCAGCGCTCGAGTTCGGGCATGTCGGCATGGGCCACAACTTCGGCGGCGCTGTAGCCGTCGAGGCTACCCAGCAGGTAGCGGAGCGTGTTGCGCAAGCGCCGGTAGGCCTCGGCCTGGTGCTTCAGGATCTCCGGGCCGATGCGCTGGTCCTCGGTGTAGTCGGTGCCGACCACCCACAGGCGCAGGATATCGGCGCCGTACTGATCGCAGACCGATTGCGGCGCGGTGATGTTGCCCAGCGACTTCGACATCTTGCGGCCTTGCTCGTCGAGCGTGAAGCCGTGCGTCAGCACGCCGTCGTAGGGCGCGCGGCCGCGAGTGCCGCAGCTTTCCAGCAGCGAGGAATGGAACCAGCCGCGATGCTGATCGGAGCCTTCCAGATAGAGGTCGGCCGGCCACTTGAGGTCGGGATTGCCTTCGAGCGTGAAGGCATGGGTGCAGCCCGAATCGAACCAGACGTCGAGGATGTCGGTGACCTGCTCGAAATCCTGGGCGTTGTACTTGTTGCCGAGGAAGCGCTCGGGCGGGCTCGCGAACCAGGCATCGGCGCCTTCGGCCTTGAAGGCTTCGACGACGCGTCCCATGACCTCGGGATCGCGCAGCGGCTCGCCGGTCGCCTTGTTCACATAGACCGCGATCGGCACGCCCCACGCGCGCTGCCGCGACACGCACCAGTCGGGCCGCGTCTCGATCATGCTGCGCAGCCGGTTGTAGCCGGCCGGCGGCACGAAGCGTGTGGCGTCGATCGCCGCCAGCGCCTTCTCGCGCAAGGTGCCACCGATCTCGGCGATCGGCTTGTCCATGGCGATGAACCACTGCGGCGCATTGCGGAAGATGACCGGCGCCTTGGACCGCCAGGAATGCGGGTAGGAATGCGTGATACGGCCCGAGGCCAAGAGCTTGCCCGTCGAATCGAGTGCCGCAATCACCGTGCGGTTGGCGTCGCCCTTCTTGCCTTCCGGCGTATAGACGCGGCGGCCGGCGAACAGCGGCACGTGCGGATAGTAGGAGCCGTCCTCTGAAACCGTGTCCGGCACTTCGACGCCATTGGCCACGCCCAGCTCATAGTCGTCGGCGCCATGGCCCGGCGCGATATGCACGAAGCCGGTGCCGGCATCGGCGGTGACGAAACCGCCGGCCAGCAGGCGCACGTCGAACTCGTAGCCCTGGCCACGCAGCGGATGGGCCGCGACAAGGCCCTCGAGATCGGCTGCAGTTACATCAGCCAGCACCTTGGCGGTGAACTTGGCCGCCTCGGCGACAGCGCCGACGAGATCCTTGGCCAGCACCATCTTCTCGCCGACCCGTGCCTTGCTGCCCTCGCCCACCTCGGTCACTTCGATCAGCGCGTAGGCGATCTCGGGGCCGTAGGCGAGCGCGCGGTTGCCCGGGATGGTCCACGGCGTCGTCGTCCAGATCATCACCGAGCTGCCGTCGAGCTTGCCGCCGGCCGACTTCAGCACCGGGAAGCCGACGTGGATCGTGTCGGAGACATGGTCGTGATATTCGATCTCGGCCTCGGCCAGCGCGGTCTTCTCGACCACCGACCACAGCACCGCCTTGGAGCCCTTGTAGAGCCCGCCGTTCATGACGAACTTGCCGAGCTCGGCCACGATGGTGGCTTCGGACTCGTATTTCATCGTCGAGTAGTAGTTGTCCCAGTCGCCGTCGACGCCCAGGCGCTTGAACTCCTCGCGCTGCACGCCGATCCAGTGATCGGCGAAGGCGCGGCACTGGCGGCGGAACTCGACCACCGGCACCTGGTCCTTGTCCTGCTTCTTGGCGCGGTACTCTTCCTCGATCTTCCATTCGATCGGCAGGCCATGGCAGTCCCAGCCCGGGACGTAGTGGCTGTCCTTGCCCAGCATCTGCTGGGTGCGACTCACGAGGTCCTTCAGGATCTTGTTGAGCGCGTGACCGATATGGAGGTTGCCGTTGGCGTACGGCGGGCCGTCGTGGAGGACGAACTTGGGCCGGCCCTTGCTCTCGGCACGCAAGCGGTCCCACAGTTTCATGTCGGCCCAGCGCTTCAACAGCTCCGGCTCCTTCTTGGGAAGGCCACCGCGCATGGGGAAGTCGGTCTTGGGCAGGAAAACGCTGGATTTATAGTCAGTTGTCACGAAAAACTCGGCACGAAGGGAGCGATGGGCGGCGGCCGGAACGGCAGCCAAACAGACGGGACGACCCGGCCGCGGTCAGCGGACCGGGCGGATAATTCGCTCCTGGGGGGCCCCGATAAACATTGGGCCGGCAATCTAGGGATGGGGGTCGGGGGGGTCAAGGCATGGCCTCAGTCGATTGCCGAGCCTCATACTGTCTGCCAGCATCGCAGCGAATGCCGCTCTTCGACGCCCCGGTGAGCCCCAGACTCCTTTGGCCATCGCACGCATGCTGGCCACGGCGGCGAGCCCGCGCCCTGATCAAGCGATTCCAGGCGCGATGGCCGGAACTCACCTATGACATGGACCTCGGCGTCGAACTCGCCAACGCGCAGGCCTTCCTTCACCTTGGTGCGCGGCATGTTCGTTTGTACGGTGGGCTTGTCCGCCACCGCAAGATCGGTTCGGCCGGCTTGGCTGTCGCGCTCGCCCATGAGACCGGGCACCATCTCGGAGGGTCGCCTCGCCTCCCATTCTACAAATGGTTGAGTAGTGAGACGCGCGCAGACGCTTGGGCAATGACCGTCGGACTGAACCAGATATTCGGACACGACCCGGCCGATCGAATCTGGAAACGGGGGCGTGCCGAGCTGGATGCCATATTTCGCTGAAATCTTTAGCCCTCACAAACGCGAGGATAGCGTAACTTCCGACAACTCTAGGCGACGTTGTTCAAAGGGGGGAACCGATGGGACTGATTTTCAACACGCCTGCCACGATCGAGATGACCGAAAAGGCCAACAGCCTGTTCAGCAATGCAAGCATAGGTTGGTGGCGACAGACACCGCAACGCAACTGGTATGCCGGAGTTACGACGAAAAAGAAGCTTCACGAAATTGCCAAGGCCATCAACTTTTTCCCGAGCAACGGCGAAACCAGCAACGAAGGCCGGAACTGGATCAAGTGGCTCAAGGAGATGCACAAAGGCAGCGGCACGACGCCCGCTGAACAGATACTGAAGATCGTCGACCATGCATTGGGGGACGATCCCAAGTGTGCCGAAATCTTCTTCTGCATTATTCCGACTTCCGCGAACTATGCGACAGTCACACCTTCGAAGGTCGGGCCGCCAAACGCCTATACGAGGCTGATCACCATTGAGACGCCCACGCTCGCAACGATGAAGAGAATGGTTCGACGCAGGGCGGCGGCTCGGCGCAAGGCCAGAACAAAAAAGAAGTCTTAGCTGCGGGGCCGGTCGATTGCGTTGGCGGCGTTGTTTCATAGCCACCGACGAAACCCAGGTGCCCGTCGCGATCTGCCTGTTGCAATGCGATCCGGGCGGTTAGTCTGATGCCTGCTGGATCGTCGGGGGCATCATGCGTTGCGCGAGTTGCGAGACGGACAACGCGCCAGACAGCCGATTCTGCGTCACCTGTGGTACGGCGCTTGGCGACCTGTGTTCCACGTGCGGGCATTCCAATCCGCCGGCTGCACGGTATTGCGCCCAGTGTGGCGCGGCGATGGGCCGAACGCCGGCGGCATCCCCCACAACGAAGTCCGCGACCACCCCCGACGGCGAACTCAAGCAGATCACCGTTCTGTTCGCCGACGTCTCGGGCTCGACCGAGCTGATCGAGTCGCTCGATCCCGAGGAGGCCGCGCGGCGTCTCGGGCCCGCCCTGGCGGCAATGCAGGAGGCGGTGCGGCGCTTCGAGGGTTCGGTGATCAAGGTCCAGGGCGATGGCATCATGGCGTTGTTCGGTGCGCCGAACCCGCAGGAGGACCATGCCGTGCGCGCCTGTTGCGCGGGGCTGGCGATGCAGGCTTCGATCAAGGCGCTGCCTGGAGATCCGTTGCCGATCCGCGTTGGCATCCATTCCGGCGAAGTACTGGCGCGTACGGTAGCCACCGATTTCTCCACCGACTTCGACGCCACCGGCATCACCGTTCACATCGCCAACCGGCTCGAGAGTCTGGCGCCGGGCGGTGGCATCGTCGTTTCACCGTCAACGCGACGCGCCGCCCGTCAGTTCATCTCGGTCCAGTCGCTGGGCCCACAGCCGATCCGCGGCCTGTCGGCACCGCTCGAGATCTTCCAGCTCACCGGACTGCGGCGCGGCCCCACCAGCCAGCGCTTCAGCGACGAGGGTACGCGCGCGAGCTTTGTTGGGCGCGAGCGAGAGTTGGCCCTGCTCGAGCGCAGCCTCGAGCGCGTGGCGGAAGGCGACGGCTGCGCCGTCGGACTGGTGGCGGAAGCGGGCGTCGGCAAGAGCCGGCTGTGCTTCGAATTCGCCGAGCGCTGCCGTACCGCCGGCGTGCGCGTGCTGGAAGGCCGCGCCCTCGCTCACAGCCGCGCCACGCCGTTCGAGCCGGTAATCGATGTGCTGAAGGCCTTCTTCGAGATTGTCGCCGACGATTCGCCGGCCCAGGCGCGGGAGAAGGTCGTTGCGCAGCTCGACCGTTTCGACCACGAGCTGACGACGGAACTTCCGCTGCTGACCGATTTTCTGGGAATCGCCGATCCCATCCAGCTGCGCGAGAAGCTCGACCCTGCGGCACGGCGCGACCGGCTCAACACGCTGCTGCGCCGGCTGGCGCGCCTGGCCGGCCGCGACGAACCGGCGGTGGTGCTGATCGAAGATCTGCATTTCATGGACTCCGGCAGTGAGTCCCTGATCGAAGTGCTGGTCGAGGCGCTCGCCGGCACGCGCATCCTGTTGCTGGTCAATTTCCGGCCAGGCTACGCCGCGCCGTGGATGCGCGGCGACCGCTACGACCAGATTTCACTCGCGCCTCTCCGCCAGACGGCAGCCGACGCGCTGGCCGCGCATCTGCTGGGTGACGACGAGTCGGTGGCACCGTTGCTGCCGCTGATCGCCGACCGGGCGCGCGGCAATCCGTTCTTCATCGAGGAGCTGGTGCGCAAGTTCGATGAGAGCGGCCATCTTGCCGGCGAAACCGGCGCTTACCGGCTGTTGCGCGCGCCTGACATGAAGCTGATCCCCGACAACGTGCAGGCGATCGTGGCGGCGCGCATCGACAGCCGGCCTGAAATGGAGCGAACGCTTCTGCAGACGGCCGCCGTCATCGGCCGTGAGTTCGTAGCGCCGATCCTCGAGCATGTCGCCGGCATCGCCGGCCCGCTGGTGAGTGCCGCTCTCCATCGCCTCTCCATGGCCGGCTTGGTCTATGAAACCAGCGGCACGCCGGTCGGTAGCTTTGCCTTTCGGCATCCCATGGTGCAGGAGGTCCTTTATCACTCGCTGGTCTCCGAGCGCCGCCGCGCCCTGCACGCCTCGGTGGCCGCTGAACTCGAGCAGACCCTGCCCGATCCGGGCGGCGCCCAGGCAGGCTTCATCGCCTATCACCTCGAGGAGGCCGGCAACCTGCCACAGGCCGCGTCCTACAACATGAAAGCCGCAATGTGGCACGGCACGCGCGATCCCGCCCAGGCACTCGACGCCTGGAAGCGCGTGCGCCGTCTGCTGCTCGGTCTGCCGCTGGAGGGACCGGCACGCTATCCGCTGCTGATGGCGAGCGGCCAGATCGTGAATTTCGCCTGGCGCGAGGGGCTGACGGCGGCGGATGTCGAACCCTACTACATCGAGGCGCTGGGCATCGCCAGCAGCCTGGGCGACATGCGGGCGATCACGCTCGTCACCGCCGCCTACGGCCGCGCGCTCGCCAGCACTGGCTCCGCCATCGACTACGTGGCCAAGGTGAGCGAGGCTCGCGCTCGGCTTCATCCGCAGAACCATGCCGGTCTGCATACGTTGTTGACCGCCATTCGCTGCCATGCCCTGCGGCTGGGTGGCGATCTGCCCGCCGCTCTCGCTGAAAACGACGCAGCGCTCGAGAACGCTCATTTGGTGGAGGAGCAAGACCAGCAGACCCTGGGCTTTCGGGTGCTGGTCTGGATCAAGGGGATGCGCGGCCAGACCCTCACCATGATGGGCCGCTTCGACGAGGCCCGCGCCCTGGCCGCCGAGCTGATCGCGGGCGACGAGGCGACGGTCGACGTCCTTCATCGTCTGCTCGCCCACGCGATCATGACCGACATCGCCTGGGGTCTGGGCGACGTCGCACTCGCCACCGAACACAGCGCCGCCGCCCATCGTTTGGGAGAGAAGAGCGGCAACCCCTACCTCATGGTCTATGGTCGCGCCTATGCCGGGCTGGGCCAGTCGATGCGTGGCGAGTTCTCAGAAGCGACGACGACACTGAACGGCGTCTTGAGGGAAGCGCGCCGCCGCAACGCGGGGCTCGAAAACGAAGCGAGAATTCTTTGCGACCTTGCCTACGTGCAGATGCGCGCCGGCCTCGCTGAACGGGCACAGGCGACGGCCGAAGAAGCTGCAGCGGTAGCGCGGCGCAGGGGCGCCAAGATCTGGCTAGCCTACGCCGAATGGCTAATGGGCGGGCCGACATCGACTGCTTTCAAGGAGCTTGTGGTCGAGACCGGCGCAGAGCTGCTCACCCGGCTCCCTGACCCGAGGCGTCCTTAGCTATGTGCCCAGAACCAGGAGCGCGCGCGCCGCCTCACCGTCCGCCGCGATCTGCGCCTTCAAGGCATCAAGCCCGGCAAACTTCATCTCCGGCCGGATGAAATCGACCAGCGCCACGCGCAGCGTCTGGCCGTAGAGGTCGCCTGCGAAGTCGAACAGGTGGACCTCGAAGTTCTCCTGCAGCTTGCCGAAGGTCGGACGCTTGCCGAGATTGGCGACGGCATCGCGCCATTTGCCGTCGACCAGGGCCCGCACGGCATAGACGCCGAAGCGCGGCCTGAGATGCTCGCCCAGCGCCACGTTGGCGGTCGGAAATCCGATGGTGCGGCCGCGCTGGTCACCCAACTCCACCACGCCTTCAATCTCCCAGGGGTGGCCCAGCAGCTCGGCTGCTTCGCTCGCCCAGCCGGCGCGCAGCGCCTCGCGGATGCGGGTCGAGGAATAGATCTCGCCCTCGCGCATCACGGGCTCGAGCACAGTGACGCCGAAGCCGCGTGCTGTGCCCGCCTGGCGCAGAAACTCGACGTTGCCGCCGCGGCGCGCGCCGAAGGTGAAGTCGTAGCCGCACACGACAT
>MEMN01000135.1:997-1747 GCA_001767945.1 Alphaproteobacteria bacterium RIFCSPHIGHO2_12_FULL_66_14 | reverse complement strand
AAGGCCCGGTGTCGGGCACGAAGAAGCGGCGCGGGTGCGGTTCGAAGGTGAGCGCGACCAGCGGCGCGCCAAGCGCCTTGGCCTGCTGCCCGGCATCGGCGATCAACGCCTGGTGGCCGCGATGCACACCGTCGAAATTGCCGAGCGCCACTACGCCGCCTTGCCAGGCGTCGGCGATGCTCTGCCAGTCGTCGAAGGTCGGAACCATAGTCATGCGGGACGTCACGCCACGTCGCGCCGCGGCACCAGCACCGTCGCCTCGCCGTCGATCACGACCTTGTCGCCGTTGAGACACTGGGTTTTCAGCGTCACCCTGCGGCGCTTCTCGTCGATCGCCGTGATGGTGCAGACGGCAGTGATGGTCTCGCCGATCAGCACCGGCGCCAGGAAGTTCATGGTCTGGGAAATATAGACGGCGCCGGGACCCGGCAGCTTGGTGCCGATCACCGTCGAGATGAAGCTGCCGCTCAGCATGCCGTGCGCGATGCGCTGGCCGAAGCGCGTGGTGCGGGCGAAGCCGTCATGGAGGTGGATCGGGTTGGTGTCGCCCGAGACGCCGGCGAAGCCCGCGATGTCGGCCTCGGTCACGGTCTTGCCGAACATTGCCGACATGCCGACCTTGAGGTCTTCGAGATAGAGGCCGTTCATGGCCGAAAGGGACTGCGCCAAGTCTTGTTCTCCCCACGTAAGGGCCGCCCCCTTACCACGCGCCCCTCTTATCACGCACATGCCGCTATGCCACAGTCTGGT
>MEMN01000135.1:0-930 GCA_001767945.1 Alphaproteobacteria bacterium RIFCSPHIGHO2_12_FULL_66_14 | reverse complement strand
CCATTTCGGTGGACCGGCAACGATCGAGAAGCTGCGCCGCGAATCGGGCGGTGCTTCCCGCCAGACCTGGAGCTTCGATGCGGTCGTGAACGGCGGGCCGCACGAGTTGATCCTGCGCCGCGATCCGCCAACTCTCGGGACACCCCGAAGCAAGGTCGAAATCGATCGTTCGGTCTCGATCGACCGCGCCACCGAATTTCGCGTCCTAGGCGCCGCCTTCAAGGCCGGCGTTCGCGCGCCGGCGGTGTTGTTCGAACTGGCCCCCGAAGACGGGCTGGGCGAGGGCTTCGTCATGCGCCGGATCGGCGGCATCGCGATCGCCCGCAAGCTCTTGCGCGATTCACCCTATGCCACGGCGCGGAAGAAGATCGCGGGCCAGCTCGGCGAAATCCTGGCGCGCATCCATGCCGTGCCACGCGACAGTCTGCCGCCGCTCGTGCATCGCGAGGCAGCCGACCACATTGCAGGCCAGCGCCGGGCACTCGACCTGCTCGAGCAGCCGCAGCCGGTGTTTGAACTCGCGCTCTCCTGGCTCGACCGGCATAGGCCCGCGCCCGCGGCGATGCCGGTGCTCGTCCACGGCGACTACCGTACCGGCAACTATCTCGCCGACGAGTCGGGCGTGACCGCGATCCTCGACTGGGAAGGCGCGCATCTCGGCGATCCCATCGAGGATCTGGGCTGGCTCTGTGTGAAAAGCTGGCGCTTCGGCGCGGTCGACAAGCCGGCTGGCGGCTTCGGCAGCCGCGAGGAACTGTGGCAGGCTTACGAACGGGCGGGTACCATCAAAGTCGATTCGGCCCGCGCGCACTGGTGGGAAGTCTTCGGCACGGTGCGCTGGGGCATCATCTGCCACAACCAGGCATGGCGGCATCTCTCGGGCGCGATCAAGTCGATGGAATTGGCCTCCATCGGTCGCCGCGCCGTCGA
>MEMN01000134.1:41470-44875 GCA_001767945.1 Alphaproteobacteria bacterium RIFCSPHIGHO2_12_FULL_66_14 | reverse complement strand
GTCGGAACTTACCCGACAAGGAATTTCGCTACCTTAGGACCGTTATAGTTACGGCCGCCGTTTACCGGGGCTTCGATTCAAGGCGTGAACCTCTCCTCTTAACCTTCCGGCACCGGGCAGGCGTCAGACCCTATACTTCGCCTCACGGCTTAGCAGAGCCCTGTGTTTTTGTTAAACAGTCGCCACCCCCTAGTTTGTGCCCCTCCATCGAGACCGATGGAGGCCCCCTTATCCCGAAGTTACGGGGGAAATTTGCCTAGTTCCTTCAACACCGTTCCCTCAAGCGCCTTGGTATATTCTACCAGTCCACCTGTGTCGGTTTAGGGTACGGTCTATATGCTGAGGCTATTTCCTGGAACCCCTCCATCGTCCTAGCATTCGCCAACGAGCTAGAACCACTTATGGGATCCGTCACCTTCAGCAGGCCCAGGAATATTGACCTGGTTCCCATCGTCTACGGCTGTCGCCCTCGACTTAGGGGCCGGCTAACCCTGCGCGGATTGACCTTGCGCAGGAACCCTTGGACTTACGGCGGAAGCGTCTCTCACGCTTCTTATCGCTACTCATGTCAGCATTCTCACTTCCGATACCTCCAGGACGGGTCACCCCTATCCCTTCACAGGCTTACGGAACGCTCCGCTACCACTCTTTCGAGTCCGCAGCTTCGGTGCATGGCTTGAGCCCCGGTACATCTTCGGCGCAGGCTGGCTTATTTAGACCAGTGAGCTATTACGCTTTCTTTAAAGGATGGCTGCTTCTAAGCCAACCTCCTGGTTGTTTTGGCCTTCCCACATCCTTTCCCACTTAGCCATGACTTAGGGACCTTAGCTGGCGGTCTGGGCTGTTTCCCTCTCGACGACGGACCTTAGCACCCGCCGTCTGTCTGCCGAACTGTACTCGCCGGTATTCGGAGTTTGGTTAGGTTTGGTAAGACTTTGGATCCCCCTAGCCCATCCAGTGCTCTACCCCCGGCGGTAATCATTCGACGCACTACCTAAATAGTTTTCGCGGAGAACCAGCTATTTCCGAGTTTGGTTGGCCTTTCACCCCTAATCACAGGTCATCCGATACCTTTGCAACGGTAACCGGTTCGGTCCTCCAGTGCGTGTTACCACACCTTCAACCTGCCCATGACTAGATCACCCGGTTTCGGGTCTACTCCGTGCAACTAAGCGCCCTATTCAGACTCGCTTTCGCTGCGCCTACACCTATCGGCTTAAGCTTGCTGCACAGAGTAAGTCGCTGACCCATTATACAAAAGGTACGCCGTTAGCCTTGCGGCCTCCGACTGTTTGTAGGCGTTCGGTTTCAGGTCTATTTCACTCCCCTTGTCGGGGTGCTTTTCACCTTTCCCTCACGGTACTTGTTCACTATCGGTCACTGAGGAGTACTTAGGCTTGGAGGGTGATCCCCCCGTGTTCAGACAGGATTGCACGTGTCCCGCCCTACTCAAGGACCCGACCGCTTTCTACCCGTACGGGGCTATCACCCGCTATGGCCACCCTTTCCAGAGTGTTCCGGTTCTTACGATCGTGTCACTGGCCTAGTCCGCGTTCGCTCGCCACTACTAGCGGAGTCTCTGTTGATGTCCTTTCCTCCAGGTACTGAGATGTTTCAGTTCCCTGGGTTTGCCTCGTCGACCTATGGATTCAGTCGACGATCATCCTGATGGATGGGGTTTCCCCATTCGGAAATCTTCGGATCAAAGTGTGCTGGCAACTCCCCGAAGCTTATCGCAGCCTGCCACGTCCTTCATCGCCTCTCAGTGCCAAGGCATCCGCCAAACGCCCTTATTGTGCTTGATCTCACGTTTTGTCAGCGAAAAAGACAATCTTGCGATTGTCGTCTTCGGCTCGTTCCGTGCAGGGGACGACCCCCACAACAAAACGGCCTTGATCTACCCATTCCTCCACCCTGCCTTTGAGAGATGCAGAGCAAGGAATTTTTTAGACTTTCAGACCTCTTCAGATAAACGATGTCAAAGAACGAACCGTGCGCCGTTTCAGGCGCGTGTGTTCTTGGTTGATGGTGGAGGCAGACGGGATCGAACCGACGACCTCCTGCTTGCAAAGCAGGCGCTCTCCCAACTGAGCTATGCCCCCGTTTGAGCTTTCGGTCGGCGCGATCTCGCTTCGTCAGGCCTCACGACACCTTTGAGGCGCGCCGGCCAGCCCCGCTTACAAGGGTTGAGCCGTCGCGCGACTTGGTGGGCCAGGGAGGATTTGAACCTCCGACCTCACGCTTATCAAGCGCGCGCTCTAACCAGCTGAGCTACTAGCCCGTTTCGGGCAGACGAAGCGACGGAGCAAAGAGACTCCGTCTCGCCAAGTACCATCAATGGAAAGGGATGCGACGGCGGCGGCGACCACGGCTTGAGAACCGCGGCTCCGTAGTGTGTCAAGTAAAGACCGGAATTGCTTCCGATCTTCCTTAGAAAGGAGGTGATCCAGCCGCAGGTTCCCCTACGGCTACCTTGTTACGACTTCGCCCCAGTCATTGATCCTACCGTGGCCGGCTGCCTCCTTGCGGTTAGCGCACCGTCTTCGGGTAGAACCAACTCCCATGGCGTGACGGGCGGTGTGTACAAGGCCCGGGAACGTATTCACCGCGGCATGCTGATCCGCGATTACTAGCGATTCCAACTTCATGCACTCGAGTTGCAGAGTGCAATCCGAACTGAGACGGTTTTTTAGGATCGGCTCCGGGTCGCCCCATTGCATCCCATTGTCACCGCCATTGTAGCACGTGTGTAGCCCAGCCCGTAAGGGCCATGAGGACTTGACGTCATCCCCACCTTCCTCCGGCTTGTCACCGGCAGTTTCTCCAAAGTGCCCAGCATTACCTGATGGCAACTGGAGACGAGGGTTGCGCTCGTTGCGGGACTTAACCCAACATCTCACGACACGAGCTGACGACAGCCATGCAGCACCTGTGTTGACTCCGGCCGAACCGAAGGGACCGTCTCTGGTCCCGGCGAGTCACATGTCAAGGGCTGGTAAGGTTCTGCGCGTTGCGTCGAATTGAACCACATGCTCCACCGCTTGTGCGGGCCCCCGTCAATTCCTTTGAGTTTCAACCTTGCGGCCGTACTCCCCAGGCGGGGTGCTTAACGCGTTAGCTGCGACACTGACGAGCAAGCTCGCCAACGTCTAGCACCCATCGTTTACGGCGTGGACTACCAGGGTATCTAATCCTGTTTGCTCCCCACGCTTTCGCGTCTTAGCGTCAGAAACCGTCCAGATAGCCGCCTTCGCCACTGGTGTTCTTCCCAATCTCTACGTATTTCACCACTACACTGGGAATTCCACTATCCTCTCCGGTCCTCTAGTCATCCAGTACTGAGTGCATTTCTTGAGTTGAGCTCAAGGCTTTCACACCCAACTTGGACAACCGCCTACACGCGCT
>MEMN01000134.1:39337-41440 GCA_001767945.1 Alphaproteobacteria bacterium RIFCSPHIGHO2_12_FULL_66_14 | reverse complement strand
ATATTCCCCACTGCTGCCTCCCGTAGGAGTCTGGGCCGTGTCTCAGTCCCAGTGTGGCTGATCGTCCTCTCAGACCAGCTACCGATCGTCGCCTTGGTGAGCCATTACCTCACCAACTAGCTAATCGGACGCGGACTCATCTTTTGGCGATAAATCTTTATCCCGAAGGAACCATCCGGTATTAGCCCCAGTTTCCCGGGGTTATTCCGAACCAAAAGGCAGATATCCACGCGTTACTCACCCGTGCGCCACTCGTGTATTGCTACACGCGTTCGACTTGCATGTGTTAAGCCTGCCGCCAGCGTTCGTTCTGAGCCAGGATCAAACTCTCAAGTTTAACGTACCCTTCCACCCCAACTTGCGAAGAGGGGAAGAGCGAGATCCCGTCACTAGATTACTAAGTCCGACTTGCGTCGAACGTTCGAACTAGCGACGGCAGAAACATTCGCGCCAAAGCGCAAACGTCCGCCGCCGCCGGCGTATCCCTTTCCAAACAGACAATGCATAGAGCGCACGACCACCTCCGGAGAGGCACTGGCCGAGACCTTTGGCAGAAGCGGGAACCGTTAGGGTCATGAAACCCTGCGCCGCAATTACGCGCGACGTTTTCGGTACACCCCGTTCGCCGTGGGAGCCGCGCTTATATGGGCCGGTCCTAGGGGTGTCAAACGTAAAATTGCAGATGTGAGACGGTCACGCGGGATCAGCAAAAAGCACGTCAAACCTATGGTATTGTTGTGGCCTGCCGGGCTTTTCGGCATCAATATGTAGCGAACCGCCGTTGGGGACAAAATCGTCCCCGCGACGCCAACCCTAGCTGAGGTCCGGACCCACCGGACCCGTAATAGGTCAACGGTCATGACGGATTTCCCCTCTCCGTCGGACCGGCCGAAAACTGCCAAAAGCACTGCTTTTGGGGTGATCTGGCCTGTCCTCGGCGCTATCGGACTCATTGCCGGAACCCTGCTCCTGGCGTTGGGCGGCTTGCTTGTCACGCAACGGCCGATACCCGATGTCGAGACGGCTCAAGCAGAGCCACCGCCGCTCGTTCTGGCCAATCTCACGCTCGCCGATATCGAACTCACACCGCCGCCGCCGCTCTCCCAGGACGAGTTCAAGGGCTTTCAGATGAAAGAGCCGGAACCGGCCGCCGATCCGGAACCGCCGGCCAGCGATCGCTACGAACTCACGCTCCGCCTGGAACGCGGCGATACCGTCGAGAAGATGCTGGCCGACATCGACGTGCCTGAAGCGGATCGCAAGCAGATCGCCGAAAGGCTGCAGTCGCTCCTGAAGAAGAAAAAGCTTGCGGCGGGCGAGACGATCGAGCTGCTGATGCAGACGATGCCCGAGCAGCCCGACGCGCCGCGCGTGCTGTCGCTGTCGGTACGCCCGCAACCTGAGCGCGAATACTTCGTGCTGCGCCAGGATGACGGTTCGTACGACGCCGAGGAGAAAATCTACAAGGTGAGCCCGCGCATCGTTCGCGTCGAGGCCGAACGCAATGGTTCGCTGCAGCGAAGCGGCATGAACGGCGGCGCGCCGTCGGCGGCGATGGTCGAGTTCATTCGCGCGCTATCCTATGACGTCGATTTCCAGCGCGAACTCAAGGAGGGTCAAAAGTTCACGGTCCTGCTCGAGCAACTTGTGACCAGCGACGGACGGATAACGCACCCTGGCCGGCTGCTGGCAGGCCAACTGCATCTCCTGAAGCGCACCGTGACGGTGATCCGCTTCCGCCCGCATGGTGCCGCCGAGGGCTTCTACAGTCCGCAAGGAGAAAGCGTGGTGCGCTCGTTCCTGCGCACGCCCATGGATGCATCGCGCATCACGTCGCGGTTCGGCATGCGTCAGCACCCGATTCTGGGCTTCAGCGCCCTCCATGCCGGTGTCGACTTCGCAGCCCCACCGGGCACGCCGATTCTGGCCGCCGGCGCAGGCAAGGTGGTAACGGCGGGACGAAACGGCGGCTACGGACTCTACGTCAAGTTGCAGCACACGAAGGACATCGCCACGGCCTACGCGCACATGTCGCGCATAGGACCGGGAATCAAGCCCGGCGTGTCGGTTCGCCAGGGCCAGGTGATCGGCTTTGTCGGCTCG
>MEMN01000134.1:31541-39328 GCA_001767945.1 Alphaproteobacteria bacterium RIFCSPHIGHO2_12_FULL_66_14 | reverse complement strand
GCCGTCGGCGGCAAGGATCTCCCCCGTTTCCGCGCGCTGACACGCCAGTATCTCAGCCTGCTGAAGAACGCGCCGGTGGCGGCCGATGTCGAAAAGCCGGCAGGTGAGAAGGCATCCCAAACGAAGAAAGCGCCGCAGGCTCCCAAGGAACCTGCGACGCCCCAGGTCGCGCGAGGCGACTAACGTCTAGTCGGCGGCCTCGCCCAGCACGCGCTGGCCGGCGATCATGAGTTCACCGTTCTCGACGCCGACCTCGACGGTGTCGCCGTCCTTGATGCGGCCCTCGAGCAGCAGGGTCGCCAGCGGATTCTGAAGACTGCGCTGGATGACGCGCTTCAGCGGCCGGGCGCCGTAGACCGGATCGTAGCCGCGGTTGGCCAGCCACTGCAGCGCCTTCTTGTCCAGCTCGAGGCTGATCTTGCGATCGGCCAGAAGCTTGCGCAGCTGGCCGAGCTGGATGTCGACGATGTCCGTCATGTGCGCCCGGCTCAGCCGGTTGAACAACAGGATCTCGTCGAGGCGGTTGAGGAACTCCGGCCGGAAGGCGCGGCGCACCTCTTCCATCACCTGCTCGCGCACCGTCTCGGTCGACTGGCCTTCGGCAAGTGCCGCCAGATGCGCACTGCCGAGGTTGGACGTGAGCACGATCAGCGTGTTGTTGAAATGCACCGTGCGGCCCTGGCCGTCGGTCAGGCGACCGTCGTCCAGTACCTGCAGCAGCACGTTGAACACGTCGGGATGGGCCTTTTCGACCTCGTCGAACAGGATCACCTGGTAAGGCCGGCGACGCACCGCTTCGGTGAGCACGCCGCCCTCGTCGTAGCCGACATAGCCCGGCGGGGCGCCGATCAGGCGGCTGACGGCATGCTTCTCCATGAACTCGCTCATGTCGATGCGCACCATCGCGTGGTCGTCGTCGAACAGGTAGTTCGCCAGCGCCTTCGTGAGCTCGGTCTTGCCGACACCGGTCGGCCCCAGGAACAGGAACGACCCCATCGGCCGGTTGGGATCCTGCAGGCCCGCCCGCGCCCGACGTACGGCGTTTGAGACCGCATTGATCGCCTCGTCCTGGCCGATCACACGCTTATGCAGCTCCTCTTCCATGCGGAGCAGCTTGGCCCGGTCACCTTCGAGCATCTTGTCGACGGGGATGCCGGTCCAGCGCGAGACCACCGCGGCGATGTCCTCGGGCATGACTTCTTCCTTCACGCCGCGGCTGCCGCTGAGCTCGATGTTTTCCGCCGCCTTGAGCTTCTTCTCGAGTTCGGGGATGACGCCGTAGGACAGCTCTCCCGCGCGGGCGAGCTCGCCCTTGCGTTGCGCGATCTCGAGTTCATGGCGCGCCTTGTCGAGCTGCTCCTTGACCTTCTGGGCGTCGGCCAGCTTGTCCTTGGCCGACTTCCACTGCGCCGTCAGCCCTGCCGACTTCTGCTCGAGCTCGCTCAGTTCCTTTTCCAGCTTCTGCAACCGCTCGCGCGACGCCGGATCGCTTTCCTTCTTCAACGCTTCGCGCTCGATCTTGAGCTGGATGATACGCCGGTCGAGTTCGTCGAGATCCTCCGGCTTGCTGTCGACCTGCATGCGGATGCGGCTGGCCGCCTCGTCCATCAAGTCGATTGCCTTGTCGGGCAGGAACCGATCGGTGATGTAGCGGTTGGAAAGCGTTGCCGCCGCCACGATGGCGGCATCGGCGATGCGCACGCCGTGGTGCAACTCGTACTTCTCCTTGAGGCCGCGCAGGATCGAGACCGTGTCCTCGACAGTCGGTTCGGCCACGAACACCGGCTGGAAGCGGCGCGCAAGTGCCGCGTCCTTCTCGATGTGCTTGCGGTATTCGTCGAGCGTCGTGGCGCCGACGCAATGCAGCTCGCCGCGCGCCAGCGCCGGCTTCAGCATGTTGGAGGCATCCATCGCGCCATCGGCCTTGCCCGCCCCGATCAGGGTGTGCAGCTCGTCGATGAAGACGACGATGTCGCCTTCGGCCGAGGCGATCTCCGACAACACCGCCTTCAGGCGCTCCTCGAATTCGCCACGGTACTTGGCGCCCGCCACCATGGCGCCGAGGTCGAGCGACATCAGCTTCTTGCCTTTCAGCGATTCCGGCACGTCGTCGTTGACGATTCGCAGCGCCAGGCCCTCGGCGATGGCGGTCTTGCCGACGCCCGGCTCACCGATCAGCACGGGGTTGTTCTTGGTGCGGCGGCTCAGCACCTGGATCGCGCGACGGATTTCCTCGTCGCGACCGATCACCGGGTCGAGCTTGCCTTCACGCGCCATCTGGGTGAGGTCGCGGGCATACTTCTTGAGGGCATCGTAGCCGCTCTCGGCCGACGCCGTATCGGCGGTCCTTCCCTTGCGCAGCTCCTGGATGGCCTTTTCCAGCGCCGGCGCCTTCACGCCGCCCTTGGCCAGCGCGTTGGCCGCCTCGGTGCCCTTGGCGAGCACCAGGGCGAGCAACATCCGCTCGACGGTGACGAAGGAGTCGCCGGCTTTCTCGGAAATCGCTTCGGCCTGCTCGAACAGGCGCGCCGTTTCCGGCGCCAGATAGACCTGACCCGCCCCCTGGCCCTCGACCTTGGGGTGCTTGGCGAGATTGGCCTCGACTTCGCGATGCACGACCCGCGAATCGCCACCTGCGGACGTGATCAGGTTGGCCGCGAGGCCTTCCGGATCGTCGAGCAGGACTTTCAGAAGATGGTCGGGAACGAAGCGCTGGTGGCCATCGCGCAGCGCCAGCATCTGGGCGCTCTGCAGGAAACCCCGCATGCGTTCGGTGTATTTCTCTTGATTCATTGCTCTACCCTTTCATTCACGCCCCCGGCATGCGGCAGGCGAAAGAGCGGACCCCTATCCGGGCATCCTGCGACCGATATGGGAAGCGATCATGCAGGTACAAGACCGGATCGAAGGCGCGGCTTTTCGATCCAACTATGCCGCCCCATGAGGGCGCACCGACACGATCTAGATCAAGAGAACGGGGAGAAAAGTAACGTCCGATGGACAGGACCATGCCGGCTCGTCGATCATGAAAATCGCAAGGAACCGGTCACGCGGGCCAAAGCGAAGAAGGCATATCGCGAGCGCTCAGCGGTGGCGCATGACATGCTCGAAGATGGCTCCGAG
This sequence comes from Alphaproteobacteria bacterium RIFCSPHIGHO2_12_FULL_66_14, assembly GCA_001767945.1. Classification (GTDB taxonomy): domain Bacteria; phylum Pseudomonadota; class Alphaproteobacteria; order Reyranellales; family Reyranellaceae; genus Reyranella. Next base: position 36,205 of record MEMN01000134.1, on the reverse strand, counting down.
CGGCTTCTTTCAACCGGCCACAGTCCACTTCCCCGGCCAACAAAAAACGCCCGACGGTGGCAACCGGCGGACGTTCTCGACGCTCTTCTCCGGATCGACGATCAGCCGCGCCGGCCGGCCGGAGGCGTAAACGCGGGGATTTCGGGCTGGTCGTCGGCCGCCGGATCCTCCTCGGACGATGCGCTGCGCCCGGTTTGCAGGAACGCGACACCGCCAAGACCGGGATCGGGATCATTGGCGTCGTCACCCCGTCCGCCCATGCGCTCACCCGGGGCATGGCCGTTGGCATTGCTGGGGGGCGGGCCGGCCTGTTGACCTCCGCCCGGTTGTCCCTGCTGCTGCGGATTCTGCTGACCGCCCTCTTCGTCGCCATAACCGACGTTGTTGCGCTGACCGAAACCGCCCATGGTCTGGATCATGCGGAAATAGTGGTCGGCGTACTGCCAATAGGCTTCGGCCTGGATTCGGTCGCCCGAAGCCGCCGCTTCCCTGGCAAGGGCCTGATACTTGTCGAAGACCTGATGGGCATTGCCGCGAACCCGGACGTCGGGGCCGCTGCTGTCGAACATCTGATTTCGATTGGGCGGGCGATTGGGATTGTGATGCTGCTTGTGATGGCCGTGGCCACCACCACCGCCTCCGCCGCCACCATTGCGACCGCCGCGCGATCGCTGACGATTGTTTGGTCTCATTAACCTTGGGCCAGTTGCACGCCGGACGGGTTGTTGTTGGCGACCCTCTGCCCTTCATGGGCGCCGTCACGGCTCAATTTCAGAGGGATATATTTGCCCGTTGCCGCCGAGCGGCTCGGGCGAAGCCCCCTAGGGGACAAGAGGCAAGCTAGTCCTATTCCCCTCCCTTGCCAACTCCTTAATGCGTTGCCGGGACAATACGGTCGATCCCGCCGAGGTCCCTCCAGGGCACTCCGACGCTGAACCCAGCAGCCGAGAAAAGACTCGATATTTCAGGTGCTTGGCCCTGCCCGGTTTCTATCAGGACGCGGCCTGCCGGAACAACCAGTCCGGCCGCCTCGCCGGCGATGGCGCGATACGCCGCAAGCCCGTCCCCACCCCCGTCCAGGGCGAGCCGGGGTTCGAATTGGGCCACATCCGGCATCAGCCCGCCGACCGCTGCCGTCTCGACGTAGGGCGGGTTGGAGACGAGGAGATCGAAAGGGCCGCCCAACCGCCCGGCCCAGCCCGGCCGCCGCCAATCGCCGCTGACGAGCCTCACCCGCGCCACAACACCCAAAGCTTCGGCGTTGGCCTCTGCCACCGCCAAGGCTGCAGCCGAGGTATCCATGCCAACACCGCTCGCGTTGGGAAATTCCCGGAGCAGGGTGAGCAGCAGGCAGCCCGAGCCGACGCCGAGATCGACGATCCGCCACGGCTCGGTTCGCCCCGGCATCAGCGCCAGCGCCGCCTCGATCAATGTCTCGCTGTCAGGTCGCGGCACGAGGACGGCGGGCGAGACCTTGAACGGCAATCCCCAGAATTCACGCTCGCCCACGATATAGGCCATCGGTTCGCGCCGGATGCGGCGCGCCGTGAGCCCGCGCAGAACCTCGGCCACGGCTGGTGGCGCGATCTCGCTGCCATGGGCGATCAGCCGCTCGATCGGGACCCTGGCCGCATGGGCCAGCAGCAGACGGGCTTCGAAGCGGGCGTTGTCGATGCCGGCCGCGGTCAGCGCGACGGCGGCGTCGCGGAGCAGCGCGTCGTAGGTCGCGGCGCCGGACGTCAACTAGGCCGCCAGCTCCGCCAGACGGCCCGCCTCATCGTCGGCGATCAGCGCATCGATGAGTTCGTCCAGTCCGCGGCCCTCGAGCACCTCATCCAGCTTGTAGAGCGTGAGATTGATGCGGTGGTCGGTGACGCGGCTCTGCGGAAAATTATAGGTGCGGATGCGCTCGCTGCGATCGCCGCTGCCGACCTGGCCCTTGCGGTCGGCGGCGCGCACGTCGTCGCGGCGCTGGCGCTCGGCATCGTAGAGCCTGGCCCGCAGGATCTTCATCGCTTTGGCCTTGTTCTTGTGCTGGCTCTTCTCGTCCTGCTGGCTGACCACGACGCCGGTCGGGATATGCGTGATGCGCACCGCCGAATCCGTCGTATTGACCGACTGCCCACCCGGGCCGGAGGAGCGGAAAACATCGATCCTGAGGTCTTTTTCGTCGATCTTGACGTCGAATTCCTCGGCTTCCGGCAACACCGCGACGGTCGCCGCCGAGGTGTGGATGCGGCCCGAGCCTTCGGTAGCCGGCACGCGCTGCACGCGGTGCACGCCCGATTCGAACTTCAGGCGGGCGAACACGTTGCGACCCGTGACGGTTGCGATCGCCTCCTTGTAGCCGCCGATGCCGGTGTCGGAGAGTTCCATGATCTCGAACTTCCAGCCGTGCTCGGCGGCATAACGCTGGTACATGCGGAAGAGGTCCGCCGCGAACAGGGCGGCCTCGTCGCCACCCGTGCCGGCACGGATTTCGAGGATGGCGTTCTTCTCGTCGGCGGCATCCTTGGGCAGCAGCATGCGTTTCACGGCCTGCTCGAGCTCGGGCAGGCGCTTGCGCAGTGCCGCCGCCTCTTCCTCGGCGATCGCCTTCATGTCGGGATCGCCGGCCATCGCCTCGGCGTCCTTAAGCTCCTGCTCGGCCTTGTGCCATTCGTTCACCGCCTCGACCAGCGGGCCGAGATCGGCATACTCCTTCGACGCCGCGACGAACTTCTGCGAGTCGAGCGTGCCGGCGGAAAGTGCCGCCTGCAGTTCGGCGTGGCGGGTCACGATCTGGTTGAGTTTCAGCAAAAGCGACACGACGTTCAGCCCTTCAATGCGCCGGCGAGGGCGTCCAGCGCCACTTCGCGCTGCTCGCCGCTGTCGAAATCCTTGAGCTGCGCCACGCCCTTGGCCAGCTCGTCGTCGCCGATGATGACCGCGGCGCGGGCATTGAGCTTGTTGGCCCGCTGCAGGCGCCGCTTCATGTTGCCGCGAAAATCCTGTTCGACGGTGATCCCCTGGCGGCGCAGCGCCCGGGCAATCCCCAGCGCCTTGGCCTCGGCGGCGGCACCCAGGGGCGCGATCACGACCGGCCGCGGCTCGGCCGGCGGCTCGTTGCACAGCATCATCAGGCGCTCGATCCCGCCGGCCCAGCCGATGCCGGCGGTCGGCGGCCCGCCCAGCTCGGCGATCAGCCCGTCATAGCGGCCACCGCCCAGCACCGTGCCCTGGGCGCCGAGGTGGCTGGTGACGAACTCGAAGGCCGTGTGGGTGTAGTAGTCGAGACCGCGCACCAGGCCGGGATCGATCTCGAAGCCGATGCCGGCGGCGCCCAAGCCATCCTGCACCGTCTTGAAGAAGTCGCGGCTTGCCTGGTTGAGGTGGTCGGTGAAGCTCGGCGCGTTTTTGTTGATCGCGATGTCGGCCTCGTCCTTGCTGTCGAGGATGCGCAAGGGGTTGCGCTGCAGGCGACCCTTCGAATCCTCCGAGAGCTTGCCGAGGTGGCTGGAGTAATAATCGACCAGCACCTTGCGATAGACCGCCCGGCACTCGGGATCGCCCAGGGAATTCATCCTGAGCACGCAGCGCTCGAGAATGCCGAGGCGATCGAGGATGTCGGCCGCCACCGAGATCACCTCGATGTCGGCGCCCGGCTCGGGCGCGCCCAGCACCTCGATGTCGATCTGGTGGAACTGGCGCGAGCGCCCCTTCTGCGGCCGCTCGTAGCGGAACATCGGGCCGGCGGCAAAGACCTTCAGTGGCAGCTGCTGGCCGAGTTCGCCGTTGGAGATGAAGGCGCGGCAGATGCCGGCGGTATATTCTGGCCGGAGCGTCAGGGATTCGTCGCCCCGATCCTTGAACGTGTACATCTCCTTCGAGACCACGTCGGTCGCCTCGCCGATGCCGCGCGCGAACAGCTCGGTGAACTCGAAGACCGGCGTCGCCATCTCGCGATAGCCGTAGAGGCGCGCCACATCGCGCGCCGTGTCGACGACGTGGCGGAAGCGCCGGTAGTCGTCGGGGAGAAGATCGTGCGTGCCGCGCACGGGCTGAAGTTTGCTCACGGGAAATCGCCTTGAAAGTCGTCGAATGGAGGGGATCGAACGCCGCTACTCCGCGGCGGTGCGATGTCGCTGCTCATCGGCGGCCTTCGCCGCTTCGATCTCGGCCGCCTTCTTCTCGATCAGCGCCACCAGATGGTCGACGACATTGCCATCCTTCAGCCGATGGTGCGGGACGCCGGCGACATAGACCTGATGGTTGTTGGCGCCGCCGCCGGTGAAACCGATGTCGGTCTCCCGTGCTTCGCCAGGGCCGTTCACGACGCAGCCGATTACCGACACCGTCATCGGCGTCGTGATGTGGCCGACCCGCTTCTCCAGCGCCTCGACGGTGCGGATCACGTCGTACTGCTGGCGCGCGCACGACGGGCAGGAAATGATGTTGACACCGCGATGGCGCAGACCGAGCGCCTTCAGCATCTCGAAGCCGACGCGGACCTCTTCCTCGGGCTCGGCCGACAGCGACACGCGCACCGTGTCGCCGATGCCCGCCCACAGGAGCGAGCCCAAGCCGATGGAGGATTTCACCGTGCCGGTCCGCAAGCCCCCCGCCTCGGTGACGCCGATGTGCAGCGGGTAGTCGCAGGCGTCGGCGAGCTGCTGGTAGGCCGC
>MEMN01000134.1:28010-31502 GCA_001767945.1 Alphaproteobacteria bacterium RIFCSPHIGHO2_12_FULL_66_14 | reverse complement strand
GCTCGGCGCTGCCGATGTTGCCGGGATTGATCCGCAGGCAGGCAGCGCCCGCCTCAGCCGCCTCGATGGCGCGTTTATAGTGAAAATGGATATCGGCCACGATCGGCACCTTGGCCGCTCGTACGATCGCGGGCAGCGCGGCGGTCGATTCCTCGTCGGGGCAGGAAACACGCACGATATCGACACCGGCCTCCTCGGAGCGGCGAATCTGCGCAACTGTCGCCTCGGCATCCGCCGTCAGCGTGTTTGTCATGGTCTGGACCGTGATCGGCGAATCGCCGCCGACCGGCACGGACCCAACCATGATCCGCCGCGACTTGCGGCGCACGATGTCGCGGTAGGGTCTGATGCTCATGCCCATCAATGTAGCTGCGGGCGGACGGCTTATCCAGCCGCCGGGGCTGCCGTCCGACCTAGCGCGCGTCGATGACGCGGTAGGCTATCCCGGCCGGCACGACATAGCTTTCGCCGGCGCGAACGTAGGTCTGCGCCAACACATCGCCATTGGGTGCCCGCAATTCGACCCAGCTGTTGACTCGCACACTGACCGGCGTGTCGACCTTCATGGGCAGGCTCGGCGCCGGCTCGCCTGGAGGGGTGCGCGCCACGGCTTCCTCGGTCGCGGGCGCTGCGGTCGGCGGCGCGGGAACGCGCGGCTGTTCGACCTGGGCCGGCGGCTGCGCTGCCTGCGCCTGGCCGATGGCTGGAAGCGTCATCACGACCGGTGGCGGCGGCGCGGGCACCGCGACGACCACGGGCGGGGCGAGCGGTGCGGGCTGAACAACCGACTCCTGTTTTGGTGCCGGCCAGATTTCGGCCGGCAAGCCGCCGGACGTGCTACGGACATCCGGAGCTGCCGGCGGGCTGGGCGTCGCGGCCATCGGCGCTGCATCATCAGCAGGCGACGGATCCACAGGCCGCGCCGCCAGCAGGCGGTCCGGCACGGGCGGCACCTTCTCGGCGACCACCGACTGCTCGCGCGGCAAATAATTCCACACCGCGTAGCCTGCGCCGACGACCAGGAAGACCGTCAGCACTGCAAGGCCGATCGGCGCACGCCGTTCGACAATCGGGAAATCGGCCGGCAGCGACACAGGACGCTTGATGGGAACCGGACCGGACAGGTGATAGGCGGTCAGTACCTTCTCGGGATCGAGTCCGACATGCGCGGAATAGGCCCGCAGAAATGCCGGGATGTAGGCAGCACCGGGAAGCTTGTCGAAGCGGCCGTCCTCGATCGCCTCGAGGTGACTACGCCGGATGCGCAAACTCTTTTCGACGGCGGACAAATCGAGGCTGCGCGCCACTCGTTGGTCGCGCAGCAAACGACCAACCGCGCGGCCTGGTGTGGCCTCGCGTTCGACCGCACGCCAATCGACCTGATCCGGCATAATAGACCCTGCTTTCCCCTCGCACCCAACTCTTAGCAGAGGTGCCATGACAGGGCAAAAGCGATTCGACTTCTGGCGTTAAATTTCGATCGCATGGTCGGCGGCGAAGAGGCGCAGCGTCTCGCGCATGGGTCGGTCTGGTTGTGAAAGCGCATCGCCCATGAAACCGGTCGCTTCGGCGAGGTCGAGCGACCGGATCATCGCCTTCACCGGCCCGATGGAACCGGGCGACATCGAGAGAGAGCGCACTCCGACCGCAAGAAGAGCCAGCGCCTCGACCGGCCGTCCCGCCATCTCGCCGCAGACGGAGAGATCGACTCCGGCCGGCCGCACCTTCTCCACCACAAAATGTAGCAGTCTCAGCAGTGCAGGAGACAAGCTGTCGTAGCGGCCGGCCACCCGGCTGTTCCCGCGATCCGCAGCGTAGAGGAACTGCAGGAGATCGTTCGTCCCCACTGAAACAAAGTCGACATGGGGCAGCAGGCTGTCCAGCTGCCAGGCCAGGGCAGGCACTTCGAACATAACACCAACGCGCAAATGCTCCGGCATGGCCTGACCGCGCCGCCGGGCCCGGTCGAGTTCGAGCTCGAGCAGCTGCCGGGCGCTGAGGAGTTCAGCAACCTCGGCGATCATTGGAAACATGACCGACAGCGGCCGGCCGTTGGCGGCCTGGATCAGGGCACGAAGCTGCCGGCGCAGCATTGCCGGCCGGTCGAGACCGATCCGGATGGCCCGCCAGCCCATCGCCGGATTGTCGTCGCCGAAGGCGCCGACATAGGGAAGTACCTTGTCGCCGCCGACATCGAGCGTCCGGAAGGTCACCGGCCGTCCATCGGCAAGGTCGAGGACGCGGCCATAGAGCCAGGCCTGCGCATCGACGTCGGGAAACTCCGAACGCACCATGAACGGAATCTCGGTCCGGTAGAGGCCGACCCCATCGGCGCCGGTGTCGTCGAGATGCTGCATGTCGATCAGCAGACCGGCATTCATGTGCAGCGAGACCCGGGCCTGGTCGCGCGTCACCGACGGCAGGTCGCGGAGCGCCGCGTATTTGCGCCGCCGCTCGACCCGAGTCTCGATGGCAGCGTTGACCGTCTGCAGCACGTCCTCGGCCGGGCGCACCAGCACCTGGGCGTTGTCGCCGTCGACGACGATCGAATCGCCCGGCTCTACCCGCGACAGGACGTCGGCCGCGCGACCGACCACGGGAATATCGAGGGCGCGCGCGACGATAGCGACATGGCTCAACGCCGAACCCTCCTCGAGCACGACGCCGCGCAGGCGTGTCCGATCGTAGTCGAGCAGCTCCGCCGGCCCCATGTCGCGGGCGATGACGATCATGTCGTCGGGCATCGAGCTCGGATCGGCAGCGACACGGCCGGTCAGCCGGAGCAGCAGTCGGTTGCTGAGATCCTGCAGATCGCTCAGGCGTTCGCGGATGTAGGGATCGGTCGATTGCCCGAGCCGGGTGCGCACGTCGTCGAAGGCGCGCTGCACGCCCGCCTCGGCGGTTAGGCCTGACGCCACGGCCTCGCGCACACGCTCCATCCAGCCGCGGTCGTCGACGAACATCCGGAAGGTCTCGAGAATCTCGCGCTGCTCGCCCGACTGCATGTCGTGCGCCTCGAGCATGCGGTCGACATCGGCCCGCACGCCGCGCACGGCGTCCTCGAAGCGCTCCTGCTCCAGGGTCACATCCTCGGCGACGACCCGCTGGATCACGATACGCGGCTCGTGCAGCACGGCGCGGCCAATCGCGACGCCTGCCGTCAGCTGCACGCCGTCTATGCGCAGCGGCAGCAGACCGAGACCGTCGACCTGCTGCATCTCGTTCGGGCTCACGATGTGGCCGGCCGCGATCAACTCCGCCAGCACCATGGCGATGGTCTGCAGGGTCTCGATTTCCTCCTCATCGTACTGGCGGCGCGTGCGGTTCTGCACAACGAGGACGCCGAGCACGCGGCCGGCGCGCACGATCGGCACGCCGGCGAGCGAATGATAGATTTCCTCGCCCGTTTCGGGGCGATAGGCGAACTGCGGATGGGCCTGCGCGTCATCCAGCGCCAGCGACCGGCCATGGGCGGCGATGTCGCCCACGAGA
>MEMN01000134.1:23567-27980 GCA_001767945.1 Alphaproteobacteria bacterium RIFCSPHIGHO2_12_FULL_66_14 | reverse complement strand
CCATCTCGTTGGCCACCAGACGCACGACCTCGCCGAGCGTGTCCTCGACGGAGCCGGCACGCGCCATCGTGTCCCGGAGCCGCTTGAGGAGCATTCGCGGTCCGGCCAGTGGAGTCGATCTCTCCATGGTCAGACCGCGGGATGCTTGAGTCGGATGACGACGAAGCTGCGGTCTATGGCGCAGGCGCAGGCTCGCCACGCCGCCAGCGGGCGGGCGTTGAGGCAAGCCTTGCGGGTGACTTCCGTGCGCATGGCCCGCTTATAGCAAGACCCGCGCCGAACTGCCTACCCGCTTATTCGCATAACCACCAAGGAAACTAATGCGATCAGGCGGCGTCGAGATCGTAAGCCGTGTGCAATGCGCGGACTGCGAGCTCGGTGTAATCGGCCGCGATCAGGACGCTGATCTTGATCTCCGAGGTCGAGATCACCTGGATGTTTATGCCCTTGGCGGCCAGCGTCTCGAACATCTTGAGCGCCACGCCGGCGTGGCTGCGCATGCCGACGCCGATCACCGAGACCTTGGCGACGTTGATGTCCGACTTGACCTCGGCGAACTTGAGCTGGGCCTTGGCCTGCTCCAGCCGCTGCACCGCGCGGGCAAGGTCGGCCCGCGGCACCGTGAAGGTGATGTCGGTCGAGCTGCCGTCGAGCGAGACGTTCTGCACGATCATGTCGACGTTGATGTTGGCCGCGGCGAGCGGTCCGAAGATCGCCGCCGCCACGCCCGGCCGGTCGGGCACGTGGGTCACGGTGACCTTGGCCTCGTCCTTGGAGAAGGCGATGCCGCTCACGACGGATTTCTCGAGTCCCTGGGCCATGATTTCGTCCTCGTCCACAACCAGCGTGCCGGGCAGATCGCTGCCGAGTGCGGCATCGAACGACGACAGCACCTGCACGCGCACATGATGATTCATCGCCAGCTCGACCGAGCGCGTCTGCAGCACCTTCGAGCCCTGCGAGGCCATTTCGAGCATTTCCTCGTAGGTCACGCGGTCGATCTTCTGCGCCTTCTCGACGATTCTGGGGTCGGTCGTGTAGACGCCGTCGACGTCGGTGTAGATGTCGCAGCGCTCGGCCTTGAGGGCGGCCGCCAGCGCCACCGCCGAGGTGTCCGATCCGCCGCGCCCCAGCGTGGTGAGGCGGCCCTCGGGCGAGACGCCCTGGAAGCCCGGCACGATCGGCACCTCGCCGGCCGCCAGGCTGCGCGCCATCTCGGCGGTGTCGATATCGATGATCCGGGCCTTGCTGTAGGCGGCATCGGTCTTGATCGGGATCTGCCACGAGCCCCACGAGCGCGCCTTGACGCCCTCCTGCTGGAGCGCCAGCGCCAGCAGGCCGATCGTGACCTGCTCGCCGGTCGCCACCACGACGTCGTACTCGCGCGGATCGGGCAAGGGTGCCACCTCGCCGACCCACTTCACGAGCTGGTTGGTGGCGCCCGACATGGCCGAGACCACGACCGCGACCTCGTTGCCGCGCGCGACCTCGGCCTTGACCTTGCGCGCGGCATTCTTGATCCGCTCGATGTCGCCGACCGAAGTGCCGCCGAATTTGAGAACGATGCGCGCCATTGACCTGCTCGAAGGGGAAGCCCCCGCCCGGAAAGCGCGGTATAGACACCGGCGACACCATATGGGTCAAGCGCAGCCATGAGCCATCCTTCGCATAACTCGGTCCCCTCGACCATCGATCCGGCCGAGATCGAGCGCTTTTCGCGCATCGCCGACGAGTGGTGGGACCCCGCCGGCAAGTTCGCGCCGCTGCACCGGCTGGGCCCGACCCGCATCGGCTATATCCGTGATCGCGCCGCCGCAGCCGATGGCGCGGCTCGGTGCCACGGTGACCGGCGTCGACGCTTCGGCCCGCAACATCGCCGTCGCGGGCCTCCACGCCAGCCGGCAGGAATTGGCCATCGACTATCGCCAAGGCACCGCCGAGACCCTGGCCAAAAGCGACGCCCGCTTCGACATCGTGCTGGCGCTGGAGATCGTGGAGCACGTGGCCGACGTCGATCTGTTCCTGATGTCCTGCGGCCGGCTGGTGAAGCCCGGCGGCCTCCTTTTCCTGTCGACGCTCAACCGCACCGCCAAGGCCTGGGCGCTGGCCATCGCCGGCGCCGAATACGTCCTGGGTTGGCTGCCGCGCGGCACCCACGACTGGAAGAAATTCCTGAAACCCTCCGAAGTCGTGCGCGGCCTCGAAGCCGGCGGCATCACCACGAAAGAGATCGTGGGCGTGGTCTACAACCCGCTCAGCCGCACCTGGAGCCTGAACAAGACCGATCTCGACGTGAACTACATGCTGTTCGGTGTCGCTCAGACCGCGACAGAATAAAAACCCGTTTCGGTGCTTTTTTGGAGCGTCGATTCGACCCGGTAACGATTGAATCGATTGAACAAATTGCCCATCCGACCGGCGTTCCGATGTCGCGAGAAACGCGACATTTCAAAAACTCGGATTGGACTTTCTTTTTGGCTCCCTCTGGAAAGAAAAATAGGATTCTCTCCCGATAGTCCTATATCATCCTGCCGCCGGAGTCAATTGCCCCGCGGGATCCAGGGCAGGCGGCCGAATTCGATGCCCTCGTCGGCCAGCGCTTCGGCCTCCTCGTCGGTGGTCTGGCCGTAGATGCCGCGCTTGTCGCTCTCGCCGTAGTGGATCTTGCGCGCCTCCTCGGCGAACTTCTCGCCGACCGGTTCGAGGTTCTTCTCGACCTGCTCGCGCAGTTTCAGCAGCGTCTCACGCATCTCCTTGGGCATGGCCCGGGCGAGTGCCGCCATCTGGGGATCGGGCGCTGCCGGCTGCTTTGGGGTCGTTTCGGCTGGCGCCTCGATGGGAGCCGGTGCGCGCTCGTCGCGTCCCTGGCCGCCCCCCTTGTCGATCCCTTTGCCGATGCGCGGCGCCATCGGCGCCCGGGTGATCTTCGCGTTGCCGCACGACGGACAGCCGATCAGGGAACGCTTTTCCTGACGCTCGTAGGTTTTGCCGTCCTTGAACCAGCTCTCGAACTCGTGGCCCTTGGCGCAGCGCAGACGATACAAAATCATGACACCTGAAAAATGGTGGCTTGTCGGGCCGGACGCAAGGCCCGATTGTCGCGCCCCCTCCCCTCCGTTCCGCCGCCGAACCGCCGATGGACCACCACCCTTCCACCACGAAAGCCGCCTTCTGGATGGCCGGATGGCTGTCGGCGATGCTGCTGATGGCGATCGCCGGGCGCGAGGCGACGCGTGCGCTCGATGTCTTCCAGATCATGGAGATGCGCTCGATCATCGGCCTCTTCATGCTCTATCCGCTGATCCACCTGGCCGGAGGCTTCGCTGCGCTGAAAACCTCGCGGCCCTGGCACCATGTCGTGCGCAACGTGGCTCACTATGGCGCGCAGTTCGCCTGGTTCCTGGCGCTCACCCTGATCCCGCTGGCCCAGGTCATCTCGATCGAGTTCACCATGCCGATCTGGACGGCGATCCTGGCGGTGGCCTTCCTGGGCGAACGCATGGGCCTCTGGAAGAACCTGGCGGTCGTGCTGGGTGTCGTCGGTGTCGTCGTCATCGTGCGGCCGGGCGCCAACGAGATCGTGCCCGGCCAGCTGATCGCGCTGGCCGCCGCCGTCGGCTTCGCCATCTCCGTCACCATGGTGAAGTCGCTGACGCGCACCGACAGCGTCGTCGCCATCCTGTTCTGGATGCTGATCATCCAGTCGGCGATCGGCCTCGTGCCCGCTCTCGCCGTGTGGCGGTGGCCCTCCGCCCCCATCTGGGGCTGGATCCTCGTCATCGCCTTCCTCGGCACCTACTCGCACTACTGCCTCACACGGGCGATGCTCCACGCCGATGCGACCATCGTCGTGCCGATGGACTTCCTGCGCGTGCCGCTGGCGGCGCTCGCCGGATGGCTGATCTACGATGAGCGGCTCGACACCTTCACGGTGCTGGGCGCCGCCCTGATCCTGTCCGGCAACCTGCTGAACCTAAAGGGCGCCGGAGGCCGCAAGCCATGACGATTTCCGCCTGGATCGCCACCTGGGCCGGTCTCGTGCCGGCCGGCGCCGCCATTCTCGACGTTGCAGCGGGCAACGGGCGGCACACGCGCTTCTTCGCCGACCGCGGCCACCCCGTGACGGCGATCGACCGCGACGTGAGCGGCCTCGCCGCCACCGACACTGTCGAAGTGATCGCGGCCGATCTCGAGGATGACAGCCCGTGGCCACTGGCTGGTCGAAAGTTCGGCGCGGTGGTCGTCGTCAACTACCTGCACCGGCCACTATTCCCCCACCTGTTCGAGGTGCTGCAGCCCGGCGGCGTGCTGCTCTACGAGACCTTCATGATCGGCAACGAACGCTTCGGCAAACCGAGCCGGCCGGAATTCCTGCTGAAGGACGGCGAGCTGCTGGAACTGGTGCGCGGTCGC
>MEMN01000134.1:19599-23559 GCA_001767945.1 Alphaproteobacteria bacterium RIFCSPHIGHO2_12_FULL_66_14 | reverse complement strand
GGATCGCGGCCAGACGCGGCGCCTGACGATCGCTATTCCGCCGCCTTCGCGACCACCATCTTGTGCAGCACGGGTGCCGCGTATTTCCGGTCGTGCTGCAGCGACGGCACCATCTTGCGCGCTTCCTCGACCTTGGCGAGATCGATCTCGGCAACCACGAAGCCCGCCTTTTCGCCGCCGGCGTCGACCAGCACCTCGCCCCACGGGGCGACGGCGATCGAATGGCCATAGGTCTTGCGGTTCGACCCCTTGTGCGTACCGACCTGGGCCGGGGCGAAGACGAAGCAGCCGGTTTCTATGGCGCGCGACCTCAGGATCGTATGCCAATGCGCTTTTCCCGTCGGCACGGTGAAGGACGACGGAATCGACAGCATGGTGGCGCCGGCGTGCGCCAGCTCGCGATAGAGATAGGGGAAGCGCAGGTCGTAGCAGATGGTCATGCCGAGCACGCCCCACGGCGTCTCGGCCAGCACCGCGCGCTCGCCCCGCTTGAAGGTCGAGGATTCGCGGTAGCTCTCGCCGCCGGCGAGCTGGACGTCGAACATGTGGATCTTGTCGTAGCTCGCCACGATCCCGCCCGCGGCATCGATCAGGTAGGAGCGGTTGCGGATCTGCTCCTCCCCCGGCACACGGACATGGACCCCGCCCAGCAGGAACCAGGCGCCGGTCTCGCGCGCCGAGGTGCGGCAGGCCGCCAACATGGCATGGCTTTCCTCGGTCTGTGCCTTTTCGAGAGTTTCGGTGCGGCTGGCGCCGATCAGGCCGGTGTTCTCCGGCGTCATGACGAAGTCGGCGCCGGCGGCGCGGGCGAGCCGCGCCTGCTCCTGCACAAAGGCCACGTTCTCGGCCATCTCGTTGCTGACGTTGGTCTGGATCAGGCCGGCCTTGAAAGTAGGCGCCATGGCATGAAGCTCCTCAGCCCGGCTGTGTAAGCAGCGCGTCGAGCTTGCCCGCGCGCTCCAGTTCAGCCAGCTCGTCCGAGCCGCCGATATGCTGGCCGTTGATGAAGATCTGCGGCACGGTCGTGCGTTTGGCGCGCTCGCGCATCTCCGTGCGCTTCTTGTCGTCCATCATGACGTCCGTCTCGTCGTACGCGGCGCCCTTGTCGTCGAGCAGGCCCTTGGCGCGGGCGCAGTAGCCGCAGAACGGCGTGGTGTAGATTTCAACCTTGGCCATCGTGGTCTCCTCGAGCCAACTATAACGCCGCCCGGACGACCCGCGCCAGCGTCAGCACATCGACGTGACGGGCCCCGCCGCGTTGCAGGGCCCGGGTACAGGCCTCGGCCGTGGCGCCGGTGGTGAGGACATCATCGACCAGCAGCACGGTCTTGCCCGCCACCTCGGCGGCCCAACGCGGATGGACTTCGAACGCCTCGCGGACGTTGCGCCGTCGCTCCCTGGCCCTGAGGCCGGCTTGCGACCCGGTCCATCGTCGGCGGCACAGCAGGTCGGGGGCCAAGCGGCGTTCGATGTCCGGCGATGCCGCCGCCGACATCGCGCGGGCGGCGGCACGGGCCAGCAGGAGCGCCTGGTTGTAGCGGCGCGTCAGCAGCCGGCGCCAATGGAGCGGCACCGGGGTAATCAGGTCCGCCTCGCCCAGGAGTTCGGCCCCGGCCCGCGCCATCCAGCCGCCGCAGGCCCGGGCGAGGTCGGTCCGGTCGCCGTGCTTGAACGGCAGCACCAGCCGGCGGCTCCGGGCGTCGTAGGCCAGCGCCGCGCGGGCCCGGCGAAACCGCGGCGGCCGGGCCAGGCAGGCGGCGCACAACGCATCCTCGCCGAGATCCTCGGCGAACGGATCGCCGCAACACGCGCACTGGGGCGACGCGACAAAGGAGAAATCCTGCCAGCAGCCGGCGCAGAGGGCACCCGGCGCCTCGATGATTTCACCGCATCCCAGGCACAAGGGTGGCAGCACGGCGTCCAGAACCAGACGACCGGCGTTCGTGCAGATATGGCCCAAGTCCGCGAGCAACATGGGGCGATTGGGCCGGCCAAATGCGCCGACAGAATGGCGGCTCCCCTACCCGCCGGCGCGCTTTCGCCTTACATACGGGCCGTGGCAACCCCCGACCCCCTTCTGGTCTTCGATCGCGCGGTGCTGCGCCGGCGGCGCGACCGCGCGGCGCGGGACTGGGACGGCCACGCCTTCCTCAAGCGCGAGATCGCCGAACGGCTCGTCGAACGGCTGGACGACGTGCGCCGGAGTTTCCCTCTGGCGCTCGATCTCGGCTGTCATGGCGACGAGATCGCCACGGCGCTTGGGAGCCGCACGACCGTCGGGCAGCTCATCCGCAGCGACCTCTCCCAGCCATTCGCCCGTCACGCCGCAGGACCGTCCGTGGTGGCCGACGAGGAGGCCTTGCCCTTCGCCGTCGACAGTTTCGACCTGGTGATGAGCGCCATGATACTGCACTGGGTCAACGACCTGCCCGGCACGCTGATCCAGATCAGCCGCATCCTGAAGCCCGATGGTCTGTTCCTGGGCGCCATGCTGGGCGGCGGCACGCTGTGGCAGCTGCGCCAGGCCCTGGCGGCGGCAGAGAGCGAAGTTGAGGGCGGCCTCAGCCCGCGGGTCTCGCCGTTCGCCGATCTGCGCGACGCGGCCAGCCTGTTGCAGCGGGCAGGCTTCGCCCTGCCGGTGGCCGACAGCGAGACGATCGAGGTCGACTATGAAAACGCCCTCGCGCTGATGCGCGATCTCGGCGCCATGGGCGAGGGCAATCTCGTCCTCGAGCGGCGCCGCGGTCTTGCGCGCCGCGCCACGCTGCTGCGGGCAGGCGAAGTCTACGGCGAGCGCTTCGCCGGACCCTCCGGCCGCGTGACGGCAAGCTTCGAGGTACTGTTCCTGCACGGCTGGGCGCCGCATGCCTCGCAGCCCAAGCCGCTGAAGCCGGGCAGCGCCGCGCACCGGCTGGCCGAAGCGCTCGGAACCGCCGAGCACAGCGCCGGCGAAAAAGTGGAGCGGAGCTAGATCGTGCCTGTGGTCAACCTGTCGTTCGGCGCCCTGCTGTCGGAGAGCTTCGGCTTCTTCTTCGCCAATCTCCGCCTCTTCTTCCATCTCGTCACCATCCCGTGGATCGCCTCGCTCGCCATCCGCCTCGTGGGCAGCGCGCTGAACCAGGACTCCATCGCGGCCGTGCTCGTGGAGAAGGCGCTCGATGTCGTGCCGACGGTGATGTTCATGGTCGCCTGGCAGCGCCTCGTGCTGCTGGGTCCCGCTCGCGTCGACCGCCTGCCGGGCCTCGGCTGGTCGCCGCGCGAAACGGCCTATCTCGTCCACCTGATCAAGATCGGCGGCGTCACCTTCGTGCTGATCACCGCCTTCATCCTCACGGTCGGCACGATGGACTACGGCATGCTGGCGCCGGGGGCGCCGATCGACCCCGACCTCGCCCGTCGCCAGGCGGTGGCGGCGCCGCTGGGGGCCGGCTTCATGGTTTCGGTGCTGCTGGCGCTTCGCGTGAGCTATGGGCTGGCGGCCACCGCCGTCGACGTGCCGTTCTCGCCGCGTCTGTCCTGGACCTACGGCCGCGGCAACGGCTGGACCATCATCGGCGTGCTGTTCCTGACTTTCTTCGTGAGCGCCATCGCCACCATGATGGCGACGCTCGTCACGCTCGGGCTCATGCGCGGCGTGCTGGGCGCCCAGGAGGCTGCCGCCGTCGTCACCTGGACGGTGGCGCTGCTGGTGTCCTATGCCGGCGCCGCCATCGCCGCCACGGTGCAGGCCATCATCTTCCGCACCCTGCTGGGCTGGCGCGAGGGCGCTCCGCTGCCGGCGACGGCCTAGCCGCGGCTAAAGCAGGTCGCGCAGCAGGCCCACCAGCGGCAGGTCGGCGGGCGGCATCTGGTAGCGCGAGAGGTCGATCGGCGCGACCCATTTCAGGGTCTGGCCTTCACGTGGCTGCGGCATGCCGTTCCACTTGCGGCAGGCGAAGACCGGCATCAACAGATGGAACT
>MEMN01000134.1:9716-19532 GCA_001767945.1 Alphaproteobacteria bacterium RIFCSPHIGHO2_12_FULL_66_14 | reverse complement strand
CCGGGTCGACCAGCGCGACGGCGGCGACCAACACGAGCGGCCGGTCGCCCAGCGGCGGCGGGCCGCCCGGACACTCTTCATCGAAGGTCGGCCTCAAGAACGGTAGCTGCCGTTGATGTCGATGTAGCCGTGCGTCAGGTCGCAGGTCCACACGGTGGCCCGGCCGCGGCCGATGCCGAGGTCGATATCGATCACGATATCGGTGCCCTTGATGTGCCTCGTCACCGGCGTTTCATCGTAGTTCGGCACGACCTGGCCGCCGTCGGTGATGCGGACGCCGCCGATCGAGATGCGCAGCTTGTCGCGATCGGCGCGCTCGCCCGACTTGCCGACCGCCATGACGATGCGCCCCCAGTTGGCGTCCTCGCCGGCGATGGCGGTCTTGACCAACGGCGAGTTGGCGACCGCGAGGCCGATCTTGCGCGCCGCACCGTTGGACGACGCGCCGCCGATGTTGATGGTCACGAACTTCGTGGCACCCTCGCCGTCGCGGGCGAGCAGTTGCGCCAGCTCGATCAGAACCTCGTCCAGCGCCCGCTTGAAGTCGACCAGGACGGGATCGTCGGCCTCCTCGATCGGCGCATGGCGGGCCGCACCGGTGGCAACCAGAAGGAGCGTGTCGCTGGTCGAGGTGTCGCCGTCCACGGTGACGCAGTTCAGCGACTTGTCGGCAGCATCGACCAGCAGCTTCTGCAGGACGCCGGCCGGCACCTTGGCATCGGTGAAGACGAAGGCCAGCATGGTCGCCATGTCGGGCGCGATCATGCCCGAGCCCTTGAGGAAGCCGTTGATGGAAACGGTCTTCTCGCCGATCTTGGCCTGACGGGTGGCGAGCTTTGGAAACGTGTCGGTCGTCATGATGGACGCGGCGGCGGCGGCCCAACTGTCCTCCCGCGCCGACTTGATGAGCGTCGGCACCACGGCCACGATCTTCTCCCAGTCGAGCGGCTGGCCGATCACGCCGGTCGAGGCCATGAACACCTCGTTGCGCGGGCAGCCCAGCGCCTGGGCGATGGCACGGGTGCTCTCCTCGACCGCCTTGTCGCCGGCCTTGCCGGTGAAGGCATTGGCGTTACCGGCATTGACCACGATGGCCCGTACCTTGCCGCGCGCCAGGTTCTTGCGGCACCAGTCGACCGGCGCGGAGCAGGTCTTGGACCGGGTCAGCACGCCCGCGATGGTGGCGCCGGCCGGCACCATCGCCAGCAGGACGTCGTCGCGGTCCTGGTAGCGCACGCCGGACTGCGCCGCCCCAAGCTTGACGCCAGCGATACGTGGCAGCGTCGGTGTCGTCTTGGGCGCGAGCGGCGATTGGGCGTGCGTGACGGCCATAGAACTCCCCTTCCGGAGGTCGGGTTTATCCCGACCCGTCCGAACGGGGGAGACTACACCAGAAACGCCGGAAAACGTGAGTTTTACTTGGTGGCGGCAGGAGGCTTGGCGGGCGGCGGCGCGGCGGGCGTCGCCGGTTTGGCCGGGGCGGGCTCGGGCTTGCTGCCGTCGATGTTGAACTTCTCGATCTTGGCGCGTGAGCGCAGCAGGTCGAGCTCGGCCGTGACGGCCTCGCGGGCCATTTCCTCGCGAAGCTGCTCGGCCAGTTCCTCGTAGGCCGGCGGCGGCGCCTTGCGGCGATCTTCGATCTGGATGACGTGGTAGCCGAACTGCGTCTTGACCGGCGTCTCAGTCATGTCGCCCTTCTTGAGGTCAAAAGCCGCGTCGGCGAATTCCTTCACCATATCGCTCTTCTTGAACCAGCCGAGATCACCGCCTTCCGCGCCCGACGCCTTATCAGTCGACTTTTCCTTGGCGAGCTTGTCGAAAGCCGTGCCCTTCTTGATCTCGGCGATCAGCGCCTTGGCCTCGTCCTCGGTCGCCACCAGGATGTGGCGCGCATGGACTTCCTCCTCGGCCGGGATCGACTTCAGCCGCTCCTCGTAGCGCTGCCGCAGCTTCTCTGCCGTGACCTTGCGCGCGATCTCGCGCTGGATCCAGAAATCCTGCAGCACCTGCTCCTCGACGAAAGCCAGACGCTTCTTGTAGGTCGGGTCGTCGGTGACTTTGTTCTTCTTGCCTTCCTGGACCACGAGCTTGCTGTCGACGATGCGGTCGAGCAGCGCCGGAAACACGGCCTGCAGCGGCATGCTGCGATATTGCGGCGGCAGCGATTGCTGTGCGATCTCGAGCTCCGACAGCCGGACCGGCTGGCCGTTGACGGTGGCGACGATGGGATCCTTGAGCGGCTGGGCGGCCGGCTTGGCTGCGGGCTTCTGGGCTGCCGGCTTCTGGGCTGCCGGCTTCTGGGCCGGCGGTTTGGCGGCGGGCGCCGGGTTCTGTGGTTGCTGGGCAAGGGCGGGACCCGCGATGGCAGCGGCTGCGCAACACAAGACGACGAGGCGCAGGGGGCGCAAATAATGGCTCATGACGGGCTCCGGGAACTTCTTGTCTCGACAATGGGAGGCAGCGCACATCGTTTACACAGGCCCGCTCGGGCCAAGCAAGCACCGCCTCCGCGATAGGGGCATGGATGCGGGCCAATTGCGGCACTTTTTCGTGAGCATGGCGTCGGCGACGCGGCATGTCGGATTAAATATCTTTCATCATGGCCATCGTCTCGCCGGGCCGACTTGTCGATCGTGCCGGAGTCGGGCGCGGATGGTTGCCGGCGCGTTGACACTGGGGGGCACGCTCTCTATTTCTGATCAGGACGGCGGGCCGGAGTGCCCGCCTAAGTCATTAGAATATCGAGGTTTTCATGCTGGGGGCGCTTGCTCGAACCCTGTTCGGGACGGCCAACGATCGCATCGTCAAAGGCTTCGACAAGCCGGTGGCGAAGATCAACGCGCTCGAACCGGAATTCATCAAGCTCTCCGACCATGAGCTACGCGGCAAGACGGTCGAATTCCGCGAGCGTCTGGCCAAGGGCGAGACGCTGAACGACCTGCTGGTCGAGGCCTTCGCCACGGTGCGCGAGGCGGCCAAGCGCACGCTCGGCCAGCGCCACTTCGACGTCCAGCTCAAGGGCGGCATGGTCCTGCACCAGGGCAAGATCGCCGAGATGAAGACCGGCGAAGGCAAGACGCTGGTCGCAACCCTGCCGGTCTATCTCAACGCCCTGGAGGGCAAGGGCGTTCACGTCGTGACGGTGAACGACTATCTCGCCCGCCGCGACTCGGAGTGGATGGGCCAGATCTATACGTTCCTCGGTCTCACCGTCGGCGTGATCGTGCACGAGATGGACGACGAGCAGCGCAAGGCGGCCTATGCCTGCGACGTGACCTACGGCACCAACAACGAGATCGGCTTCGACTACCTGCGCGACAACATGAAGTACCGCCTCGACGCGATGGCGCAGCGGCCCTTCAACTACGCCATCGTCGACGAAGTCGATTCGATCCTGATCGACGAGGCGCGCACGCCGCTGATCATCTCCGGTCCGGCCGAGGATTCCTCCGAACTCTACCGGCGCGCCGACACGGTGATCCCGCGCCTCAAGGCCGAGCACTACGAAAAGGACGAAAAAAACCGCACGGTCGTGCTGACCGACGCCGGTGTCGAGGCCGTGGAGGAGATCCTGCGCGGTGACGGCCTGCTGGCCGAGGGTATTACGCTGTACGCCCCGACCATGGTCTCGGTGCTGCACCACGTGACGCAGGCACTGCGCGCCCACAAGCTGTTCGCCCGCGACGTCGACTACATCGTCAAGGACGGCCAGGTCGTCATCATCGATGAGTTCACCGGCCGCATGATGTCCGGTCGGCGCTACTCCGAGGGCCTGCACCAGGCGCTCGAGGCCAAGGAGAAGGTCGAGATCCAGCGCGAGAACCAGACGCTGGCCTCGATCACCTTCCAGAATCTCTTCCGCATGTATCCCAAGCTGGCCGGCATGACCGGCACGGCGCTGACCGAGGCGACCGAGTTCGGCGAGATCTACAGGCTCGAGGTGGTCGAAATCCCGACCAACGTGCCGGTCGCGCGCAAGGACGCCGACGACGAGATCTACCGTACGCTGACCGACAAGACGCGCGCCATCGTCAAGCTGATCGAGGAATGCCGGGCCCGCAACCAGCCGATGCTGGTCGGCACCGTATCGATCGAGAAATCCGAGGCGCTGTCGGAGGCGCTCAAGAAGGCCGGCATTCCGCATAACGTGCTGAACGCCCGCTTCCACGACCAGGAAGCCGTGATCGTGGCCCAGGCCGGCCGGCCGGGCTCGGTCACTATCGCCACCAACATGGCCGGCCGCGGCACCGACATCCAGCTCGGCGGCAACGTCGACATGCTGCTGCGCCAGAGCGAGCCGGAGATCAACGCCAAGTTCCCCGGCGACTCGGATCAGGCGCGGGCGGCCCGCAAGGCCGAGATCGATCGCATTGCGACCGAGATCCGCGCCGGCGTCGAGCGCGACCGCGAGATCGTGCTTGCCGCGGGCGGCCTCTACGTCGTCGGCACCGAGCGCCACGAGAGCCGGCGCATCGACAATCAGCTCAGAGGCCGCTCAGGCCGCCAGGGCGATCCCGGCGCCTCCAAGTTCTTCCTCTCGCTCGAAGACGACCTGATGCGGATCTTCGGTAACAACAAGGTGCTCGACTGGGTGCAGAAGAAGGGCATGGCCGACGACGAGGCGCTGACCCATCGCTGGCTCAACAAGGCGCTGGAGACGGCGCAGGGCAAGGTCGAAGCGCGCAACTTCGAGATCCGCAAGAACCTGCTGCGCTTCGACGACGTCATGAACAGCCAGCGCACGGAGATCTACAAGGAACGCGTCGAGCTGATGGCCACCGAGGACGTGTCGGAGACGGTGGCCGGCATGCGCCGCGATGTCGTCGACACGCTGGTGAGCCGCACCATCCCCGAGGATGTCTATGCCGAGCAATGGAAAGTAGCGGAGCTCAAGGACGAGGTGCAGCGCCTGTTCGGCCTCGACCTGCCGGTCGATGCATGGGCGAAGGAAGAGGGCATCGCCGATCGGGAGATCAGGTCGCGGCTGGACGAGGCGGCCGAGCGCCTGTTCGCCCAGAAGGTGGCGCAATACGGGCCGGAGGTCTGGCGGCAGGTCGAGAAGAGCGTGCTGATGCAGCTGTTCGACCAGGGCTGGAAGGACCACCTGCTCCACCTCGACCATCTGCGCCAGGGCATCGGACTCCGAGCCTACGGCCAGAAGGACCCACTCAACGAATACAAGCGCGAGGCGTTCAATCTCTTCAACGACCTGCTGACGAACCTGCGCGAGCAGGTGGTCACGCTGCTGGCGACCCTGCAGCTGCGCATGGAGCCACCGCCGATGCCCGAGATGGCGACGCAGATGCGCGAGGTCCACGAGGATCCGGCTCTCGCCGCGGCGATGCGCGACGATCCTGCCTTCGACCCGGCCGACCCCGATGGCGGCGGCGTCGCCACGCTTCACCGGCCGCGTACCGCCAAGCCGGCGCTGGACGCCAACGATCCCTCGACCTGGGGCAAGGTGGCGCGCAACGCTGCCTGCCCCTGCGGTTCGGGCAAGAAATTCAAGCACTGTCACGGTCGAGTATGATCTCTTTGTCTTTCAATGACTGAAAGATTTGAAGCCTGACAAAGCGTGCTAGGCACCTGTCATGCACTAGCGATACGGGGAAGTACTGGCTGGCAAATGCTGGACCTCGGCCACTCCGAGCCGTCGTCCGCTGACCACAGGAAAGTCACCAAAGTTTCAGTTAAATGAACATACCGTTGCCGTCGGATGTTCTCGATCGCGACCATCGCCTGGCTGGACGAACGATTGATCCGTTGGATCAATAGCCCGGCTGGCCGCGACGAGTTGCTGGACAGATTTGTCTTCGACGTTGCCGACTCCTCCCTCCTCAAAGGTGGTGTCTTCCTGGCCGTTTACTGCTGGATTTGGTTTCAAGCGGGCGAACGGCGCGATGACACTCGGCGCATGATCGTGGCGTCGCTGATTGCAGCCATGATGACCACGGCCGTGGCCCGTCTGGCGCAGCTCGGCCTGCCATTCCACCAACGCCCCCTGCATGCGTCGTCGCTCGGCCTCAACGTGCCGCTCAGCATCACACCCGAAACACTCAAGACGTGGAGCTCATTTCCCAGCGATCACGCCGTCCTCTTTCTGGCGCTTTGCGTTCCCATCTGGAGCTGGTCGCGTTGGCTGGGGATCGCGGCCTTCTGTTGGGCGCTTCTTGTCGTCTGCCTGCCGCGCATCTATCTCGGCTATCACTATCCGAGCGACGTACTGGCAGGTGCCGTTGTGGGCATCGTACTGATGGTTGCTTTACGCGCCGCCTTGATCCGCACGCCCCTGCCGGACCGGATTGTGCGATGGGCCGGCTTGCATTCTCGGATCTTCGCCGTCATCGCCTTCCTGTTCGCACTGGAGCTTGCCGCTTTGTTCGAGAACATCCGGCATTTCGGCGCTGCCGCCGCCGGACTCATGGGACGGTTCATGGTTTGATCGGCCGACATGCAGCGGGCTGCTTGCGCTGTGAGAATGTTCTCTCAGGATCACCTGCAATTGCTTCTGCACTGGATGCCGCCGGGGAGATCTCGCCACCGAAGAGTGCCGTGCGGCAGGAACCATGTCACTTCGGGGCCGGCACTCTCCGGGAGGGCGTAGGCGCAGGGCTCGTCTTTCTCTGCAAGGGCGGCGCTCTCGGATCCCTGGCCTGGGATCCCTCGCCCGCCCTCGGTCCTTCCGCATAAAGGACATATCCGGGAAAGCCGTCGCGAAGGATGTTCGTCCGAACGATACGGCCGGCGTCTGGCCGTTCGACGGCCTTCAGCAGTTCGCGTCCAGCGGCGGCGAATTCCTCCTCGGTGATGAGATGGATCGACCAGGCCAGGATCGGGCATCCGTTGCCGTCGAGGCGCCACTGCAGGTACTCCTTCATTTCGTTGGATATCTTGTGGGCGAGAATGTCCTCGAGAAAGACGACCTGGGGACGGGCGAACCGGTCGAGGTAGTTTCCATAGAAATCGGCGTACAGGATCTCCGAATAGCCGGGCTTGAACCAGGCGCGCGGCTGGGCATTGATGACCACGACCGGTCGATCACGGCATTCCGGAAAGGTCTTGATCCAGTCGGCGGACTCGCGAAACGGCTCGTTCCAGGGTCTTGAACGGCCGGCCGTCATCGAGATGACCGTCCACAGCATGATCGCAGAGAGCGTCAGGTTGGCCGCAACACGGATCGGCCGCTTGGCCCCCGGCACGCCGGCATCGTAGAGCTTCGCGCAGAACGCCCAGAGAAAGGGCGAGCTGATGAGCAGGTTCCTGTCCGTGAAGTTCGGCGCGATCAGAAGCGAACTCGCGATGCCTCCCGCAAGAACGATGATCGGCACGCTGGCAAACAGGGCGGTCTCCGGGTCGAGCGGGAACCTGCCAAAGGCAAGGATGGCGGACTTTGGCGTCGGCGCCGCGGGCGGCTGCGGCAGGGCCACGACCCTGCCGAACCAGGCCGGCCTCACCACCAGCAGCCGCTGCAAGGCAAATGCAGCCGCGCAGATCGAGAGCGCAAGCAAGGCCTTATTGGTGAACGAGTAGATCAGCGCGGTGCGCAGCTGCGCCAGGTACCATAACGGATCGCCGTGGATCCAATTGGTGGTCGTCTGGTACTGCGAATACACCTCGATGACGACCTTCACGTACAGGCCCGTCGAAACCAGCAGGACGGCGGCGAGCACGGCGAGCACAAGGCGCTGGCGCGGACAGAAGAGCCCGAGAACGATCAGGACGGCCAGGCATTCGTACATGAGATAGAAATGGACGAACGACCCGATCAGCATCAGCGCCGCGAGGCCGGCCAGCGCCGGGAGCGCGCGCGCCTCGCGCCGCGACCGCTTGGACAGGATCGACAGGCTGATGGCGAGGATGCCGACGCCGATCAGGAATGCCAGCGAATAGCCGCGGGCGTTCTGCGCGTGATAGAACCAAAAAAAAGAGCCAGTTGCCATGGCGCCGCCGAACAGCCGGGCGGCAAGGCTGAAATAGGACTTCGTCGCGACGACGAACAACAGAATGGCGGCGACGCCACACACGGCGCTGAGACTGCGCAGGCCAACTTCGCCGTCGCCGAACAGATGGGCGTGGAGAAAGGCCAGTCCATAGTAAACTGGCGGATGGACGTCCGTAACGACGCGGGCGATGAATTCGTCGAAGTCGATGCCGACTTCGACGATCCATGCCGTGAAAAGCTCGTCCAGCCAGAAGCTGCTGACCCTGAGGCCGACGAAGGCGCCGGCCGACCCGATGGCGCAGGCTACGCCGAAGCAGCCAACAGCAATCAGGCTGTCCAGACTCGGCCGCATCGCGTTTCCCCCGCTGGTCGCCGCCACCTGCCCCCCCTTGGATTTTCCATACCATACCCGCTTGGGCAGGCCATTGTTCAGAGCGTCGTGAGTCCGTCTCAATCCCTGAGGCGGAAGCGGATGCGTACCGTGCGTGTTGCCTCGATTCCGGGTGCCGGCAGCGTCGCACCCTGCAGCAGGCGGAGCGCCGCATCATCGAGCGCCGTGAAGCCGCTGCCCTTCACCACGGCCACCTGCGCGACTCGACCATCGTGGGCGACGGTGAAGCGGACGGTGACCTCCCCCTCCTCGCTCCGTCGCCGCGCCTCGTCGGGATAGCGTCGATTGGCGGCGAGCCAGGCCGCGAGCAGCGCATTCCATCCTGGCGCAACGGTCGCCGGGACAGTGGCGACCGCCGCGGGCGCGCGCGCCTGAGACGCCAATTCCGCCGGCGCCTTCGGGGCCGGACGCGCCGGCGACGGCTGCGCAACGGTCGGTGCCGCACGCTTCGGCCCCGGCTTGGGCTGAGCAGGCCGCGGTGCGGGTAGTGCCGGCTTTGGCGGCGGCGGCACGGAGAAATCGGGCGGAGCCAGCACCTCCGGTGGCGGCGGCGTGAAGTCGGGCAGCGCCGGCTCCTTCGGCGGCTCGAGCGCGACCACTGCTGGCGGCCCGGGCTCGGGTTCGGGTTCTGGCGCCGGCGTCGGCGCTGCGGGCGGAGGGATCTCGCTCGCCGTGGCGACCGGCGCCCTATCGGGCTCGACGAAGACCGTAATGGCCACCGCGTCATCGATGCCAAGTCGTTGCGATCCGAAGGCCATCAACGCCGCCGCGACGACGATCGCATGCAGGCCGAGCGACGCGGTGATCGCAGCACCGAGGCTCCAGCCCGAGGCAAGGGCGATCCCGATCGGCCGTCCGAGTTGATTATCTGTGATGTTATATCGTAACATATTCTCCTAGGACGATACGAAACCGGACCATTAGCGACAAGGGGAAGTCGGATGCGGCGAATTGGCGGATCAGCTTTGATTCTCGGTGCAGTGCTTGCGGCGACCGGCCCGGTTGGAGCCCAAACCAAGCCGGATGAGGCCACCATCGACCTCGACGTCGTCGCCAAGCGGCTCGACCGCGAGCGCAATTCGATCCTGCCGAGCCTGGGCGCCACCCGCTATGACTTCAGCAGGACCGCCATCCAGAACACACCGCAGGGCGAGAACGCGCCGCTCAACCAGGTGCTGCTGCGCGCACCTGGCGTGGTCCAGGACGGCTTCGGCCAGATCCATGTCCGCGGCGACCACGGCAGCCTGCAATACAGGCTCGACGGCGTGCAGCTCCCGGAAGGCCTCTCGCTGTTCAGCAACGTCCTCTCGCCGCGCTTTGCCAACGAGATCTCGCTCATCACCGGCGCGCTGCCGGCCCAGTACGGCCTGCGTACCGCCGGCGTGGTCGATATCGGCGTGAAGTCGGGCTCGACCAGTCCCGGAGGCGAGGCCTCGGTCATGGGCGGCTCCTACAACTGGATCCAGCCGGCCCTGCAATACGG
>MEMN01000134.1:222-9698 GCA_001767945.1 Alphaproteobacteria bacterium RIFCSPHIGHO2_12_FULL_66_14 | reverse complement strand
CGACTACTTCGCGGTCGGCCAGTACGTCAGCAACGGCATCGGCATCGAGAACCCGACTTCCGCCTACACGCCGCTCCACGACGACACCGCGCAGTGGTATGCGCTGACGAAGGTCACCGGCATCGTCGACGAGAGCACGCGATTGAGCTTCATCGCCGGCGGCGCGAGCGCGCGTTTCCAGATTCCCAACGTGCCGGGCCAGACGCCGGCCTTCACGGTGAACGGCATATCCGACTGGAACAGCTCGATCCTCGATCAGCGACAGTGGGAGGACACCAATTTCGGCATCGCCTCGCTGCAGAAGAGCTACCAGGACTTCAACATGCAATTGTCGGGATTCACCCGCTACTCGAACCTGTCCTACAAGCCGGACGTCATCGGCGACCTGCTGTATAACGGCATTCAGCCCTACGCCAACCGCACGAGCTTCGCGACCGGCGTCCAGGGCGACACGAGCTGGAAGGCGGCGGCCAGCCACACGCTGCGCGGCGGCTTTCTGGTCCAGCGCGAGCATGTCACCAGCCTGACCAATGCCAATGCACTGCCGGTCGACGCCAACGGCGATCCGACCTCCGACCAGCCCGTGGGCTTCACGGAAGGCTCCGATCTCGTCGGCTGGACCTACAGCGTCTACCTCCAGGACGAATGGAAGGTGATCCCGACGGTGACGGTGAATTTCGGCGCGCGCTTCGACGCCATCTCCGGCGTCACGTCGGAGAACCAGCTCAGCCCCCGCATCAACGTCGTCTGGGAGCCCGATCCGAGGATCACGCTGCGGGCCGGCTATGCGCGATACTTCGTGCCGGCGCCGCTCAACCAGGTGAACCCCAACTCCATCGCGGTGCGCTCGGGCACGACCGCGGCGACCGAACTCACGCTGAACGACCCCGTAAAGGCCGAGCGGTCCGACAATTTCGACGTCGGCGTGACGGTGAAGCCCGCCGAAGGGCTCACCCTGGGCTTCAGCGGCTATTTCAAGTTTGCCCAGAACTATCTCGACAAGGGGCAGTTCGGCGCGCCGATCACCCTGACCTCCTTCAACTATGCCAATGCCCAGGTGAAGGGCTTCGAACTCTTCACCAACTACGACCGGGGGCCCTGGTCGCTCTACGGGAACCTCGCCTGGTCGCGCACCACCGCCACCAACATCAACTCCGCCCAGTTCAATTTCGAGGCCGGCGAACTCACCTACATCGCCAACAACGACATCTTCGCCGATCACGACCAGGGCTGGGCCGGTTCGGCAGGTGCGGCCTACGTGTTCAACCAGGGGAACGACTGGGCGACGCGCGTTTCGGCCGACGTGCTGTTCGGCAGCGGGTTGCGCACCAGCATCGTCACGCCCAACGACACCTCGCTGCCGGCCTATGCCACGCTCAACCTGTCGCTCACCCAGAAGGTGCCGATCGACGTCAGCAAGGGCACGCAGGTGCGCCTCGACGTCATCAACGTGACCGATGCCACCTACCAGCTGCGCGATGGCACGGGCGTGGGCGTCGGCGCGCCGCAGTACGGAATGCGCCGGGCCTTCTTCGTGACCCTGGCGCAAAAATTCTGACCCCAAACCGACATGATTCAGCAGGGCCGGACGTGATAGACGTTCAGCCATGCCCGACCAAACCATGCCCCATGTCGTGCCGCTCCAGGGCGGTTCCAACTTTCGCGACCTCGGTGGTTATCGCACCGAGGACGGCCGCATCGTGCGCCGCGGCGCGGTCTTTCGCTCCGCCCATCTCGGCAACCTGACCGACAACGACCGCACCGCCCTCGGCCGGTTGGGCGTCCGGACCATCGTCGATCTGCGCGGCGTCAGCGAGGCGGCCGAGACGCCGCACGCCATCGACGGCCTGTCCTGCCGCATCGTCGGCGCCCATATCGAGCCCGGCGTAGGCGAGAAGATCAGGGGCGCTGTCGCCGACGGCAGCGCCACGCCTTACGTAATGATGGGCTTCCTCACCGACCATTACCGCGACTACCCGCGCCGTTGCGCCCCGGGCTTCCGCACGCTGTTCACGACCCTGAGCGATGACACTCACAGGCCACTGGTGTTCCACTGCACCGCCGGCAAGGACCGCACGGGCTTTGCCTCGGCGCTGCTGCTCACGCTGCTGGGCGTGCCATGGGACACCGTGATGGAGGACTATCTCCGCACCAACGAGCTGTGGACCGGGCATATCGGCCGCTATCCCGAACTCGACATCGACACCCGCGCCGCCATCGTCGAGGCGCGCATGCCCTATCTCGAGGCGGCCTTCGAGGTGGTGCGCGCCGATTTCGGCGGACCGGCGCAGTTCGCCGAACGCGCGCTGGGGCTCGACGCTACGGCACGCGAGCGCATCCGGGCCGATTTGCTGGAAGGGTGACTTCCGCGCTACGCCTGAGGACATGGCCGAACCGCGCTTCGACACCCCCGAACCCTTCAAGGTCGACATTCCCGAGCGGGCGCTGATCGATCTCGACGAACGCCTGCGCCGCTGGCGGCCGGCACCCGCCATCGCCGACAACGGCAGCTGGGCCTCGGGCACCGATCCCGATTTCCTGGCCGAGCTGGTCGAATACTGGCGCCACGGCTACGACTGGCAGCGCTGCCAGGAGGCGATCAACCGCTGGCCCAACTACCTGGTCGATATCGGGCCGCAGCGGCTCCACTTCATCCGCGAGCCCGGCACCGAGATCGAGGGCGCGCCACGGCCGCTGCCGCTGGTGATCACCCACGGCTGGCCGGGCTCGATCGTGGAATTCCTGCACATCATCGACGTGTTGGCACATCCCGAGAGGCATGGTGGCGATCCGCTCGATGCCTTCGACGTCATCGCCCCTTCCCTGCCGGGCTACGGCTTTTCCGCGCCGCCGGTCCGCGCCGACGGCACGACGGGCCCGATCGGTCCCCGCGCCATCGCCGGCCTCTGGCACAAGCTCGTTCATGAGAAGCTGAACTACGCGCGACCCTATGGCGTGCAGGGTGGCGACTGGGGCGCCGTCGTCTCATCGTGGTCGGGGTTCGACTATCCAGTGAAGGATGAACGCGGCGTCGTCGGCGTCCACCTCAACATGATGGGACTGCGGCCCGCCATCGACCTGCGCACGACCAAGCTCTCGGCCGAAGAAGAGGCGTGGCTGGTCGAGGCGCAAGCCGGCCGGGACGACATGACGGCCTACCAGCGCATTCAGGCGACGCGACCGCAGACGCTCGGCGTCGCCCTCTCCGATTCGCCGGTCGGGCTCGCGGCCTGGATCGTCGAGAAGTTCCGTGCGTGGAGCGACTGCGGCGGCGATCCGCTGAAGCGCTTCTCGATGGACGTGCTGCTGGACAATATCATGGTCTATTGGCTGACCGGCACGGCGGGTACCGCGACCTGGCTCTATCGAGGAGTCACCGAGCAGCACAGTCGCGGCCTGCCCGCCGGACAGCGAGTCGAAGCGCCGACGGGCATGGCCGCCTTCCCGGCAGATCTCATGGCGAGGCCACCCAAAGCGTGGGTCGAACGCGCCTACAATCTTCGCCGCCACACGATCATGCCCAGGGGCGGGCACTTCGCGGCGCTCGAGGAGCCCCAGCTCCTCGTCGACGACATCCGCGCCTTCTTCCGTCCGCTGCGCTTCGGGGCGGCGAACGACTGAGAGGTGGATCAGCGATCGCGCAGCTTGGGATCGATGGCATCGCGCAGGGAATCGCCGAACAGGCTGATCCCGAGCACCGTCAGCATGATGGCCAAGCCGGGGAAGACGGCGATCCAGGGCGCCGTCGTCGCATATTCCTCGGCCCCGCCCTGCAGCATCAGGCCCCACGCCGGCACCGGCTCCTGCACGCCGAGGCCGAGGTAGGACAGCGAGGCTTCGGCCAGGATGGCCTGCCCGACGAAGGCCGACAGCATGATCAGGAACGGCGCCACCACATTGGGCACCATGTGGCGGAGCACGATGCGGGCATGGCCGAAGCCCAGCGCCCGCGCCGCGTCGACATAAGGGATTTCCCGGACCGCGAGCGCGCTCGCCCTCACCACGCGGCCACACCGGGGAATGAGCGGAATGGTGATGGCGAGGATGACGTTGAAGACGCCGGTGCCGAACACCGCGACCACGGCGAGGGCGAGAATGATCAGCGGGAAGGCCATCAGCACGTCCAGCACGCGCTGGAAGAGCAGATCGAACCAGCCGCCGAAGTAGGCGCTGGACACGCCCAGCACCAGGCCGATGGCGCCGCCCATGAAGGCGGCGCTGAAGCCGACGATCAGCGCCGTGCGGGCGCCGTAAACCAACCGCGAGAAGATGTCGCGACCGAGCTGGTCGGTGCCCAGCACATGCGCCCAGCTCGGCGCCTCCATCATCGCGCTGAAGTCGTTCTCCTCGGGATCGTAGGGCGCGATCCATTCGGCCGAGATGCCGGCGGCGAACATGATCACCACGATGGCGAGACCGAATGTGCCGAGCGGCTGGCGTCGGCAAAAGTTGAGCGCAACGCCCGCCAGCGAGCGCTTGCGCTCGGGCAACTCCTCGACCAGCCCGGCCACTGCGGCGCGATTGGGCGCGACGATCGTCATTACGGAAAGCCTTTCACGAGAAGCGAATGCGCGGATCGAGCCAGGCGTAGAGCAGGTCGACCACGAGATTGGTGACGACGAAGATGACGACGACGAGCATGACCAGCGCCTGGGTCAGCACGTTGTCCTGGTTCTGCACCGCCTGGACGAACAGCCGGCCGATGCCGTTCAGGTTGAACACCTGCTCGGTCACGACCAGGCCGCCGATCAGGAAGGCGAACTCGATGCCGATCAGCGTCACCACCGGCAGCAGCGCGTTCTTGAGCGCATGCCGGTTGACGATGATCTGCTCGAGCAGCCCCTTCGATCGGGCTGTCCGGATGTAGTCCTCGCGCAGCACCTCGAGCATGGCCGAGCGCGTCATGCGCATGGTCACCGCCGAATAGCGGTAGCCGACGGTTATCGCCGGCAGCAGCACGATCGACAGGTTGCGTATCGGGTCCTGCCAGAACGGCACGTAGTCGATGGGCGGCATCCATGCCTTGCCGGTGGCGAGGTAGGTGATGTCGAGCACCAGGACCAGCGACATGATGCCGAGCCAGAACGATGGCGTCGCGATGCCGGCGATCGCCACCATGCGCACGATGTGATCGAGCCAGGTGTTCTCCTTGAGGGCGGAGATGGTGCCGAGCGGAATGGCGATCAGGACGGCGATCACCGTCGCCATCAGCGCGATCTGCAGCGACACCGGCAGGCGTGCGGCGATTTCATGGGTCACCGGATGGCCCGACCACATCGACGTGCCGAAATCCAGGGTGATGTAGCTCCACAGGAAGTCGAGGAACTGCACGATCATCGGATCGTTCAGCCCGAGTTCCTGACGGCAGGCCTCGACCGAGGCCGGGTCGACATGGGCGCCGCCGGAGCCGAGGCGGATCACGCAGATGTCGCCCGGAATCAGCCTCATCAGCACGAACACCAACGCGGCGGCTCCCACCAGCGTGGGAACCGCCAGCAGGAGCCGCTTTACGATGTAGCGATACATACGCGTCGCTCCGACAAAGGCCTACTTATCCAGCCAGATGTTGGCGAGATCCTGGTTCAGGTAGTGGCTGGGGCTGATCTTCCAGCCCTTCACATACGACCGCGCCGGCACGATCCGGTACCAGTACGGCGTGATGATCGCATGCGCCATGGTATCCAGCGTGTGCTTCTCATAGGCACGCATGGCGACGCGCTGCGCCTTCGGGTCGGTTTCGTACAGCATCTTGTTGTAGAGCTCGACCGATTTCGGATCGTCGTAGCCACCGTAGCTTTCCGGATAGACGGTCTGCGGCAGGTACTTGCTGGTGTCGAGCGCGGGATTGACGACGCTCTGGCAGTTCGCGTCGACGACCACGTCGAAGGTGCCGCCCCGCATCGCCTGGAACCAGGGACCGGTCGGAACCACCTTCTGCTCGACGGTCACGCCGATCTTCTTCCATTCACCGATCAGCCAGGTGCCGACGAACTTGTAGGGCTGGTCGACGTTGCGGTTGATGAGCTCGAACTTCAGGTTCTCGGCACCGGCCTCCTTCAGCAGGCGCCGCGCCTCGGCCCGCGCCTTCTCGATGTCCGGCCAGTAGCCGACCATCTGCTGCAGCTCTTCCTTGGTCGCCGCCAGCG
The DNA here is from genome assembly GCA_001767945.1 of Alphaproteobacteria bacterium RIFCSPHIGHO2_12_FULL_66_14. Classification (GTDB taxonomy): domain Bacteria; phylum Pseudomonadota; class Alphaproteobacteria; order Reyranellales; family Reyranellaceae; genus Reyranella. The sequence goes on along the minus strand of MEMN01000134.1, from coordinate 3,552 downwards.
GCGAGCCCGGGAAGACGATGCCGCCGACGCTGCGCACGATCGCGATCTTTGACAGCGCCGGCGCGCCCTTCCACTGGTCGATGGCCAGCGCCAGCGCGCGCCGCACGCGAACGTCGTCGAACGGCTTCTTCTTGTGGTTGGCCGTGATGATGTTGCCGCAATTCCAGTCACTGTCCTGGACGAAGATGTCCTTGCCGGCTTCCTTCACCAGCTCGTCGCGCGCCGACGGCGGCATCCCGCGGAACTCGATGGCCGCGCGATCGCCGCGAATGGCATCGACCCTCACCGACTGCTTGGCGGCGAAGATGCCCTCGATGGCGTCGAGATAGGGCTGGCCCTTGTGGTAGTAGTCCGGATTGCGCACGCCCTTGATCGACTGGCCGATCGCGTAGGAGACGAACTTGAACGGGCCGGAGCCCATGATGTTCTTCTCGTACCAGTGCGGATCCTTGTCGAGCGTCTCTTTCTTGTAGATCCAGGTGAAGGGGTCGGCGAGCGCCGGTATGAAGGCGGCCGACGGATACTTCAGCCGGAAGACGACCGTGGTATCGTCCGGTGCCTCGATCTTCTCGACCATCGAGTAGTAGCTGACGCGCGCGCTGGTGAGGCCCTTCGGCGGGAACACGATCTTGTTCCAGGTCGCCGCGACATCCTTGGCGGTGAGCTTGCTGCCGTCGTGCCACTTCACGTCCGGGCGGATCTTGAAGGTGTAGGTCTTGCCGCCGTCGGCCGGCTTGGCCATCTCGGTGCAGAGGTCGCAGACGAATTCCGTCGTCGAAGCCGGGTTGCCCGGCGGGACGCGGATCAGCACGCTGTAGTACGGCGCCACGGCATGCACGGTGGCGAAGGTCGTTTCGCGGTGACCGTCGAAGCTCGGCGAAGCATCGGCGGAGATCATATAGGTCAGGGTGCCGCCCCTCTTCGGCGTTTGCGCGCCGGCGGAGCTCGCCGCGATCACAGCCGCCAGACCGAGCCCGGCAGCCCATAGTCCCGTTCGCAAGTTCATCGCTTCCTCCTTGTTCAGTTTATTCCTTGTCAAATTTCGTACTCCGTACTCACACGCCTACTTTTCTCAGTGAACTTCGCTGCAGGCCACCCAATGGCCGGGCCGCAGCTCCCTCAGGACGGGCCTCGCCCGCTTGCAGTCCTCCACCGCCATGGGACAGCGCGGATGGAAAACGCAGCCCGACGGCGGATTGATGGGACTCGGCACCTCGCCCGGGGCCGGACGGAACTGGCGCGTCGCCTCGACGCGGGGATCCGGAATCGGCACCGCGGACAGCAGGGCTTGCGTGTAGGGATGCAACGGATTGTCGAACAGCTCGTCGCAATCCGCCATCTCGACGATGCGCCCGAGATACATCACGGCGACCCGCTGGCAGAGATGGCGCACGACCGAAAGATCGTGGGCGATGAAGAGATAGGTGAGATTGAAGCGCTCGCGCAGGTCCTCGAGCAGGTTGACGACCTGCGCCTGGATCGAGACATCGAGCGCCGACACCGCCTCGTCGCAGACGATGAACTCCGGATCGAGCGCCAGTGCGCGCGCGATGCCGACCCGCTGGCGCTGGCCGCCGGACATCTCGTGCGGATAGCGATCGGCGAACTTGGGATCGAGGCCGCAGACCGACAGCAGCTCGTGCACGCGCGCGCGGCGACGGCCGGCATCGGGTTCGACGCCGTGCACCTTGATCGGCTCGGCGATGATGTCGCCCACCTTCATGCGCGGATTGAGCGAGCTGTAGGGATCCTGGAAGATCACCTGCATGCGGCGGCGCAGTCCGACGAGCTCCTTGCGCTCCATGCGGCTGATGTCCTGGCCGTCGAACAGGATCTGGCCCGCGGTCGGGCGCTCGAGCCGAAGGATGCAGCGGCCGGTCGTGGTCTTGCCGCAGCCGCTTTCGCCGACGAGGCCCAGGGTTTCGCCGCGGCCGATCGCGAAGTCGACACCGTCGACCGCCTTGACGTCTCCGATCTTGCGCGACAGCACGATCCCTTCGCTCACGGGGAAATGCATGGCAAGGCCACGAACCTCCAGCAGCGGCGATTGGTTCAAGCCGGCGTTCATGCCGCGACGTCCCGCGCGGCGCCCAGTTCAGCGCTGCGAAAGCAGGCGGAGAAATGACCGACCTCGCCCGCCGGTGCCAAGGGCGGAATCGCCTGTCCGCAGCTCTCGACCGCAAAGCGGCAGCGCGGCCGGAAGGCGCATCCGCCATCCAGCCTGGTCAGGTCCGGCGGCTGCCCGTCGACGGGATCGAGACGCGCCTGGCGCGGTCGATCCAGCCGCGGCACCGAGCGCAGCAGCGCGATCGTGTAGGGATGCCGGGGATCGTGGTAGATGGCGTCGGCGCTGCCGGCCTCGACGATCCGGCCGGCGTACATGACGTTCACGCGGCTGGCATAGCGGGCAACCACCCCGAGGTTGTGGGTGATCACGACCAGGGCGACGTTGAGGCGAAGCGACAGCGACTTCATCAGTTCCAGGATCTGCGCCTGGATCGTGACATCGAGCGCCGTCGTCGGCTCGTCGGCGATGATCAGCTTCGGATTGCAGGCCAGCGCCACGGCGATCATGACCCGCTGGCGCATGCCGCCGGAAAGCTGGTGCGGGTACTGCCTGAGCCGCCGGGCACCATCGGCGATGCCGACCATGTCCAGCAACTCGAGCGCGCGACGGTCGGCCGACGGGCGGTCGGTACCCAGATGCTGCTCCAGGGACTCGGTGATCTGGCGTCCGATCGTCAGCACGGGATTGAGCGAGGTCATCGGCTCCTGGAACACCATGCCGATGTCGCGACCGCGGATCTCCCGCATCTCCGTGTCGGTGAGACCGAGCAGATCGCGGCCGTCGAACAGGATTTCGCCGGCGGTGATGCGCCCCGGCGGATCGGCGACCAGGCGCATGATCGAAAGCGCGCTGACCGATTTCCCCGAGCCGCTCTCGCCGACCACGGCCACGGTCTCACCCTGCTCCACGGCAAAGGAAATGCCATCGACCGCGCGCACACGGCCGGCGCCGGTGCGGAATTCAGTATGGAGTCCCTTTACCTCAAGCAATGGCGCCATGCGGTCACGCTCCGTGAAGCCTGTTTCAACGTCGTACGAGCGCCGAGCCAGCCAGCCGCACGCAGCGGATCGTCCCGCTGTCGAACGGCGTCACAGGTCCCCCCAAAGAGCCTGTGGGTATCTGCCCCGGCGATATGTCCTTCCGCGAAGCCTGTTTCTTCCCAATCGCGCTGCCGCCGACCCAATCGGTTGTGCCGATCTTGTCCTTGCCAGCAGGCGCAGCTTCTTCCGAGCTGTGAAAATCGTACGGGAGCAAGCTGTGCG
>MEMN01000134.1:0-151 GCA_001767945.1 Alphaproteobacteria bacterium RIFCSPHIGHO2_12_FULL_66_14 | reverse complement strand
CCGACGCCGCCAGGATGCCGAACAGGATCAGCGACCCGGTGTAATTTCCGCTCCAGTCGCGCAGCATGCCGGACGCCAGCGGTCCCGCCGCCTGTGCCGTCACCTGGAGGGCCAGCACCACACCGCGGATCGCGCCATAGCTTTCGCGGCC
>MEMN01000133.1:5623-5962 GCA_001767945.1 Alphaproteobacteria bacterium RIFCSPHIGHO2_12_FULL_66_14 | reverse complement strand
TGCGCACCAGCGCCAGGAAATCGGTCCAGTCGTGCATGCCCGACACGGTGGTGACATAGCGGCCATCGCGCACGAAGACGAGCGAGGGGCGACGCTGGGCGCCGTAGCGCTGGCCGATCGCATCTTCGTCGGCCGGGGTGGCGATGCCGATGCGGAAGGGCTGGCACGCCTCGGTGCGCAGTTCCGGCAGCACCACGGCCACGTCCAGGCCTTCCGGAAAACGCACGGCGTCGCCCGCGATCAGGATCACGGCATCGCCCGGCGCCGCGGCGAGCCAGGCAGGCAGCGTGGCCAGGTCGACCCAGTGCGCGCCGTGCTCGCGCACCAGGCGCTGCATCA
>MEMN01000133.1:3485-5613 GCA_001767945.1 Alphaproteobacteria bacterium RIFCSPHIGHO2_12_FULL_66_14 | reverse complement strand
GCTCCGTGAGGGGTGAAGTCAGGCTCACTCTGTGAGCCTTGTGAGGAAGAAGTGGGTTGGCCGGACAGGGCCGCCACCTGGGCCGCGCTCATGGCCGAAGGCAGCACGAAGCCCGGGTCGCCAAAGGGATCGATGCCCGCCGTGGGGCTCAGTGCCCCTTCGATGAGGTCCAGTGCGGCATTGACCTCGGCGGCGCGCTCGTCGTCCAGACGCTCACGCGCGCCTTCCAGGAAGATCAGCAGCCATTCGCCGACCGCTGGCTCGCCCACCAGGGCCGTGTTGACGCGCCGGCGTTCGCCACGGCCCTCGACCCAGGCATGCCCGGGCTCGACCGCGCACACGCGCATGGGAATGCCGATGCACATTTCAGCGGCCCTCCAGGGTGGTGCCCGGCACCAGGAAACGGTCGTCCCCCACGCGACAGGCTGCGTCGGCGGCCGGCCTGCCGGCTTCGTAGGCGGCCATCGCCAGCGTGTCGATGGTCACCGCGTCCTGCGCACCCAGCGGTCGGGTCCGTGGCGTCACGTTCACCCCCCACTCGCGCAGCGTGTCCACGCCCTGTTGAAGCGCCCCTTCCATCGCCGCCTTCACGGTGTCGGTCAGGCTGCCGCCGTAGTCCTCGATCTGCTCGGGCTGGCACCCGATCAGGCGCACACGCTGCGGGAAACGCTCGGTCAGCTGCGCCAACATCAGCACCTCCTGAAAGCCGGTCTGGTGCAGGCTCATCTTCTTGGCACCCATGAAACGCGGCACCTCGTCGTCGTCCACGATCTTCAGCGTGCCGGGCTCCAGGCCGTAATCGACGGCGTCAAAAATGAGCAGGTGGGTCGCCGACTGCACGTACTGGATCAGGTACAGCCCCTGCGTGCCACCGTCCACCAGCTCCACGTCAGGCGGCAGTTCGAAGCGCTGCTGAAAGGCCTCGACGCAGCGCACGCCAAAGCCTTCGTCGGCCCACAGCAGGTTGCCGATGCCCAGCACGATGACCGTGTCTTTGCCACCAGGGGTGTGACAGGCCGATTCGGACGAGGGGGGGCGGGATGCGGTGTCGTTCATGTCAGAAGGAGGAGGAGAAGGGGGCGCCGAAGACGGGCCGCTCAGTGCGCGGCGACCACCGGCGGAGCCGAAGCAGGCAACGACGTCGACGCGCTGCGGACGGCGGCACGGGCCAGCTCCGCCGCAGAGGGCGCACCCTCGGTCGACACGGCACGCCAGGCTTTCCAGGCCTGGAAGCTGTCCCAGCGCGATTGCAGGGCCATCCAGAAGCCGGCATCCAGCCCGAAGGCCATGGCGCACCGCAGGGCGGTGTCCGGCGTGAGGCTGCGGCGGCCCACGATGATCTCGTTGAGCCGGCGGCGGGACACGCCCAACAACCGCGCCGCCTGCCCTTGCGTCAGGCCCAAGGGCTTGAGGAACTGACGGTCCAGGAAGCGGCCGGGGTGCACGGGCACCCGATGCGGCACACCGACCGGCTGCCGCCACGGCTGGGCCGCGGTCTGCAGACGGTGCTTCAACTGGGCGTGCAGGATGGGCAGCATCGGGACGTCCTTCGCGGCTCAGTCCTTGAAGGTGCGGAAGCCCGAGATCATCGTGCTGATGATGCTCTGGCGGCCCATGATGTCCTCGCGCACGGCGGCGTACACGTGCAGGACGATGAAGATGATCATCAGCCACATGCCGAAGTGGTGCCAGGTGTGCACGTCCTGCGACTGGCCGAACAAGGGGATCACCCAGCCGAAGGCCGTGTGCGCCCACGATCCCGCGCCGGTGCCTTCACCGTACAGCGCGAACCCCGTCACGCACATGAACACGGCGTTGAGCAGGAACAGGACAAACATCATCAGCCGGGCCATGGGGTTGTGGCCCACATAGCGCCCCGGCGACGGGATCAGGAAGGCGTACCACTTGAGCATGGTGACGACTTCCTTCCAGTAGGCCAGGCTGAACACGGGAATCGTGAACAGTTCGCGGGCGTGGTGGTTGCCGACGATGGCCCAGTAAGCCCGGCCGACCAGCCCCACGGCCAGCAGATAGCCGGCGGCGAAATGGGCAAAGCGGATGTAGCCCATCACATAGCTGTTGCTGGCCTCGCCGGGCATGGTGGGCAGCGGCGCACCGATGAAGTAGC
>MEMN01000133.1:3176-3447 GCA_001767945.1 Alphaproteobacteria bacterium RIFCSPHIGHO2_12_FULL_66_14 | reverse complement strand
CAGTGCCACAGGCGCACCGGGGCTTCGTAGACGTAAACCGAGGTCGTGTGCTGACCAGCGCGCACCTCGCGCTCGTCGACGCCGGTGGCTCGGGCCAGATCCTGGTCGGACGTGGATGAGGCGTTCATGCGGGTCTCCTCTTGTCGGCTTGTCTGTTTGGATCGGGCATCAGGCCGCGCGTCAGACGCGGGCCAGCATCAGCAGACCAGCCGCACCGAACAGGCCGCCGGCGGCACGCCACGTCCACCGTTGTGCGCGGCGCATCGCCGTG
>MEMN01000133.1:713-3169 GCA_001767945.1 Alphaproteobacteria bacterium RIFCSPHIGHO2_12_FULL_66_14 | reverse complement strand
CCAGGCCCGCCACATGCAGCACCAGCGTGCTGAGCACAAAGCCACCCACGTAGGCGATGGCGCTGGCGCCCACCGGCAGCTCGGCGCCGTGAGCCAGGCCGTGGAACACCGCTGAGGCGGCCACCAGCGACAGGCCGGCCACCGCCGACCACTGGCGCACACCGGCCAGCAGCACGCCGAACAGCACCACGCTGGTGGCGATCAGGGCCTCGGTGCCGGCCACGCGCAGGCCCGCCAGGCCCGCAGCCGCACCGGCCAACAGCGCCAGCACGAACACGGCCGGGCCCAACAGGGCACGGCGTGCCGGCAGCGCGGCGGCCGACCACATGCCCACGGCCACCATGGCCAACAGGTGATCCAGGCCCAGCGGATGAGCCAGGCCTTCGGTCAGGCCGTGGGCACCGTGGCCCGGGTGGGCCTGGGCCGCACCGGCGGCCAGCAGCATCGACAGCGGAATCAGGCCGCGACGGGCCCGCAGGAAGAGGGAAGCGTTCATGGGGTGTTCCTGTTCGGTGGGCGCGGTGATCAGCGGACCTTGACCTTGCACAGCTCGGCGCCGTCCGGGCTCATGACGTGGGTCGAGCACGCCAGGCAGGGGTCGAACGAGTGCAGCGTGCGCAGGATCTCGACCGGCTGTTCGGGGTTGACCATCGGCGTGTTGATCAGCGAGGCCTCAAAGGCGCCGATCTGGCCCTTGTGGTCGCGCGGCGAGCCGTTCCAGGTGCTCGGCACCACGCACTGGTAATTCTCGATCTTGCCGTCCTTGATCTTGATCCAGTGGCCCAGCATGCCGCGCGGTGCGGCCACGGTGCCCACGCCCTTGGCCTCCTTCGGCCAGGTCGACGGGTCCCACTTCTCGACGTTGGCCGTGGCGGTGTCGCCGGCCTTGATGTTGGCGATCAGTTCCTTGTAGTCGTCCAGCATCATCTCGCCGCAGTACTGGCCTTCCAGCGCGCGGGCCAGCGTGCGGCCGATCGTGGTGGGCAGCAGCTGCTTGAGCGTGTACTGCGTCTCCGACATGCCCAGTGCCTTGGGCAGGTGGGTGTTGATCATGCCGGCCGCGTACTCCAGCTGCTCCTTCGGGCGCTGGGCGTACTTGTTGCCCTTGCTCGCGTGCGCATAGGCCAGGATGTAGCGCGACAGCGGGCCCACTTCCAGCGCATGACCGCGCCAGCGCGGGGCCTTGATCCACGAGTACTTGGCGCTCTCGTCGATTTCTTCGATGTTGGTGCGCGAGCCCTTGGTCTTGCTGCCCAGTTCGAAGTGCGGCTCGGTCACGCCGTCCCACGGGTGCAGGCCCTTGGTCTCGTCGGCGTAGGTGTACCAACTGTGGGCCACGAACTCCTGCACCTGCTCCGGGTCGCGCGGGTCGATCGGCAGGATCTCGTCCCAGTTGCCATTGAGGATCACGCCACCCGGCAGCTGGTGCGTGCTGTGGTCGTAGGGCACCTTCTCGTAGGTGCCGTAGTCGGCCACGTTGGTGGCGCTCAGGCCACCGCCGTACAGCCAGCCGGCCTGCTTGTAGATGGTGCCGATGGCCAGCACATCCGGGATGTAGACGTTCTTGTTGAACTCGATCATCTCGTGGATGCGCGCCTCGATGAAGTTCAGGCGCTCCATGTTCAGCGGCGCGCCGGAGGCACCCTGACCATCGATGTTGATCGCGCACGGCACGCCGCCCACAAGGTAGTTCGGGTGCGGGTTCTTGCCGCCCAGGATGGCGTGTACCTTGACCCATTCCTTCTGCAGGTCGAGGGCCTCCAGGTAGTGGGTCACCGCCATCAAGTTGGCCTCAGGGGGCAGCACATAGGCCTTCGAGCCCCAGTAGCCATTCATGAAGGGGCCGAGCTGGCCGCTTTCCACGAACTTCTTCAGGCGGTTCTGGATGTCGCGGAAATAGCCGGGCGACGACAGCGGGTGCGACGGCGACACCATCTGCTGCAGCTCGCTGGTCTTCTTCGGATCGGCGTTCAGGGCCGACACCACGTCCACCCAGTCGAGCGCGTGCAGGTGGTAGAAGTGCACCGCATGGTCGTGCACCTGCAGCGTCTTGGCCATGATCTCGCGGATCAGGTGCGCGTTCTTCGGGATCTGGATGCCGAGGGCATCTTCCACCGCGCGCACCGAGGTCAGCGCGTGGCAGCCGGTGCACACGCCGCAGATGCGCTCGACGAAGGCCCACGCATCACGCGGATCACGCCCCTTGAGGATGACCTCGAGGCCGCGCCACATCGTGCCGGTCGACACGGCGTTGGTGATGACGTTGTTGCTGTCGACGTTGACCTCGCAACGCATGTGGCCCTCGATGCGGGTCACCGGGTCCACCACGATGCGGCGGCCGCTGTTGTCGAGCTTGAAGCCTTGGGTTTCGTAAGACATGAGAGAGGCTCCGCCTGATCAGGAATGGCTGTTGTTCGAGGTGTTCGCGCCGTTGCCTTGGGCCGCGCGCTTGATGG
>MEMN01000133.1:0-697 GCA_001767945.1 Alphaproteobacteria bacterium RIFCSPHIGHO2_12_FULL_66_14 | reverse complement strand
GCGGCGGCGCCACCACCGATCTGGTCGGCCGTGCCTTCGATGCCGAACTGATGCACCGTGGTCAGGCGGTCATAGAACGAGCCCTTGTCCCAGAAGCCGTCTTCCGAGCAGCCGATGCAGCCGTGGCCCGACTTGATCGGGAAGCTTGTGCCCTCGTTCCACATCACGGTCGAGCAGGCGTTGTACGTGGTCGGGCCCTTGCAGCCGACCTTGTAGAGGCAGTAGCCCTGACGCGCGAACTCGTCGTCGAACGACTCCACGAACTGGCCGGCGTCGAAGTGCGGACGGCGGTAGCACTTGTCGTGGATGCGCTGGCTGTAGAACATCTTCGGGCGGCCCTGGCGGTCGAGCTCGGGGATGCGGTCGAAGGTCAGCATGTAGGTGATGACACCGGTCATCACCTCGGCGATCGGCGGGCAGCCCGGCACCTTGATGATGGGCTTGTCGGTGATCACCTTGTGGACGGGCACGGCCTGCGTCGGGTTGGGCTTGGCGGCCTGCACGCAGCCCCAGCTGGCGCACGAACCCCAGCTGATGATGGCCTTGGCGTCCTTGGCCACGTGCTTGAGCTGATCCAGGAAGGGCCGGCCGCCGATGATGCAGCTCATGCCATCCTGGTTCAGCGGCGGGTTGCCTTCCACGGCCAGGATGTAGTTGCCCTTGTACTTGGTCATGACCTCTTCGAGGATGGCCTCGG
>MEMN01000132.1:11532-12511 GCA_001767945.1 Alphaproteobacteria bacterium RIFCSPHIGHO2_12_FULL_66_14 | reverse complement strand
GGGCGTCGCCTATCACGCGGGACGCCTCGGCATTCCCGCCACCATCGTCATGCCCTCCTTCACGCCCAACACCAAGGTGAAGCACACGCGCGACCACGGCGCGCGGGTGGTGCTGCTGGGCGACACCTTGGCCGAGGCGGCCACCGAAGCCCATCGCGTGGCCGCTGCCGAAAAGCTGGTGTTCGTGCATCCCTACGACGATCCCAGGGTGATCGCAGGCCAGGGCACAATCGCTCTCGAAATGCTGCAGGACGTGCCCGACCTCGACACCTTGGTGGTCCCGGTGGGCGGCGGCGGCATGATCGCGGGCTGCGCCGTGGCGGCGCGCGGCCTGAAACCGGACCTCAAGGTAATCGGTGTCGAATCGGCCGGCTACTCGGCGATGCGCCAGCTTCTGGCCGGCGAGAGCGTGACCGCGGGCGGCGACACCATCGCCGAGGGCATCGCCGTGCGCGACATCGGGCGGACGCCACTGGCCATCGCCCGCGCCCTGGTCGACCGCGTGCTCAGCGTCGACGAGGTGGCCATAGAACGCGCCATCGCGCTCTTCCTCGAGGTCGAGAAAACGGTGGCCGAGGGCGCCGGCGCCACCGGCCTCGCGGCCCTCCTTGCCTATCCGCAGTATTTTGCCGGCCGCAAGGTTGGCCTCGTCCTGAGCGGCGGCAACATCGACACCCGCCTTCTGGCGTCCGTCTTGTTGCGCGGGCTGGTGCGCGACGGCCGGATCGTGCGGCTGAGACTCATGATCGGCGACGCCCCCGGCCAGCTCGCCCGGGTTGCCGGCCTGATCGGCGGCGCCGGCGGCAACATCGTGGAAGTGCTGCACCAACGCCTGTTCGGCGTGGTCGCCAAGGCCACCGAACTCGACGTCACGGTGGAAACCCGCGACCGCGCCCATGTCGGCGAGCTCTTGGCCGCCCTGCAATCCGACGGTTTCAAGGTCCGCGTCCTGGAGGGGGTCGACGCGTAAAAGCACCGC
>MEMN01000132.1:2863-11499 GCA_001767945.1 Alphaproteobacteria bacterium RIFCSPHIGHO2_12_FULL_66_14 | reverse complement strand
CTCCATGTCCATCGCCCCCTCTTACGTTCCCTCGCCCACCCCCGATCTCGCCCGCGTCCAGCGCGCCCTGATCTCCGTCTCCGACAAATCAGGCCTGATCGACCTCGGCCAGGCGCTGGCGGCCCATGGAGTGGAAATCCTGTCGACCGGCGGCTCGGCCAAGGCGCTGCGCGATGCCGGTCTCAAGGTCGTCGAGGTGAGCGACCACACCGGCTTTCCCGAGATCATGGACGGGCGGGTGAAAACCCTGCAGCCCGCGATCCACGGCGGCATCCTGGCGCGCCGCACCGACGCCGGACACGCCAAGGCGATGGCCGATCACAAGATCGCCGGCATCGATCTCGTGGTGGTGAACCTCTATCCGTTCGAGGCCACGGTCGCGCGCGGCGCCGATTTCCCGACCTGCGTCGAGAACATCGACATCGGCGGCCCGGCGCTGATCCGCGCCTCGGCCAAGAACCATGATTTCGTGACCGTCGTCGTCGATCCCGCCGACTATGCCGCCGTAATCGCCGAACTCGCGGCCAACAAAGGCGCCACGACCCTGGCGCTCCGGCGCAAGCTCGCCGCCAAGGCTTTTAGCCGCACGGCGTCCTATGATTCGGCGATCGCCGGCTGGTTCGCCAAGCAGGAAGGCGAGACCTTCCCCGAGCGGCTCACCCTCTCGGCCGAGCGCGTGCAGACGCTGCGCTATGGCGAGAACCCGCACCAGCAGGCCGCCTTCTATTCCGACGGCAGCAAGCGGCCGGGCGTCGCCACCGCGCGCATGGTCCAGGGCAAGGAGCTTTCCTACAACAACATCGGCGACACCGAGGCGGCCTACGAATGCGTCGCCGAGTTCAGCGAGCCTGCCGTCGTCGTGGTCAAGCATGCCAATCCCTGCGGCGTGGCGGTGGCCGCAGACCAGTACAGCGCCTATCTGAAAGCCTATGCCTGTGATCCCGTGTCGATCTACGGCGGCATCGTGGCGGTCAACCGCACGCTCGACGCGGCGACGGCGACCGATCTCGCCAAGCGCTTCCTCGAAGTGGTGATCGCGCCCGACGCCAGCCCCGAGGCGCTGGCCATCCTCGCCCGCAAGAAGGACGTGCGCGTGCTGCTGGCCGGCGCCTTGCCCGATCCCACGACGGCCGGGATGACCTTGAAGAGCGTGTCCGGCGGCTACCTGTTCCAGAGCCGCGACAACGGCCATCTGAAGAAGAGCGACCTCAAGGTCGTGACCAAGCGCGCGCCAACTGCCCAGGAACTCGACGATCTCCTGTTCGCCTTCACGGTCTGCAAACACGTGAAATCGAATGCCATCGTCTATGCCAAGGACGGCGCCACCGTGGGCGTCGGTGCCGGACAGATGAACCGGCGCGATTCCTCCCGCATCGCCGCCATCCGTGCCGCCGAGTCAGGCGAGGCCGCGAAGCTGCCGCAGAGTCCCGCGATCGGCTCCGTTGTGGCCTCGGATGCGTTCTTTCCCTTCGCCGACGGGCTTTTGGCCGCGGCAGAAGCCGGCGCCACCGCCATCATCCAGCCCGGCGGCTCGATGCGCGACAAGGAAGTGATCGAGGCGGCCGACGAGAAGGGCCTCGCCATGGTCTTCACCGGGATGCGCCACTTCCGCCACTAGCGTCGCCGCTAGGGCGCGCCGACGTTGAAGGCGCGCGGCAGCACCGTCACCTCGAGCGGCAGGCGGCCCACCGTCTCGCCGTCGAGATCGACCAGCGTCTCGACATCCGATTCGAAGCGAAACGACGTGCCCTGGCTCACCCGCACTTTGGGATGGCCGATATGGGCGCCGCTGTAGAGCTTGGGCATGACGCCCAACAGGACGCCCAACCGCGAGACATCGCCCATCTCGATCAGGTCGAGCACACCGTCGTCGAATTTCGCCCCCGGCATCAGCTTCATGCCGCCGCCGCCATTCTCGGTGTTGGCGACCATGGCGGTGAACAGCCGCCGCGTGCCGCTGGCCACACCGTCGATGGTGATGGCGACGTCGCGGTGGTGGTAGCCCAAGGTCACGACCGGCGTCATCAAGAGATAGGCGACCTCGCCCAGCTTCTTCAGCCAGCGCGACCGTGAAGTGCGATGGCTGATGGTGGCTGCCGCGCCCAGCGACACGATGAGGTAGCCGAAGCGGTCGACCGGCCGGCCCGCAAGATCGACGCAGCGCACGCGCAGCAGGTCGACGGGCCGGCTGCCCGTGCCGGCGGCCGCCTCGTAGGCGCGCGCGGGATGGTCGAGATGGCCGAGCGCCCGGCAGAGTTCGTTGGCCGTGCCGGCGGGCACCGGGCAGAGGACCGCGTCGGGTGCGATGAGGTGGCCCGAGGCATCGAGCAGACCGTTCAGCGTTTCATTCACCGTGCCGTCGCCGCCGACCGCCACGATCCGCCGTGCGCCCTCAGCCACCGCCGCCCGCGCGAGTTCTGTCGCATGGCCCGGTGCCTCGGTGAACAGCGGCTGGAAGGGTCCAAGATGCGCCTTCAGCTGAGCGTCGATCGCCGGCCAGCGCCGTGCAGCGCCGCCTTTGTTGGCGGCACGATTGACGATCACGGCGAGACGGGATTGTTCGGCCATGCATGCATTTTGCTAGCATCGTGTCGCCACGGCCATGGGGAACCGCACGATGATTGCGCAGCGGCACTGCGCCATATGGCCATCGAACAGATTTGAAAAACGAGCGTTTACGCGGAGGGAATTGACAGCGCGCTCAGGCGCAACCACATCTGCCCCAGCGACGCAGAATGAGTCGCGGGGGAGTTCCGTTGTCCATTTGCCGCCGACTCTTCTTTGCCGCCGCTCTTGTCCTCACCACTGCGCCGGCCATGGCCCAGGGCGGTCCTCCCGCCATGCCGGTCTCGGTCGCCGAGCCGCTGGCCAAGCGCGTCACCCAGTGGGACGAGTTCTCCGGGCGCTTCGAAGCCGTCGCCTCGGTCGAGGTTCGGGCGCGCGTCTCCGGCTTCATCGACAAGCTGCACTTCCGCGACGGTCAATTGGTCAATGTCGGCGACCTGCTGTTCACCATCGACAAGCGGCCTTACGAGATCGCCGTCGAATCGGCCGCAGCCGACGTCGCCCGCAACAAGGCCCAGGTCGAGCTCGCCGAATTGCAGGTGACACGCGGCGCGTCGCTGATCGCCTCGCGCACCATCACGGAGGCGGACAACGACTCGCGCAAGTCGGGCCTCGCCGTCGCTCGCGCCCAGCTCAAGTCGGCCGAGGCGGCCTTGCGCAACGCCGAGCTCAATCTCGACTGGACTGACGTGCGCGCCCCGCTGGCTGGCCGCATCTCCGACCGCAAGGTCGACGCCGGCAACCTGATCCAGGGCGGCCAGCAGGGCGCCACGTTGCTCGCCTCGATCGTCACCATCGATCCGATCCGCTTCGTGTTTGACATCTCCGAGTCGGACTATATTCGCTACCAGCGCCTGTACCTGTCCGGGTCGCGCCCGTCGGACCGTGGCAATACCGTCATTCCGGTGCGCATTCGCCTCGCCGACGAGACCGACTGGAAGCGCACCGGCAAGATCGACTTCGTCGACAATCAACTCGGCACGCGGTCCGGCACCATCCGCGCCCGGGCCATCGTCGAAAACGATGACCAGCTCCTGGCGCCCGGGATCTTCGGCCGGCTGCAGCTGTTCGGCGGCGAGTACGACGCGCTGTTGATCCCCGATTCGGCGGTCGTATCCGATCAGGCACGCAAGATCGTCTTCGCCGTCGGCGAAAACGATGTGGTGCAGGCCAAGCCGGTAACCCTCGGACCGATCGTCGACGGGCTGCGGGTGGTGCGCGCGGGTCTGGCGCCGACCGACAGGATCGTCCTGGACGGACTTGCCAATCCGATGGTGCGACCGGGCAGCAAGATAGTGCCGCAGAAGGGCGCAATCGCCGCCCAGAATCAGAAGAAATAGGGCGAAGCGACCAAGCCATGCGTTTTTCCCATTTCTTCATCGACCGGCCGATCTTCGCTTCGGTTCTGTCGATCATCATCCTGATCGTGGGCTTCATCGCCCAGCGCGGCCTGCCGGTGGCCGAGTATCCCGAGATCGCGCCGCCCACGGTCAACGTCACCGCGACCTATCCCGGCGCCTCGGCCGAGGTCATCGCCGCCACCGTCGCCACGCCGCTCGAGATCGAGATCAATGGCGTCGACGACATGCTCTACATCGTCTCGCAGTCGACCGGCGACGGGCGACTGTCGATCAACGTCGTGTTCAAGCCGGGCGTCGATATCGACCAGGCACAGGTCAATGTGCAGAACCGCGTCGCGGTGGCCCAGCCGCGCCTGCCCGAGGACGTCCAGCGGCTGGGCATCGTGGTGCGCAAGGCCTCGCCCGACTTGATGATGGTCGTGCACATGACGTCGCCCGACGGCAGCCGCGACCAGCAGTACATCTCCAACTACGCCACGCTGTTCGTGAAGGACGTGCTGGGCCGCATCGACGGCATCGGCAACGTGCTGGTGTTCGGCGCGCGCGACTATTCCATGCGTGTGTGGCTCGATCCCGCGCGTGTAGCCTCGCGCAATCTGACGGCCGGCGAGGTCATGCTGGCGATGCGCGCCGCCAACCTCCAGGTCGCGGCCGGCGCCATCAACCAGGCGCCGGCGGTGTCGCCGGGCGGGTTCACGCTGTCGGTCCAGACGCTGGGTCGCCTCACGACGCCCGAAGAGTTCGGCAACATCGTGCTGCGCGCCGAGCCCGACGGCTCGGTGACCCGCCTGCGCGACGTCGCCCGCATCGAGCTGGGCGCGCAGGACTACACGCTGAACGCCTATCTCGACAACAAGAACGCCACCGCGCTCGGCATCTTCCAGCGCCCCGGCTCCAACGCGCTTTCGACCTCGGCCGAGGTCAAGGCGACGATGGAGCGGCTGAAGAAGGCCTTCCCGACCGGCCTCGACTATTCGGTGGTCTACAATCCCACCGAATTCATCCAGGCCTCGGTCGACGCCGTGATCGAGACGCTGTTCGAGGCGCTGATCCTGGTCGTGATCGTGGTGATCGTGTTCCTGCAGACCTGGCGGGCCGCGATCATTCCCCTGCTCGCAATCCCGGTCTCGCTGATCGGCTCCTTCGCCGTGATGTCGGCGGTCGGAGTGTCGTTCAACACCCTGTCGCTGTTCGGCCTGGTTCTGGCCATCGGCATCGTGGTCGACGACGCCATCGTGGTGGTCGAGAACGTCGAGCGCTACCTGACCCAGGGCATGTCGCCCAAGGAGGCCGCGCACAAGACCATGGACGAGGTCGGCGGCGCGCTGGTCGCGATTTCCCTGGTGCTGATCGCGGTGTTCCTGCCGACGGCCTTCATCACCGGCCTGCAGGGCACCTTCTACAAGCAGTTCGCCATCACCATCGCCGCCTCGACGGCGATCTCGGCCTTCGTGTCGCTGACGCTGTCGCCCGCCATGGCGGCCCTGCTGCTGAAGACGCACGCGCTGTCGCATGTCGAGAAGCCCAAGCCCACGCTGCTCGAACGCCTGGCCTGGCCGCTCACCTGGTTCTTCCGCCAGTTCAACCGCGGCTTCGAGGGACTGTCGAACTTCTACGGCCGCGCCACCGCCCGCTTGATCCGCATGGCGACCATCGTCCTGGTCGTCTATGCCGGCCTGCTGGTGCTGACCGGCAACCGGCTGATCAGCACGCCGACCGGCCTGGTGCCGCAGCTCGACCGCTCCTACCTGATCGCGGTGATGCAGCTGCCCGCCGGCTCGACGCTGGAGCGCTCCGACCGGCTGGTGCGGCAGGCCTCGGAGATGATCATGGCGACGCCGGGTGTCGAGCACGCCGTGGCTTTCGTCGGCCTCGATGGCGCCACCTTCACCAATGCCCCCAACACCGGCGTGGTGTTCGTCACGCTGAAGCCGTTCGATCAGCGCCGCGACCTGCCGATGGACAAGATCGTGGCCGACCTGCGCGGCAAGATGTTCTCCCTGCGCGAGGCCTTCGTGTTCGTGCTCGAACCGCCCTCGGTGCCGGGCATCGGCACCGGCGGCGGCCTCAAGGGCTACGTGCAGGACCGCGCCGCGCGCGGTCTGCCGGCACTCGAGGGCGCGACCTGGGCGCTGGCCGGCGCCGCCGGACAGACCCCGGGACTGACCCAGGCCTTCACACTGTTCAGCGTGCGCACGCCGCAGATCTGGGCCGAGATCGACCGGACCAAGGCAGAGCAGCTGGGCGTGCCGATCGCGCGCGTGTTCGAGACGCTGTCGATCTATATGGGCTCGGGCTATGTCAACGACTTCAACATCCTCGGCCGCACCTATCGCGTGACGGCGCAGGCCGACGACCCCTACCGGCTGACCGTGCGCGACGTCGGCAACCTCAAGACACGCTCGGCGAGTGGCGAGATGGTGCCGATCGGTTCGGTCGCGACCTTCTCCGACACGACCGGCGCCTATCGCGTGGCGCGCTACAATCTCTATCCCGCGGCCGAGGTGCAGGTGGGGTTGGCGCGCGGCTTCTCCTCCGGCCAGGGCATCGCAGCCATCGAGGGCCTGGCGGCGAAGGTCCTGCCCTCCGGTTTCGACTTCGAATGGACCGAGATCGCGCTGCAGGAGAAGCTCGCGGGCAACACCGCGATCCTGGCCTTCGGCCTTGCCGTGGTCTTCGTCTTCCTGCTGCTAGCCGCGCTCTACGAGAGCTGGCTGCTGCCGCTGGCCGTCATCCTGATCGTGCCGATGTGCGTGCTGGCGGCCATGATCGGCGTCAACCTGCGCGGGCTGGATCGCAATGTCCTGGTCGAGATCGGCCTGGTGGTGCTTGTGGGCCTGGCCGCCAAGAACGCCATCCTGATCGTGGAGTTCGCCAAGCAGGCGCACGAGCAGGGCATGACCCGCTACGACGCGGCCGTCAGTGCCGCCAAGACGCGGCTGCGGCCCATCCTGATGACCTCGCTCGCCTTCATCCTGGGCGTGGTGCCGCTGGTGGTGAGTTTCGGCGCCGGCGCCGAAATGCGCCAGTCGCTGGGCACCGCGGTGTTCGCCGGCATGCTGGGCGTCACTTTCTTCGGCTTGATCTTCACGCCGGTGTTCTACGTGGTCTCGACCGGGCTTTCGGAGCTGCGCTTCAGGTGGCGCAAGCAGGAGATCAAACCCGACTTCAAACCGGATTCGGCCTGAGCACCCGGTGCAGGTCGAGCACCGGCGGATCCTGCCCGAGCTGCGACAGCAGCGTGTGGACCTGGGCGCGGTGATGGGTCTGGTGATTGAAGAAGTGCGGCAGCAGGACGTCGAGCGGGTCCTCTGACGTGAGGCCGGCGTTGTTGACGTAGCGGATCGTGCCGGCAGCGTAGTCCCGGGGCAGGTTCGCGATGAACACTTCGATGCGGACATCCATGGCGACCCGCTCGGCACGCAGGGCGGTGAAGTCGTCGTACAGGAGGGCGCCGAGATCGGTCGACGGATGGGCATCACCCGCAAAGCGGGTCATCCAGATGCGATCGCCCAGCAGCAGGTGGTTGAGCGTGCCGTGGACGCTCCCGAAGAACGCCCCGAGGTCGCGCCGGCGCTCCTCGTCGGAGAGCCGGGCGCACGCCTCGTAGAGCGTCTCGTTGGCCAGCCGGTTGTAGCGGGCGTAGTGCCCCCAAGGTGCGGTCAACGGCGGCGTGGTCATGCCCCTTGTTTAGCGCGCCGCGGCCGAAATCCAACCGATGCGGAAGCTGTTCGAAATCCAGCGGCCGAGGTCGCCGAACAGGCTGCCAACGGCCGCCGCGCGCAGGCGGTGGGCGCGGTCAACGTGGGCCTGGTACTCGGGGATCGAAGAATACGGAGTCGAGAACATGAAACTCTCCTTGAGGTTGAAACGAATATAATTCCAATCATCCAAGCTTTAATCAGTACATATTGACGAACACTGATGAATAGATTTCACTAATCTAGCAATGATCGATCATGCCAGCGAAATGGCCGCCTTCGTGCGGGTCGTCGATTCCAAGGGCTTTTCCGCTGCCGCCTCGGGCCTCGGCCTCTCGCCGTCGGCCGTGAGCAAGTTGATCACCCGCCTGGAGACCCGGCTGGGCGTCCGCCTGCTGCAGCGCACGACCCGGGCGCTCCATCTCACCGCCGAGGGCGAGGCCTTCTATGGCGCCGCCCGCCGCATCGTGAGCGATATCGAAACCATCGAGAGCCAGATTTCCGGCCAGCGCGACACGCCGCATGGCCTGCTCAAGGTCACCACCTCGCTCGCCTTCTCGACACACCAGCTGGCGCCGGTGATCTCGGAATTCATGGCGCGCCATCCGCTGGTGCAGCTTGAGCTCCTGCCGACCGACCGCGTGATCGACATGGTCGAGGAGGGCATCGATATCGCCATCCGCATCGGGCGGCTGGCCGACACCAGCTTCATGGCGCGCAAGATCGGCGAGGACAAACGCCTGATCTGCGCCGCGCCGTCCTACCTGGCGCGTCACGGCACGCCGCGCCGGCCCGAGGACCTAGCCCGGCACAGCTGTATCGTCTCGCGCGAACGGGCCTATCTCAACCGCTGGCAGTTTCGCATGGACGGCCCGGGGGGTAGCGACATCCGCGAGATCGAGGTCACGGGCCGGGTCAGCGTCAACGAGGGCGAGATGCAGATGCAGCTCGCGCTGCAGGGCATCGGCATCGTGCGGCTGACGCGGCTCACCATGGCCCAGGCGATCCG
>MEMN01000132.1:0-2837 GCA_001767945.1 Alphaproteobacteria bacterium RIFCSPHIGHO2_12_FULL_66_14 | reverse complement strand
GCCGACGAGCCGGTGCCGATCCATGCCGTCTACCCGCACCGTCGGCATCTCGCCTCCAAGGTTCCGGCTTTCGTGAATTTCCTCATCGAGAAATTCACGCCGCCCCCCTGGGAGATATGAGCGGGAAGTATGATCTACTGCAGGCAACCCGGGAGGACACCATGCCTGACGCCATCGACGATCTGTTCCGCCGCTTCGGCAAGGCCTTCAACAAGGCCGACGCCGAGGAGATCGCGGCCTGTGTCACCGACGATTTCGAATGGCGCCTCAATGCCGGCGGCGCGCCGGCCGGCCGCGTCCTCAAGGGCAAGGACGATTTGCGCGCCCATTTCGCCGACAAGTCCAAGGCGCATCGCGAGGCGCGTTATTCCGAGGCCCGCATCCATCGCGCCGGCGACAAGCTGTTCGGTACCTTTCGCGTCACCGGCATCGACCATGCCGGCAAGCCCTTCGATCGCTACGGCATCGACCTCTACGAGGTGAAGGACGGCAAGATCGCACTCAAGGACAGCTACCTGAAGGCCGACTGACGTGGTGAATGACGTGGCGAACGACACGGTCCTCCGGGAGATCGACAGGCGCGGCGTGGCGACGGTCACGCTCAACCGGCCGCAAGTGAACAACGCCTACAACGGCGAGCTGATCGATGGCCTGCATGCCGCGATGGATGCACTCGGCCGCGAGACGCAGCTGCGCCTGGTCGTGCTGCGCGGCAACGGCCGGCACTTCCAGGCCGGCGCCGATCTCGCCTGGATCAGCGGTGTCGCCAAACAGTCGCCGGCCGAGAACGAGCGGGTGAGCCGGCTCACCGCCGAGGCGATCCGCCGGCTCGACACCTGCCCGGTGCCGACGCTCGCCCTGATCCAGGGCGGCTGCTTCGGCGGCGGCACCGGCATCGCGGCGGCCTGCGATGTCGTGGTGGCGAGCGAAGACGCGGTCTTTTCCATCGCCGAGACGCGCTGGGGCCTGATGGCGGGCATCATCCTGCCGCAGCTCTGCCAGGCGATGGGCGTGCGCCAGGTGCGGCGCTATGCGCTCACCGGCGAGCGCTTCGGCGCCCAGGAAGCGCGGCGGCTCGGTCTGGTGCACGAAGTCTGCCCGACCGGCGGCCTCGACGAAGCCGGCGGCAGGATCATCGAGGCGGTGCTGATGAACGCGCCCGGCGCCACGACCGCCACCAAACTCAGGACATTGGCCGCGGCCCGCTCCTTCATCGACGACGGCGAGCTGCGCGACCTGATCGACGAGCACGCCCGCACCCGCCAGCAGGCCGAGGCCACCGAAGGCCTCGCCAGCTTCCGAGAGAAGCGCAAGCCTTCCTGGTATCCGGGCTAGTCGAGGCCCTCGAACAGCGCCGTCGAGAGGTAGCGTTCGGCAAAATCGGGGACGATCACCACGACCCGCTTGCCGGCATTCTCAGGACGCGCGCCCACAGCCAGCGCGGCGGCAATGGCGGCGCCGCCGGAAATGCCGATGGGAATGCCTTCCAGCGCCGCCATGTCGCGGGCGGTCTTGAAGGCCGCGTCGTTGGCGACCTTCACCACCTCGTCGATCACCTTGCGATCGAGAATGTCGGGCACGAAGCCGGCGCCGATGCCCTGGATGGGATGCGGCGAGGGCTGACCGCCCGACAGGACCGGGCTCGCTTCCGGTTCGACGGCGACGACCTTGAGGTGAGGCAGCCTGGGCTTCAGGGCCTGGCCCACGCCGGTGACGGTACCGCCGGTGCCGACGCCCGAGACGAAGAAATCGAGCTTGCCAGCGGTATCGCGCCAGATCTCCTCGGCCGTCGTGCGCGCGTGGACGGCGGGATTGGCCGGGTTCTGGAACTGCTGCGGCATGAAGCTGTTGGGCACGGACTTCAGCAGTTCCTCGGCCTTGGCGATGGCGCCCTTCATGCCCTTTTCGCGCGGCGTCAGTTCGAGCTGGGCGCCGAGGAACCGCAGCATCTTGCGGCGCTCGACCGACATCGAGTCCGGCATGGTGAAGATCACGCGATAGCCGCGCGCCGCGGCAACGAAGGCGAGGCCGATGCCGGTGTTGCCCGAGGTCGGCTCGATGATGGTGCTGACACCGGGCACGATCTTGCCGGTCTTTTCGGCGGCGTCGATCATGGCGACGCCGATGCGGTCCTTCACCGACGACATCGGATTGAAGAATTCGAGCTTGGCCAGGATTTCAGCTTTCACGCCATCACGCTTGGGCAGGCGGTTGAGCTTCACGAGCGGCGTCGCGCCCATGGTCTCGGTGATGTCGTTGTAGATGCGGCCGCGGAATTCGGGCGTGGGGGCTGGCTGGGTCATGCCTGGCTTATAGATGATCCACGCCGGCCGTGTAAGATTGCCCTGAAGTTCCGGCGTGAGTTCAGTCAGCCTTGGTTCAGATAAGGTGAAAACACCACTCGACCGTTGCGATGGCGCACTTCTGGCCGCTTTTGCCGTCGTTGCGCTCCTCGGTACCTGGAACAGCTGCCTGCTGGTGAACGACGGCGGCGTGCAGTTGTCAGCCGGCTGGCTTGGCAATGCCTGGGACCTCTACCTCGGCCAGCTCGCAGGGCGCGCCGTCGCGCTGCTGGTGACCTTTGGCCCCGCCTGGGCCGCACGATGGGCGTTCGATCTTGGTCCGGCCACCTATGTGACGGTGGCGCACATGCTCTACTTCGCCGTGCCGCTACTGTTGTGGCTGGCGATCCGCGCGATCGAGCCGCACCGCGTGTTCTCGCGGCTCTATCTCGCGGCCGTGTTGGCATTGGTCTATTTCCCGACCGAAGTAATCGTCAGGCTCGGCCTTTGGATGATCTGGGCCGCGGTACTGGTCGATCCGGCCCGGTCGACGCG
>MEMN01000131.1 GCA_001767945.1 Alphaproteobacteria bacterium RIFCSPHIGHO2_12_FULL_66_14 | reverse complement strand
GTCCGGATCAGCTCGGCAAGCGCGGTGAGTTCCAGGAAATGCAGATCGCCCATGGCGTTTACCCCATGGCTCCAACGCGGACCTTGGCGACGAAGCGGGCAAGCGCCTTGCCCACCTCGTCGGGCGCCTCCTCCTGGAGGAAGTGGGCGCCCTTGATCATGACGGTCTCCTGATTGGGCCAGGCGCGGCAAAACTCGCGCTGTGCGCCAATTAGAAAGCCGGCCGGCTCCGCGTCGATGAAAAGCTTCGGTATCGGGCTGGTGGAAAGCCACCGTGCGTAGTCTTCGACAATCGCCACCACGTCTGCCGGCTCTCCAGCGATCGGTAGATCGCGCGTCCAAGCCAGCATGGGCATGCGCGCGGCTCCTGGATTTCGATAATGCCGTCGATAAACTTCGATGGCGTCCATCGGAATTTGGCGCAGCGGAAGCAGGTACTCGATGAAAAGATTCTGTCGCAGGATCAGATCTTCGCCCTGTTCGCTCCGCTGAGCTTGGAAGAACGCGCGGGTAGCGTTCGGCCATTCGTCCCAGGAGCGGAAGGGCCGCACGATCCCCTCCATATAGGCGACCGCCCTCACCCGCTCTGGATTGCGTCGCGCCCAGTCGAAGCCGAGCGCCGAGCCCCAATCATGGACGACGAGGATCACATTCGTGACGTCCATCGCCTCGAACCAGGCGTCGAGGTAGCGGCGTTGGTCGACGAAGCGGTAGTTCCCGTCCGGCGCGGGGCCAGAATTGCCCATGCCCACATAGTCCGGCGCGAGGCAGCGCCCATAGGGCAGGAGATGCGGGATGATGCTGCGCCAAAGATAGGACGGCGTGGGATTGCCATGCAAAAAGACAATCGGATCGCCTTCGCTCACATCGACATAGGCGATGTTCGTGTCCAGCAGTTGCGCGCGCTTGCGGTACGAGACCTCCTCGGTCGAGATCGGCGGGTGGGTCATCGGATGCTCCTCAATTCGGACTACGGGCCTGCCATTCACAGGCCAAGACACTATCTAATGGTAATAGCTGGTGTCTGGTTGCGTCAACCAGCAAAATCTTTATGCTGGTGTCGATGAGACTCTCGGAGAAATTCCCGATTCCGCGCGATACCGCGCTGCTCTACGACTTCGTGAATTCGATCGACCTGCGGCAATATGTGGAGCGGGGCGTGGCGCATCAGCCGGGTGACGAGCTTGCAACGCCCGCGCAGCTGCAGAAATGGCTTCAGGCGCGCGGCCTGCTTGGACGCGGTGTAAAGGTCTCGCCGGCAGCGCATCGCGAGGCTCTTGAGCTGCGCGACGCGTTGCGGATGTTCCTGTCCGCGACGCCGGCTGAGCGGGCCTCTACTGCAGGCCCGCTCGAGACTCTGGCCACCCGGTTCCCTCTTGGGATCACGGCTTCACAGGACCGAGTCCTCGATCTGCGCCCGATCGCGGTCCGTGCAACGAGCGGACTTGGCAATGTTCTGGTCGAGGTCGTGCGGCTCTTGGACGGCGGCAGGCTCGGGCGCGTGAAGACCTGCGATTCCGACGAGTGCCGGTGGATCTTCTATGATCGCTCCAAGCCTGGTAACCGCCGATGGTGCTCGTCGGATCGATGCGGAAACCGCGAGAAGACGCGAACCTACCGCGACCGTCACCGGCTGGGCGGGTGACAATCGGAACGTGGTTGAGCAGTGCCGGCGGGCCGAGAAGGCGTCAGGCGGCCGGCGGCTTGATGCGGCGCTGGCGGCGCAGGATCACCCAGCTGACGTTCTCGACAAGTGCCGCGCGGCCGAGCTGGACGATCAGGCGGATCAGCCGCGGATAGTCGTCTGCCGCGGCGGCGGCCTTGGCCTCGTCGCGCGCCAGGCTGAAGAGATGCGCCGACACGGCAAACGAGCGCTGGAGATCGCCGAACGACATGAAGGCCTGATAGGCCGAGACGCTGGCGGTGATCGCGAGCGCGATGCGGCCGACCTGCAGCAGCAGCGCGGTGTCGAGGACGGTCTGCTCGATATGGGCGACGTCGAGCAGCTTGTTGCCGGCCACGATCAGCAGGCCGATACCCAGGCAGACCAATCCCAGGATGGCGAAGTGCCGGGCCTGCCGGCGATAGCGCGGGACGACGCCGCGATTGCCGAGAAAGTACGCGACCTGTTCGTCGATCCAGGCGTGCCCGGCCTCGGCGTGGCGCTTGCGGTCTTCCGGCGACGGCGCCTCGCGCGGCCGCTGGATGTCGTCGAGCAGGAAGGCCGTGCGGATCGCGCGCCGGATCCAGGCAACCGACGTCGCCTGGGCGGGATGGTAATGGTCGGCGATGCAAAGCGGCAGGCCACTTGCAATCCACGCCGTCTGGATGCGGCCGGCCTCGGCCAGCGCGCGGAGATCGGCGTGCAGGCGCTGCCAGCGGCTTCGGGTCGAGGTGATCCAAACGGCGAGGCCTGTGGCCAAGGCGGCGGCGGTGACGATCGGTGAGATGGCGCCCTGCAGCGCCGACGCGAGGGCCGCGACAAAGGTGGCGAGCACCATGAGGCGCACGGCGATGACGGTCCGGCGCTGGAACTGGCTGGCGAGATGGTCGGCTGCCATTTTCAGCGCATCGACATTCGGTGCCGCCGGACCGGCACGCCAGGCATCGCGCGCGCGTCCGTCGTGCGTCAGCAGGCCGTTGAGCATGTTGAAGGCCGACAGCACCGCGGCATGGCGGTGTTCGCCGCCGCGGGCGCCGATCAGAACCGCATCGGGATAGAGCCAGTCGATTCGCCCGACGCCGTCAGGCGCCTTCTCGCCGGCGCGCGCCGTGATCACATGGGCGACCGCACCGCCTTCGTCGTACCGCAGCGGCTCGCCCTCGTCCCAACCGGCGTAGCGTCCTTTCAGCTTGGCCCGGACGATCTCGGCGGTGCCGCCGTCACCGCGCGCCGCGTCGCCGTCCCACAAGGCGATCAGCAGATGGGAATGAAGCGCCGTGAAATTGCCGGCCCACAGATAGCCGGCCGTCGCCTCGGCGTTGTCTTCGGGACAGGTGACGACGAGCCGCGCCGACTTGAGCAGACGGTCGAACTCTTCCTGGCTCTCGGCGGTCGCGAAATCGCTGCGATAGCTTTCGGCCGCGCGCGGCAGCACGACGACGAGCTCGGCGCCGAAACGCTGGCTGGCCAGGCGGGCGACGAGCCGGTCGGCGCCTTCGGCCAGGCCGGTCAGCAGGAGCAGTGGGGCGTGGGGCGCTTTGGCGCGTACGCCGTCGAGGATGGAAGCAACAGCGGCTTCGATGGCTTCAGTGCAATTCCCGGCGATCTGGCGATGGCCGGTCACGCCGATGGTCAGGGGGACCTGGAAGGGAGGCACGCGGCACCCTCGACGGCGGGCATTGGACTGTCAACGGCGCGAGGGCACCGTTGACCGCGCTCTTGACCTCGCCCTTGACCTTGGCGGCCAGTTCCACGACTTAAGGCGCGCGATGCAGCGAGCCTTTCCTTATGACGTGATCGTGGTGGGCGGCGGCCATGCTGGCTGCGAGGCCGCGGCGGCGTCGGCGCGGCTGGGCGCCCGCACGCTGCTGCTCACCCACCGGCTCGACACGATCGGCGAGATGTCGTGCAATCCGGCGATCGGCGGGCTGGGCAAGGGCCACCTGGTGCGCGAGATCGATGCGCTGGACGGCATCATGGGCCGGGCCATCGACCGGGCCGGCATCCAGTTCCGTACCCTCAATCTCTCCAAGGGGCCGGCGGTGCGCGGCCCGCGCGCCCAGGCCGACCGCAAGCTCTATCGCGCCGCCGTGCAGGCGCTGCTGGCCGAGCAGGCCGGGCTCGAGATCCGTGCCGACGCGGTTGCCGATATCGTTCTGGATGCAAGTGGTGCGTGTGCCGGCGTGACCACGGAATCCGGGGCCGAAATCGGCGCGGGGCGCGTGATCTTGACGACGGGGACGTTCCTGAGAGGCCTGATTCACCTGGGCGAAATCAAGACGCCCGCCGGACGCGCGCGCGGAGATGGGATTGAGGAACCTTCTACACTACTCGCGCAGACGTTGCAGCGCTTCGGTTTCACTTTGGGCCGGCTGAAGACGGGCACCCCGGCCCGGCTCGACGGCCGCACGATCGACTACAGGTCGCTCGAGCGCCAGGACGGCGATGATCCGCCGGTGCCGTTTTCGTACCTCACCGACCGGATCACCACGTCGCAGATCGCCTGTCACATCACGACCACGACGGCCGCCACGCACACCATCATCCGCGCCAACCTGCATCGCGCGCCGATGTACTCGGGGCAGATCGAGGGCGTGGGTCCGCGCTATTGTCCGTCGATCGAGGACAAGGTCGTGCGCTTCGCGGCGCGTGAGCGGCACCAGATCTTTCTCGAGCCCGAGGGGCTGGACGATTTTACAGTCTACCCCAACGGGATCTCGACCTCCCTGCCGCGCGACGTGCAGCTCGAGATGTTGCAGACCATCCCGGGGTTAGAGCATGCAGCCATGCTGCGACCGGGGTATGCCATCGAATACGATCATATCGACCCGCGCGAGCTGCACGCGACCCTGGAGACGCGGCGCATTCCCGGTCTCTACATGGCCGGCCAGATCAACGGCACGACCGGCTACGAGGAAGCGGCCGCGCAGGGCCTGATCGCGGGGTTGAATGCAGTGCTGGCAAAGCCCTTCATTGTCGATCGTGCTGATGGCTATCTCGGTGTTTTGATTGATGATTTGGTCTCCTTGGGGGTCACCGAACCCTATCGGATGTTCACCTCCAGGGCCGAATATCGCCTGTGGCTGCGGGCCGACAATGCCGATCAAAGGCTCACGCCGAGGGGTCTCGGAATCGGCTGCATCGGGTCCGATCGAGGCCGGATGTTTCACGTGAAACAGCAGGCGCTCATCAAGGCGCGCGAGTTGGCCGCTGGCTTGAAGGTCAGCCCGTCGGCCTTGTCTAAGGTCGGCGTCGCGATCAATCAGGATGGCGTTTTGCGCTCGGCTCTCGATCTTCTTGCCTATCCTGAAATCGGATGGTCGCGGATCGTCAGTCTTTGGCCGGCACTGACAACCATAACGGGCGATATTGCCGAGCAACTGACCATCGATGCCCGGTATGCCGGATATCTGGACCGTCAACGCCAAGACATCGAGGCCTACCGGCGCGACGAGGCGCTGGAGTTGCCGGACGACCTTGATTACGGCGCAGTCGGCAGTCTTTCCATTGAAGTTCGCCAGAAGCTCGAGGCGCATCGGCCTGCGACCCTGGGCCAGGCGGCAAGGATTTCGGGTGTGACCCCCGCAGCGCTGATTGCCCTGCTGAAGTACGTCCGCCGACAGGCGGCGTAAGATGAGTCATATCCAGGCCGGTCGGGACCTGTTCCTGCGGGAAATGCGCCAGCTCGGGGTCGATGTTTCACGTGAAACACGGGACCAGCTCGAAGCCTTTGTGAACACGCTGATGCGTTGGCAGAAAGCCATCAACCTGGTGGGCCGTACCACCTTGGAGGATATCTGGACCCGGCATGTCCTCGATTCGGCCCAGCTCGTTATCCTCATCCCCAAGGGGGTCAAAAGCCTGACAGATCTGGGCAGCGGCGCTGGATTTCCCGGCCTGGTCGTGGCGGCACTTCGGCCCGATCTCGACGTCACACTGATCGAATCGGATGCCCGGAAGGCGGCTTTTTTAGGCGAAGCGGCGCGGCGCATGGGTTTGGAAAAGCAGCCCAAAATCGTGGTCGGCCGCATCGAGGCCGTGGCCCCGGCCAAAGCCGATGTCGTCACGGCCCGCGCGTTGGCACCGCTCGCCCAGCTGCTCGAATGGGCCCGGCCACACCGGACGGATACCGCTATTTGCCTTTTCCACAAGGGGAAAGGCTGGCAGGCCGAACTAACCGAGGCCATGAAGGATTGGGACATTCCCGGCCAGCCCTTCAACAGCGTGACCGACCTTGATGCCGTCATCCTCAGAATCGGTCCCTACACCGCCAAGTCCGGCACCCCAGGTGTTCGCGATCGCCAATCAAAAGGGCGGCGTCGGCAAAACCACGACGGCGATTAATCTCGCCACGGCACTGGCGGCGGTCGGCGAAAAAGTGCTGTTGATCGATCTCGATCCGCAGGGCAATGCGTCTACTGGGCTGGGGGTCTCTAGGAGTGAGCGCTCACCCGGTTCCTACGAATTCCTGCTCGGTCTGGCGCCGCTTGCCGACTGCATCCGCGTTTCCCAGATCCCGGGGCTCGACGTCATGCCCGCAGCGACGGCGCTGGCCGGCGCCGAGATCGAGCTGATCGACCTGGAGCGCCGCGAGCATCGCCTCGCCGACGCCCTGGGCGAAGGCAGCGACGTCCGCCATCGCTGGACGACGGTGCTGGTCGATTGCCCGCCGTCGCTGGGACTGGTGACGCTGAACGCCCTGGTCGCCGTCGACGCCGTGCTGGTGCCGCTGCAGGCCGAGTTCCTGGCGCTGGAAGGTATCGGCGCGCTCGGCACCACCATCGAGCGGGTCAAGAAGCGCCTCAACCCAAGGTTGCACATCGCCGGCGTGGTCCTGACCATGGTCGATCGCCGCATGACCTTGAGCCAGCAGGTCGAGGCCGACGTCCGCGCCCACTATGGCGAGCTGGTGTTTGGCACCACCATCCCGCGCAACGTGCGCATCGCCGAAGCGCCCTCGCATGGCCTGCCGGTGCTGATCTACGACAACGCCTGCGCCGGCGCGCAGGCCTATATTTTGCTGGCGAGCGAATTCATCCGCCGCCGGCGCACCGCAGCAGAGCAGGTGACCGCCCATGAGCAGACCCCCTAAGCCACGCGGCCTCGGCCGCGGACTCTCCGCCCTTCTTGGCGATGACGAAGTTGCCGCCACGGTTGCATCATCTCCTGCCGCGCCGGAACCCCTGCCCGACTATCCGACCAAGGAAGCCGAGCGCCATTTCCCCAACCGCCCGCCGCTCACGCTCCCGATCGGCCAGCTGAAACCCGGCAGGATGCAGCCGCTCACCAGCTTCGAGGGCATCGAGACGCTGGTCGAATCGGTCAAGGAGTTCGGTCTGCTGCAGCCCATCCTGGTGCGGCCGCTCCGGGACGCCGCCGACATCTACGAGATCATCGCCGGCGAACGGAGCGGCCGCACCAGGATGGGCTGCAG
>MEMN01000130.1:19846-28237 GCA_001767945.1 Alphaproteobacteria bacterium RIFCSPHIGHO2_12_FULL_66_14 | reverse complement strand
GTGCCGCATTCTGGCCTGGCAGCGCTTTATGCCGCCGCCGACCTTTACCTTTGGCCCGCGATCAACGAAGCCTACGGCATGGCCTTTCTCGAAGCCCAGGCGGCCGGCCTGCCCGTGGTTGCCGGCCGCACCGGCGGCGTGCCCGCGGTGGTGGCCGATGGCGTCACCGGCCTGCTGACGCCGGTCGGCGATGCCGCAGCCTTCGCCGCCGCCGTGGCGCGGCTGCTCGACTCTCCCGCCGATCGGGCGCGTCTGGGTGCCGCCGCCAAGACGCGCGTGACCGCGCATCACGACGAGCGCGCGGCCGCCCATGCGCTGGCCGTGGCGCTGCGGATTCTCACATGAGCGCCGTTCCCTTCGCCATCCTGCGCCACGCGCCAACCGCGTGGAATGAGGCCGGCCGCCTGCAGGGTCAAACGGATACCGGCCTCAGTTCTGCAGGCGAGGCGGCGGCGCGCGGCTGGCGCCTGCCGGCCCCGGCCGACGGCTGGAAGCGAGTGTCTAGCCCGCTGCAGCGGGCCCGGCGCACCGCCGAGCTTCTGCGGCCGTCCGTGCCGGTCGGCGTCGAATCGGCCTTGCGCGAAATGAGCTTCGGCGTGTGGGAGGGCCGTACCCTGGCCGAGCTGCGCGCGGCGGGCGGCGCGGCGTTTGCCGCGGCCGAGGATGCCGGGCTCGACTTCCAGCCACCGGGCGGCGAGTCGCCGCGCACCGTCATGACCCGCATCGGCCACTGGACGGCGGATCTGGCGCGCACCGGCGAGCCCGTGGTCGCCGTGTCGCACAAGGCCGCGATCCGCGCCTTGCTGGCGCTGGCCACCGGCTGGAACATGCTGGGCCGGCCGCCGCACAGGCTCGACTGGCGCTCGCTGCATTACTTCGTCGCCCACGACGACGGCCGCGTCGCTCTCGAGCGGCTGAACGTGTCGCTCGAAAGTGGGCCGCTCGACGATGGATCGCCCGAAGGCGCGTCATGACCAAACGTGTCTTCTTCTACGTGCAGCACCTCTTGGGTATCGGCCATCTGCGCCGCGCTGCCGTGCTGGCGCGCGCGATGGCGGCGGGCGGCTTCGATGTGTTGCTGGTCTCGGGGGGCGCACCGAGCGACGGGCTAGCGCTGGACGGCGTGCGCTTCCACCAGTTGCCGCCGCTGCGCGCCGCCGATGCGCGGCTGAAGGATCTGGCCCAGCTCGACGGCACGCCGCTCGACGATGCCTTTCGCGCTGAGCGAGCGCGCCGCCTGCTCGACCTGTTCGGGGCCGAGCAGCCCGATGTGCTGATGACCGAGCAGTTCCCGTTCGGTCGCACCCGTCTACGCTTCGAGCTGATGCCGTTGCTCGAGGCGGCGCAGGACCGGCCGTCGCCGCCGTGGATCGTGTCCTCGGTGCGCGACGTCGTGCGGCGCTCGGCTTCGCCCGCCCGCGTTGACGAGATGGTGGCGACCTTCGAGGCGTTCGACGCCCTGCTGATCCATGCCGATCCCGCCCTCGTACGATTCGAGGAGAGTTTTACGGCCTGGCACGATGTGAAAGCGCGCGCGCTCTACACCGGTTATGTCGCGGAGTCGGATCCGGCCCGGGCGCCGCACGGCGACGTCGGCAAAGGTGAAGTGATCGTGTCGGCGGGCGGCGGGGCGGTCGGCGCGCCGTTGCTCCACGCCGCCCTGAAAGCCCGTCCGATGACGCCGCTGGCCGACCGGCGCTGGCGGCTGCTGGTTGGGCCGAACCTGCCGGCTGCCGACCAGACGGCACTGGCGGAAGCCGCGGGCCAGGGCATCGTCGTCGAGCCGGTGCGCGGCGACTTCCCCACCTTGCTGCGCAACGCGGCGCTGTCGATTTCCCAGGCCGGCTACAACACCGTGATCGAGACGCTGTGCCATGCCGATCGCGCCGTGCTGGTACCCTTCGGCACCGCGCGCGAGACCGAGCAGGCCGACCGCGCCCGCCTTCTCGTCGCGCGCGGCATGGTGGCGTCGGTGCCGCCCGACACGCTTTCGCCAGCCACACTGGCCGCTGCCGTCGCCGCGGCCTGGGCCGGCCCGTCGATCCGCAGCTTCCCGCCTGTCGACGCCCGCGGCGGCCCGGCCACCGTCGCCGCACTGCAGCAGATGCTGGCGCCATGAGCAATTGGCAGGCCTTCGACGATGAACTTGGTCGCTGGCGTGACGCCGGCCGCATCGCCGAGCTGTGGTGGCGCGACGACGATGCCGCCAATGCCGGTCCGGAACTCGATCGGCTGCTGGCGATCCATCGCGAGAGTGCGATGCCGCTCGCCCTGGCGGTCGTGCCAGCGCACGCGACGGCGGCGCTCGCGGCACGGCTGGCGGACGAACCGGCCGTCGACCTGCTTCAGCATGGCTACGCCCACGCCAATCATGCGACGCCGGGCGACGCCAAGAAGATCGAGCTCGGCCCGCACCGGCCGGCCATGATGGTGCTGGGTGAATTGGGCACGGGCTGGCTGGCGCTGGAACGGTTGTTCGGCGCCCGGCCGCTCAGTGTCATGGTGCCGCCGTGGAACCGCATCGCGCCCGCCCTGGTGCCGACCCTGCCGGAGATCGGCTTCACCGGCCTCTCGACCTTCGGCGCGCGTCCCCGCACGTGGCCGGTGCGCGGGTTGCGCCAGGTCAATGCCCACGCCGACCTGATCGACTGGAAGGGCGGACGCGGCTTTGCCGGCGAGGAAGTCGTCCTTTCATCCCTAGTGCGAGCGCTCGCCCGCGCACGGGCCGAAAGCGGCGAGCCTGTGGGCCTTCTCAGTCATCATCTTGCGATGGACGGCGGGGCGTGGGATTTCCTAAGGTCGTTCTGGGAAAGAACAAGAACGATGTCGGGCCTGCGCGTGCGCTCGGCGCACGAGTTGTTCGTGGCCAGATTGCCCGGGGGAGAGGAGACGCGCGTTTGAGTTCTGCCGAGCTGCGCTATCCGCGCCAGACGCTGTGGGCTGACTATCTGCGTGCCGCGGCCGGCGTCCTGCTGTGCGGCGCGCCCCTGCTGTTGCTCGAGGTCAATCGCTGGCTGGCCGGGCTCCTGGGGGCGGGGCTCCTGCTGTTCGCCCTGTTTCTGGTCCGCACCGCGCTCCGGCACTGGACGCGCTATGTGCTGGGGCCGGACACGCTCTGCGTCGACGGACCGGCCGGCACCCTGGTGGAGTGGGCGCGGCTCGACCGCCTGAAGCTCAGCTACTTCTCGACCAAGCGCGACCGCTCCGACGGCTGGATGCAGCTCAGCATCGGCTCGGCCGGCGGGCGGCTGGTGAAGGTAGATTCCTCCCTCGACGGTTTTCACGATATCGTCGAACGGGCGGCCCGCGCCGCCGAGGCCGGCAGCGTCGGTTTGAGCGAGACGACGCGGGCCAATCTGCGGTCGATGGGGCTCTCGGTGGCGGGTCAGGAAGAATTGGCATGAACGATCTGCTGCGTGTCGAGAATCTGACGGTCGACTTTGGCGTTCACGAAGGAATCCTGCGGGCGGTCGACAACGTGTCGTTCTCGATCTCGCCCGGCGGCACCCTGGCGCTGGTGGGCGAGTCGGGGTCCGGCAAGTCGGTGTGCAGCCAGGCCATCATGGGCCTGCTGCCGCGCACCGCCACGGTCTCGTCCGGCTCGATCCTGTTCAAGGACCCGCGCACCGCCGCCAGCCCGGTCGACATCGCCCCGGTCGACATCGCGAAGCTCGACCGCGCCGGCCCCGAGATTCGAAGCATCCGAGGCGGCCAGATTTCCATCATATTCCAGGAGCCGATGACCTCGCTGTCGGCGCTGCACACCGTGGGCGACCAGATCGGCGAAGCGGTCGAACTGCATGGCGGCAGCCGGTTCAGCGAGCTCCATTCGCTGGGCGACCAGATCGGCGAGGCGGCGCGCAGTTCCGGCCGCAAGCTCGGCCGCGCCGAGATCGACGAGTTGACCCGCGACATGCTGCGCATGGTGGGCTTCCCCGATCCCAGGCGGGCGCTGCGCACCTACCCGTTCGAGCTGTCCGGCGGCCTGCGCCAGCGCGCCATGATCGCCATGGCGCTGGTCTGCCGGCCGGCGCTGCTGATCGCCGACGAGCCGACCACGGCGCTCGACGTCACCATCCAGGCCCAGATCCTGCGCCTCATGAAGGACCTGCAGAAGGAACTGGGTATGGCGCTCCTGATGATCACCCACGATCTCGGGGTGGTCGCCAACGTCGCTGACGACGTGGTCGTGATGTACCGCGGCAAGGTCGTCGAATCGGGCGACCTGCACGACATCTTCCGCGACCCCCAGCATCCCTATCTCAAGGCGCTGCTGCATGCGGTGCCGCGCTTCGACATGAAGCCCGGCGAGCGCCTGCAGCCGATCCGCGAGATCACCGCCGCCACCGGCCATCTCCTCAAGGAGAAGGTCTCGACCACGCCGGCCGCGACGTTCAATCCCGACGCGCCGGCGCTGAAGGTGCGGCACCTCAGCAAGACCTTCCAGATCCGCAAGGCCGACACGCTGCTCGAGTCGCTGATGGGCGGCGGCACCACGCGCACGATACGGGCCGTCAATGATGTGAGCTTCGATGTCCAGCGCGGTGAGTGCCTCGGCCTGGTGGGCGAGTCGGGTTGCGGCAAGACCACCCTCAGCAAGATGTTGATGCGCGGCATCTCGGCCGACCCCAACGAGGGCGCCGGCCGCGTCGTCTACGACGACTGGGGTCGCAAGGTCGACGTCATGATGCTCGAGGGCAACGAACTCGACCGCTTCCGCACCAAGCTGCAGTTCATCTTCCAGGATCCGTTCGGCTCGCTCAATCCGCGCATGACCGTCTACGACATCCTGGTCGAGCCGCTGGTCATCCACCGCATCGGCGACGACGCCTACCGCCGCGAGATGGTGAGCGAGCTGATGGAGATGGTCGGCCTCGACCGCCGTCACTTGAGCCGCTATCCGCATTCCTTCTCCGGCGGCCAGCGCCAGAGGATCGGCATCGCCCGCGCGCTGGCGCTCCGTCCCGACATGGTGATCTGCGACGAGCCGGTCTCGGCGCTGGACGTCTCCATCCAGGCGCAGATCCTGAATCTCCTCAAGGACCTGCAGAAGCAGCTCGGCCTCACCTATCTTTTCATCAGCCACAATCTCGCGGTGGTCGACTACATCGCCGACCGCATCGCCGTGATGTGCGCCGGCCGCCTGGTCGAGCTGGCGCCGGCGGGCGAGTTGTTCCGCCGGCCGCTTCATCCCTACACACGGGCGTTGCTGTCTGCGGTGCCGATGCCCGACCCCCGTCACCGGCTCGATCTCGGGGCGCTGATGGAGGGCAAGGCCTCGGATCCGGCGCAGTGGCCGGAGCCGTACAGGGATACCGGCCAGCAGCCGCTCTTCTGGACCGAGGCCGAGCCGGGGCACTACGTCCGTGTCGCGCGGCCAGAGGGACGGGAGGAGGCCTGAGCATGCTCAAGTTCATCGTGCGCCGCGTGCTGCTGATGGTCCCGACCCTGTTCATCATCAGCGCCCTCGTCTACTTCATCATCGACCTGCCGCCGGGCGACTGCGTGACTTCGCAGATCGACGAGCTGCTGGCGCGCGGCGATCCCGACGCTCTGGTGCGTGCCGACGAGCTGCGCGCGCTCTACGGTCTCGACCAGCCGCTGTGGCAGCGCTACTTCGAATGGGTCGGCGGCATCTTCCACTGGGACTTCGGGCTCAGTTGCCAGGACACCGTGCCGGTGTCCGAGCTGATCGGCGAGCGCATGGCGCTCACCCTGATCATGGAATCCTCCACCATCGCCTTCATCTGGATCGTGTCGTTCGTCATCGGCGTCTATGCTGCCACCCACCAGTACCGGATGGGTGACTATGTCGCTTCCTTCATCGGCTTCATCGGCCTGTCGGTGCCGAACTTCCTGCTGGCGCTGGTACTGCTCTATGTCGGCAAGGTCTATTTCGGCCTGTCGATCGGCGGCCTGATGGATCCCGAGTACATCGACAAGCCGTTCAGCTGGGGCAAGTTCGTCTCGGTGGCCGAGCACCTCATCATCCCGGTGATCGTCATCGGCATGTCGGGCACCGCCGGCATGATCCGCCGGCTGCGCGCCAACCTGCTCGACGAATTGCAGAAGCAGTATGTCGTCACCGGCCGGGCCAAGGGGCTGCCGCCGATGCGCCTGCTGATCAAGTATCCGCTGCGCCACGCCATCAACCCGTTCGTGGCCGACATCGGCGGCTTGCTGCCCGATGTCATCTCGGGCTCGGTCATCGTCTCGGTGGTGCTGTCGCTGCCGACCACCGGGCCGATGCTGTTGGGCGCGCTCAAGACCCAGGACGTCAACCTCGCCGCCACCTTCCTGCTGTTCGTGGCGGTGCTGACGGTGATCGGCATGCTGATCTCGGACCTCGCGCTCGCCGCGCTCGATCCGCGCATCCGCTTCGGCGCGACCTCGGAGAAGTGAGGCGGACATGACCGACCAGACCTCCGCGCCTCCGCCCCCCGCCGCCGGCCCCGGCCGCACGCCGCACTTCGTCAGTCAGGAGAAGTGGGATCCCTACGTCGCCGAGCGCCTGACCGCCGAGCAGGAAAAGTACTACATGGCCGGCCAGTGGAAGCTGATGTGGTGGCGCTTCCGCCGTCACCGGCCGGCCGTGGTCTCGATGATCTTCCTGGCGCTGATGTATTTCTCGACGATCATCAGCGAATGGATCGCGCCCTACGACCTGCACAGCCGCCACTCGGCCTACATCTTCGCGCCGCCGCAGTCGGTTCACCTGTTCCACGACGGCCAATTCCTCGGGCCCTTCGTTTACGGCCTGAAGACCGAGCGCGATCCCGAGACCTTGCAACGCGTCTACACCGCGGACCTCGCCAAGCCGATGCCGCTTCGATTCTTCTGCAGCGGTGCGTCCTATGAATTCTGGGGCATGATCGACGGCACGTTCCATTTCGTCTGCCCGCCCGAGGGCGGCCAGTTCTTCTGGCTGGGCACCGACCGGCTGGGGCGCGACCTGTTCAGCCGCATCGTCTATGCCGCGCGCATTTCGCTCACCATCGGTCTGATCGGCATCACGCTGTCGTTCGCGCTGGCGCTGATCCTGGGCGGCCTGGCGGGCTACTACGGCGGTTGGGTCGACAGCGTCGTCCAGCGCATCACCGAGATCATCAAGAGCTTCCCGCACCTGCCGCTGTGGCTGGCGCTGTCGGCGGCGCTGCCGGTCACCTGGTCGCCGTTGCTGATCTATTTCGGCATCACCATCATCCTGGCGCTGCTCGACTGGCCGGGGCTGGGGCGTGCCGTGCGCTCCAAGCTCCTGTCGTTGCGCGAGGAGGATTATGCCGCCGCTGCCCAGATGATGGGTGCCAAGCCCGCCCGCATCATCGGCCGCCACCTGCTGCCCGGCTTCATGAGCCACCTCATCGCCTCGGCCACGCTCTCGATCCCCTCGATGATCCTGGCCGAGACGGCGCTGTCGTTCCTGGGCCTCGGCCTGCGCCCGCCCATCACATCCTGGGGCGTCCTGCTGAACGAGGCGACCGACATCAATGTCGTGGCCGTCCACTGGTGGCTGATGCTGCCCGTCGTGCCCGTCGTCCTTGTGATTCTGGCCTACCAGTTCATGGGGGACGGGATGAGAGACGCGGCTGACCCGTACGCTTAGGGCGCTTAGCCGAAGGCTAAGCGCCGGCGGGCGTCTGGGCCTGTCATCAGGCCCGGGAGCCCGCACGCTTCAAATAAGGTAAGGCCGGCGAGCCATTCGCCAGCTCATTGATTTCGCCTATCTTTTCCTGATTCACCACCAAAAATGAGTGTGATTAAAAAATCACGGTATTGCCCCATTTGGGTCTAGCGACCGCCATGGGGCGCTTCCATGTAGGGGTTGTATCTCCCCCGAACGTGGTTCCCCCCAAAGGCCACGTTCTAGCCTCCTCGGAGGCGCTTCGGCCGTCCTCTCATTCTCCCCCGAGAGGGCGGCCTTTTTCTTTTCTGGCCCCCTTCCGGCAGCATGTTACGACGGCGCCACACATGGCGACCGCCCTCCTCGAAGTCACCGATCTCGCCTGCCGTCGCGGCGGCCGGCCGGTGTTCGAGCGCCTGTCCTTCACCCTCGACACCGGCGAGCTGCTGGCCCTCACCGGCCGCAACGGCAGCGGCAAGACCACGCTCCTGCGCGCGTTGGCCCTGCTGGTGCGCCCTGACACCGGTTCGGTGCGCTGGCAGGGGGCTGACGTCGGGGCCGAGCCCGACGCCTGGCGCGGCCGGCTGGCCTGGCTGGGGCACCTCGAGGGCCTGAAGGGCGATCTCTCCGTGGCCGAGAACCTGCTGGCGGCGGAGCGTCTGCGGGGCGCGCCGCCGGCCGAGGACCGGCTGGACAGCGCCCTGGTCGCCTTCGACCTGTCGGCGCTGGCGTCGCGCGCGGTGCGGACCCTGTCAGCCGGCCAGCGGCGG
>MEMN01000130.1:8530-19834 GCA_001767945.1 Alphaproteobacteria bacterium RIFCSPHIGHO2_12_FULL_66_14 | reverse complement strand
GCCCGCGTGGTCCTGGCCCAGGCGCTGGTCTGGCTGCTCGACGAGCCGCTGAACGCCCTCGACGCCCCGGCGCAGGCGGCCTTTCGCACCGCCCTCGCGACGCATCTCGCCGCCGGCGGCCTCGCCATCGCCGCGACCCACACCGATCTTGGCATGCCGTGTCGGACGCTCGAACTTGGTGCATCTCAGAAGGCGCTGACATGAGCGGCTTCGCGAGCCTCATCGCACGCGACCTGCGTCTGGTCTGGCGCCGGCCCGGCGATGTGGCCGTGGTGCTGGCCTTCTTCATCGTCGCCACCACGCTCTTTCCGCTCGGCATCGGGCCGGAAGCCAATGTGCTGGCCCGCATCGCCGCCGGCGTCCTGTGGTGCGCGGCATTGTTCGCGGCGCTGCTGTCGCTCGACCGCCTGTTCGCCGCCGACCTCGAGGACGGCACGCTCGATCTCCTGCTGCTGGCGCCGTGGCCGCTCGAGCTGGCGGCGCTCGCCAAGTGCGCCGCTCACTGGATTGTGACCGGCCTGCCGCTGGCGGCGCTGGCACCCGTTCTCGGCGTCGCCTTCGGCCTCGAGCCGGATGTCCTGCTGGCGCTCGCCGCCACGCTTCTGGTCGGCACACCCACCCTGTCGCTGATCGGCGGGCTGGCCGCGGCCCTGACCCTGGGTGCGCGCAAATCAGGCGCCCTGCTGGCCCTGCTCGCCTTGCCGCTTTGCGTGCCGACCCTGATCTTTGGCACCGGCGCCGTCGAGGCGCTGGCGACAGGCGGCGATTTCGGCGCCCATCTCGCGGTCCTCGGGGCGCTGGCGCTGGTGGCGCTGGCCACGACGCCGTGGGCGATTGCCGCGGCCTTGCGGCAAGCGGGCGAATAGACTCATGCCGGCGAATGGATAGATAGAGCGACTGGATAGATAAAGCTGATGGCCGATCTCCACTTCCTCGCCAACCCCGCGCGCTTCCGGCGGCTGAGCCAGCGCCTGTTGCCCAGCCTGTCGTTCGCGACCGTGCTGATGCTGGCGTTCGGCCTCTATCTGGCACTGATCCAGTCGCCGCCCGACTACCAGCAGGGCGACACCGTGCGCATCATGTTCGTGCATGTGCCCTCGGCCTGGATCGCCATGGGCGGCTACGGCCTGTTGGCGGCGCTGGGGGCCTCGCTGCTGATCTGGCGCCATCCGCTGGCGGCCCTGATGGCGCGCGCCGCCGCGCCCGTGGGCGCCGGCTTCTGCGCCGTCTGTCTCCTCACCGGTTCGCTGTGGGGCCGGCCGATGTGGGGCGCCTACTGGGTGTGGGACGCGCGCCTCACCTCGATGCTGCTGCTGTTCTTTCTCTACCTCGGCCACATTGCCTTGAGCCGCGCCTACGACGAGCCCGAGCGCGGCGATCGCGCCGCCGCCATCCTGGCGCTGGTCGGCGTCATAAACCTGCCGATCATCAAATTCTCCGTCGACTGGTGGAACACCTTGCACCAGCCGGCCTCGGTGGCGCGCCTCGGCGGGCCGTCGATCCATACCTCCATCCTGGTGCCGCTGCTTTGGATGGCGGTCACCCTGTTGCTGCTGTTCGTGTTGCTGGTGCTGTTGCGCACCGACACCGAGATCGACCGCCGCCGCCTCGAGAATGCGGAGCAGCAGGCATGAGCAACCACGCCGTCTTCGTCATGTCGGCCTATCTGGTGGCGCTGGTGATCCTGGGCGGCCTGCTGATTTCCTCGCTCGCCGCCCGCAACCGCGTGCGCCGCGAACTGGCCGCCCGCGGCCTCGAGAGGTCCCGCGAACAGCGGGCAAAGGCAAGCTGATGACTCCCAAACGCAAGCGCCTGTGGCTGGTGGTGGGCTCGCTCGCCGTGCTGGGCTTTGCCGCCACCCTGGTGCTGACGGCGCTCAATGACAACATCGTCTTTTTCTACTCGCCGACCCAGATGGCGGAAAAGAAGATCCCGCCCGACCGCCGCTTCCGCATGGGTGGCCTCGTGGAGGCCGGCAGCGTGAAGAAATCCGCCGACGGCCAGGAGACGCGCTTCCGCGTCACCGACACCAACAAGACGGTCGAGGTCGTCTACCGCGGCCTGCTGCCCGATCTCTTCCGCGAGGGCCAGGGCGTGGTGGCCGAGGGCTCGCTGGGCGCCGACGGTGTGTTCGTGGCGCGTGAAGTGCTGGCCAAGCATGACGAGAATTACATGCCGCCCGAAGTCGCGAAGGCGCTGAAGGAAGCTGGTCGATGGAAGGAAAGCAAATGAGCGCCTTCGCGACTGGCGGGCGGCAGGGCCTCGAGCGCAGCGAAGGCCCGGGAGCTCGCTGTGTGGAGCCTTTCAGGCGGTGTCTCACCAGTCTTGCCCTTTCTGAACCGTGCGGGCTCTCGCGCCTTCGTCGCTCCCTCGCCTTCACAGGCGCGTTCGCTCCTGCAGGCGCTGCCGCCCGCCGGCGCCTTCACCAAGGTGAAGGCGCATGGTAGCGGAGCTAGGACATTTCTCCTTGATCCTCGCGCTTGCCGTCGCGCTGGTGCAGGGGACCTTGCCGCTCGTCGGCGCGTCGCGCGGCGATATCAGGCTGATGGACCTCGGCCGCACCGCGGCGCTCACCCAGGCGTTCCTCGTCATCGTGGCCTTCGCAGCACTTACGCAAGCCTACGTGACGTCCGACTTCTCCGTGGCCAACGTCGTCGCCAACTCGCACTCGGCCAAGCCGATGCTCTACAAGATCAGCGGCGTCTGGGGGAACCACGAGGGCTCGATGCTCCTCTGGGCGCTGATCCTCGCCCTGTTTGGCGGCGCCGTCGCGCTCTTCGGCGCCGGCCTCCCCGACACGCTGCGCAGTCGCGTGCTCGCGGTCCAGGCGCTGATCGGCGTCGGATTCCTGGCCTTTCTGCTCTTCACCTCGAATCCCTTCGAGCGCGCCTCGCCGGCGCCGCACGACGGCAACGGCCTCAATCCGCTGCTGCAGGACCCCGGCCTCGCCTTCCATCCGCCGCTGCTTTACTTGGGCTACGTCGGCTTCTCCGTCACCTACGCCTTCGCCATCGCAGCCCTTCTCGAAGGCAGAGTGGACGCCGCCTGGGCGCGCTGGGTGCGGCCCTGGACGCTGGCGGCCTGGTGCTTCCTCACCTTGGGCATCGCGCTGGGCTCGTGGTGGGCCTACTACATCCTCGGCTGGGGCGGCTTCTGGTTCTGGGATCCGGTCGAGAACGCCTCGCTGATGCCCTGGCTCGCCGGCACGGCACTTCTGCACTCCGCCATCGTGGTCGAAAAGCGCGACGCGCTGAAGAGCTGGACCGTCCTGCTCGCCATCCTGGCCTTTTCGCTGTCGCTGCTGGGAACGTTCCTGGTGCGCTCGGGCGTGCTGACGTCGGTCCATGCCTTCGCCCAGGATCCGGCACGCGGCATGTTCATCCTGGCCTTCCTGCTGCTGGTCACCGGCGGCGGCCTCGCGCTCTACGCCTGGCGCGCGCCTCAGCTGCAGGGCGGCGGCCTGTTCCAGCCGCTGAGCCGCGAAGGCGCGCTGATCCTGAACAACCTGCTGCTCTGCACGCTTGCCGCCACGGTGCTGCTGGGCACGCTCTACCCGCTGTTCCTCGACCTGCTCACCGGCAACAAGGTCTCGGTCGGCCCGCCTTTCTTCAACGCCACCTTCGTGCCGATCTGCGCGCCGCTGTTCGCCGCCCTCTGCGTTGGGCCCTACCTCGGCTGGAAGCGCGCCGAGCTCTGGCCGGCGCTTCTGCATCTGCGCCTGGCCTTCCTCGTGGCCGTGATCGCGGCCATCGTGGCGGCCACGGCGATCGACGGCCGCGCCTCGCTGGCCGCTGTCGCCTTCGGCTTCGGCGTCTGGCTGATCGCCGGCAGCCTGCTCGAATTCGCCGATCGCCTGCGCCTCGGCCGCGCCCCTGTTGCGGAGACGCTGCGGCGCTTGCGCGCCACGCCGCGCGCCGCGCTGGGCATGACCATCGCCCATGCCGGCATGGGCGTCGTCGTGCTGGGCGCCGTCGGCACTGGCGCCTGGAATTCCGAACTGATGCAGACCATGAAGCCGGGCGACCGTGCGTCGTTCGCGGGCTTCGGCTTCAAGCTGGAGCGGATGGAGTCCCTGCAGGGCCCCAATTACGTCGCCGAGCGCGCCACCTTGGCCGTCAGCGTCGATGGCAATTCCTACACGGTCCTGCAGCCCGAGCGCCGCCTGTTCTCGGTGCAGCGCCGCCAGGTGGCGGAGACCGCCATCCACACCAATTTCCTGCGCGATCTCTACGCGACGCTGGGCGAGGGCGACGCCGCCAACGGCTGGGTGATCCGCCTCTACTACAATCCGCTGGCGCCCTGGATCTGGCTCGGCGCCGCGCTCTGTGCCCTGGGCGGCTTCGTCTCGCTCTCCGATCGCCGCCTCCGTATCGGCGCGCCGTCGCGCACCCGCGCCGCAGTGCAGGCTGCGGAATGATCATGTGCCGGGAGCGCGCCACTCCAGTGGCGCATCTTTTCTCGAGCTTGAGCGCTGCTTCAGGGCGGGGAATTACCCCGCCCGCAGTGGCGCGCTCCCAGCCATGAGAAGAACCCTCTTCATCCTCCCCTTATTGACCCTCGCGCTGATGGCGGGGTTCTTCGCCTGGTCGCTGCTGGCCGGGCGCGATCCGGCGTCGATCGGCTCGGTGCTGGTCGGCCGGCCGGCGCCGCGGCTCGAGGTCGCGGCGTTGCGCGACGGCGAGCCGCCGCTCACCGACGCGCTGTTGAGAACCGGCAAGCCCGCGATCGTGAATTTCTTCGCGAGCTGGTGCACGCCTTGCCTGGCCGAGCATCCGCTGTTCACGCGCCTGGCCACGCGCGAGGAGGCGACGATCATCGGCGTCGCCTGGAAGAACAAGCCCGTGGAGGCACTCGCCTGGCTGAAGCGGCTGGGCGATCCCTACAAGTTCGCCGGTGCCGATCTCGACGGTCGCGCCGGCCTCGACTGGGGCCTCTCCGGCGTGCCCGAGACTTACCTTGTCGATGGCCAGGGCATCGTCCGCCGCCACTTCCGCGGCCCGATCACGGAGCGCGATGTGAACGAGACGATCATTCCGTTCCTCAGGGGCGCGAAGTGAGCACGACCCCCTCCGGCCTTTCAGGCCACCTCCCCCACTTCGCGGGGGAGGAGAAGAAATCGATCTCCTCCCCCGTCCGCGGGGGAGGTGCCTCGCAGGGACGGAGGGGGTCATGGCTCGCGCTCTTCGCACTGCTCTTCGCCTTCCCGGCCCTCGCCGTCGAGCCTTCGGAAATGCTCCCCGACCCCGCGCTCGAATCGCGCGCCCGCGACATCGGCCGGGCGTTGCGCTGCGTCGTCTGCCAGAACCAGTCGATCGACGATTCCAACGCCGAGGTGGCACGCGACATGCGCCGCGCCGTGCGCGAGCGGCTGACGGCCGGCGACCAGGACGACCAGGTCTTCGCCTACATGGTGGCGCGCTACGGCGACTACGTGCTGCTGAAACCGCCATTCAAGGCCGGCACCTGGATCCTCTGGCTGGGCGGGCCGCTGGTGCTGCTGGTCGCCGGCACCGTGCTCCTGATCGCCGCCCGCCGGCGCAGGACTCCGCTCATGCCGCCCGAGCCCTTGACCAACGAGGAGCAGCGTCGCCTCGACGCGCTGCTCAGGGACTGATGCTGGAATTCCTCCTTGCGTTGCTCACCACGGTGACGGTCGGCGCGTTGCTGGTGCCGCTGCTGCGCGTCGGCGCGCGGCGGACCGAACGATTGGACAGCGAACTCGCGATCTATCGCGACCAGCTGGCCGAGATCGAGCGCGGGCGGGCGGCCGGCGCCGTGCCCGAGAGCGAAGCCGCCGCCGCCCGCATCGAGGTCGAGCGAAGGATTCTCCACGCTGCCGAGGGGGCGTCCGCCAACGCCACGAAAACGACGGCGCCCGCCGACTCCTCGACCCTGCACCGGATCCTGCCGCCGGCGCTGGCGCTGCTGCTCCCGCTGCTGGCCCTGGGCGTCTATTTGAACGTCGGCCGTCCCGGTCTCCCGGCCGCCCCCTTCGGCGCGCGCCCTGTCGTGGACCTGCCCGCGCCGGGCGAGCCCATGACCGCCGAGCGGCTGGTCGCCCAGGCCCGCGCGCGGCTCGCGGGAAGGCCCAACGACCCCGACGCCCTCTCGGCGCTGGGCGAGGCCCTGGTGCTCGAAGCCGATGGCACCGTCACCCAGCCCGCCATCGACGCCTTCAACAAGGCGCTGGCGCAGCGGCCCGACGATGCCCGCGCGCTCTACTATCTCGGCCTGCACGAGGCCCAGAGCGGCGATTCGCCGGCGGCGATCGCGCGCTGGCGCGACCTCGAGGCGAAAAGCCCGCCCGACGCGCCCTGGCTGCCCATGCTGCGTGCCGAGATCGCGCGCGTCTCCAAGGCCGCCGGCCTGCCGGCGCCGGGCGGCATGCCCCAGCCGACCCGCGAGCAGCAGGAAGCCCTTCAGAGCCTGCCGCCGGCCGAACGCCAGCAGGCGATCCGTTCCATGGTCGAGGGCCTCGACGCCAAGCTGAAGGACAACCCCGCCGATCGCGCCGGCTGGTTGCGCCTCGCCAACGCCTGGCGCGTGCTGGGCGAGAACGCGCGGGCGGCTGACGCCTATGCCAAGGCCGATGCGCTGGGCCCGCTCGATGCCAAGACCCTCACCGACTGGGCCGAGTCCCATGTCCGCCAGCTCGCCCCCGGCGCCGCCCCACCCGCCGCCGCCGTCGCCGTGCTGGAACGCCTGGAGAAGGCCGAGCCGCGCAACGCGTTGGCGCTGTTCTATCTCGGCGCCGCCTCCTTCGCCGCCGGCGACAAACCCGCCGCCGTGCGCCGCTGGAAGACCCTGCTCGCGCTGCTCCCCGCCGACGCCCCCATCCGCCCGATGCTGGAGGAGCGCATCAAGGCGGCGGAGTAGGGATAGCCCCGTCGTCCCGACCGAAGCGTAGCGCAGTGGAGGGACCTGCTCTCCGCCCGCCCGCCGCAAATCGTAGCGAGAAGGTCCCTCCACTGCGCGCTTCGCGCTCAAGCGCGGAGGTTACTCCGCGCGAGTCGGGACGACGGATTTTTGAAAATTCCTGGCAACCTTGAAGGCGCCGACGCGTTGGAGGCCGACGAGGGAGGAAGGCGAATGAGGCGTACCTGGCTGGTTCTCGCGTTCGTGCTGGCGAGCGCCGTCGTGCTGATCCTGGGCATTTCGGACCAGGCGGCAAAGACCGCGAAGGCAGAAGCCAGCCTCGCCGCCGCGGCCTCGGAGCGTTAGACAAACAAACCTCATGCTGAGCCGGGCGAGGGTTGCCCCGCCCGGCTCAGCATGAGGTTTCGCTCTAGGACGACCGCCCCTCTTCGAGGAACTTCACCACGGCGAGATCGCTCCAGGGCTTGTAGCCGCCGACGCCGTGGAAGCCGACATGGCCGCCGCGCGGCGTCAGGACG
The DNA here is from genome assembly GCA_001767945.1 of Alphaproteobacteria bacterium RIFCSPHIGHO2_12_FULL_66_14. Taxonomy (GTDB): domain Bacteria; phylum Pseudomonadota; class Alphaproteobacteria; order Reyranellales; family Reyranellaceae; genus Reyranella. The sequence goes on along the minus strand of MEMN01000130.1, from coordinate 12,440 downwards.
GGCCGCAAGGACAAGCTTTTGTTCGATCCCCAATGGTGGCCGGTGTAGGCGCCGCCCGGCACCCAGGGATCGTCCAGCGACGCCAGTACCAGGATGGGAATGCGGATGCCGGGAAGGAAATTCACCGCGCTGCTGCGGAAGTAGTACTCGGCGGCGCCCGGGAAGCCGTTGCGCGGGCCGGTGAAAAGGTCGTCGTACTGCCACAAGGTCCGCGACGCCGTGATGTTCGCGTGCTCGAGCGCGGTGAGGGCGGCACCCTCGGCCAGGGCCTCGCGCTTGATCGCCCCGAAGACGTGCCGATGATAGGGCAGGTTGCGAAAGCGCATCAGGCTGCGACAGCTGCCGAGGAGATCGATCGGCGCCGAGACGCTGGCGGCAGCGGCGAGCGGCGTGCGCGCGCCTTCCTCGCCCAGGTACTTCAACAGGATCGCGCCGCCCACCGAGTAGCCGACGGCGACGATCCCGTCGCGCGTCAGATCCGCCGGCAGCAGGCCGATCAGCTCGCCGAGGTCTCGGCTGCTGGCGGCCGAATACTGGCCGCCGCATGTCGTCCGCGATGGCCCGGCGCCGCGCATGTTGAGCCGCAGCACGCGATAGCCCTTGTCGAGCAGATACCCCGACATCCGCACCATGTACGGACTGGTCTCCGAGCCCGGGACACCGTGGATCAGCAGGACCAATGGCTTGCCCGCCAGCGGCCTCGCCGGACGATCGAGCAGGGCCAGCATCGTGTCGCCGTCCTTCAGCGTGAAGCTGAGACGCTCGCTGCTGCCCGGCGCCAGGCTGCTGGGAACGTCGATCATCACGGTGGCGATGGTCTGGAGGTCGCCGCCCCACCAGGGGAAGCGCTGCGTGAAGGGTTTCACTGTCCCGCTCTCACAGCCCGGCCAGGAAGCGTATCGCCGATCGGCTCGGCATGAAGAAGTAGCCGCCGGCGCGCACGGTGACGAAGCTCTTCAGGTTCTTCATCGTGACCGACCCTGAAGGTGTCGGGATGGTGAAAACGAAAGACTGGCCCGGCGCCACGGGCGGCGGCGAGGTGATGGGGTCGGGTTCGTTGCTCAGCCCCTGGAAGTTGGCCGAACCCACCCAGGATTGCTGCAGGAACTCGAACTGGCGCTCGAGGTCGGCGCAGAGGGCCACGAACAGCATGCCCTTTTCCGACTTGTCATCGCCGTAGGGACGGCCGCGCCGCAGGATCCGGTGGCGCCGCTCTATCATCGCCTGGTTGGGATCGTTCGGCGCCAGGCTGCCGCGCGGGTTGGACCGCCGGATGTGCGCGCCGAAGGGGCAACGCAGTCCCTGCGGATCGTCGGTGGCGAAGTTGAAGTCGTTGTCCGCCCGGTCGGGCGCCTTGCGGCCGGCCATCTCGTGCGGATGGCAGATCAGCGAGGCGCCGCTCCGCCAGCGCCCCATCATCTTGGCGGCGATCCATTCCTGGGTGATCTCGCCGCCGATGCTGTCGCCGAGGCCGGGATACTTCTTGAGTTCGCCTTCCTGGACGGCGAGGAAGTCGTTGAAGCCATCGACGTCCTGCATCAGCTGCCGCACGGCGACGAAGGTTCCGTTGCGGCCGAAATCGCGCAGGTCGGAATCCTGCGAGCCGTCAAACCGCGGGAAGCGCGACGGGAACTCGGGCGTGTCGGTTTCGAGCTCGTCGCCGGGGTCGCTCTCCGCCGGCAGGGTCACGGCCGGCGGGAAATAGCCGGCGCCGTCGCGGTAGCCCAGGATCAGCTCACCCACCTCGACCACGTCCGCCTTGTCGTACGTCGCGGCCTCGCGCTCGGTACCGCGCAGGATCGGCTGGGAGATGCCGTCGCGGAAACCGAAATGCTCGTACATCGGCGCCTCGCGCTCGGAAGTAGGGCGCTCGGACTCGGGCGTGCTGGCCGCCGCGGCAGCCCGGGCCTCTTTCGTTTTCTTGGTCGGTTCGGTCAGCAACGTCCATATCGCCTTCCGCCCCAGCTTTGCCTCATGTCTGGCGAGCGCGTCGCGGCACGCCTGGGCATCCTTGCCGTAGATGAACAGCATGGCATCCGCCGCCTTGCCCCTGGCACCCCTGTCGACGTCCGCCCAGTGCCAGTCCTTTGGCGCCGAAGGCCCGGTGTCGCCCAGCACCCGGGCGCGGTCGGCCATGCCCAGGCGAAAGACGGGCGGGAACGCCGCCATTTTCTCCGCCTGGTCCTCTGCCGTGCGGCCGAGGCAGGTGGCCATGCCGCGCGCCGAGAACGCCACGAAGGTCGCGGTCCTGTCTGCGACATCGGGATGCTCGCCGAACGAGACGTCCCGGCGCAGGGAGGTGAGCCAGTCCTTGCGCGCCGCACGGCCCCCGTCATCGGGGAGGGTGAGCGCGGCACAGAGCATGTAGTCGTGCGAGGGGAAGCCACGGAACACCAGGGCCTGGACCTCGTCGGTCTCGATCGCATCCTGCGGCCGCGGCATGGTGCCAAAGCAGTCGAGCCAGGCGCGCGCCGCGGTATCCGTCTGGGCCCGCATCAGCCCATCGTGGATCAGCGCATTGGTGCGGATCTGGTCGGTCGTGAGGCTCGGGAACCGGCTGTACCAGAACTGCGTGACGATCTGCTGGCGCCGCACCCACCGCTTGAAGCGGGCGCCGTCCGCAGCGCCACCGGAGAGCAGCAGGCGCGTCTTCGGGAAACCCTTGCCGTGGCTCCACACCGCCGTCTGGCCCTCATGCGCCTTGGTGATGAAATCTTCCAGGTAGCTCAGCCAGCTGCCGTCGTAGTTGGAGAAGAACAGCATCATCTCGCTGCCCGGCAGGCGGAACCATCGCGCGTAATGGATCGTGCCCATGTTGAGCACGAAGCCCGGGCGGAACCAGTATTGGACTTCCTTGCCGATCGCCCACAGCGACAGCGCCAGGGTGAACTTGCGGAAGGCGCCCGGCTTCATCGCCGTGACCGCCGTGATGTGGTTCTGCGCGTAGCCTTGCGCATTCTCCGTCGCGGCGATGGCCTCGATGTGATCGAGCGGCGCGGTCCGCCGGTCGATGTCCTTGTCGTCGCGCACTTCGTGCCAGTAGAGGATCGCCACGAAGACGAGCAGCACGGTGAGCCAGAAGAGGAACGTCGCGACGAGGCCGCCCGCTAGCGCCAGCGACACGGCCCCGAGGTGGTCGACGACCAGGCCGAACGGCTCGGGATAGAGACAGACGGAGGTGACAAGAGCCCCGACCGCGCCGAGGCCCAGCAGCCATTCGATGAGGAGGCGGTTTCGTCGCAGCAGGGGCTTGGCCTTTGCCCAGAGCCATCGCACGATGTGCGCCGCCGCAACGCCTGCCAGCGCGGCGAGCGCAATCTGGCCCGAGAGCGGGAGGTCCAGCCACCCGATCTGCAACAGCCATTGCTGCAGAGCCCCGAACGCCGCCGCGGCGCCCAGGATCGTCAGCACGACCATCCGCCACGCCTGCAGCAACCGGGGCACGACCCAGTTCCAGAAGCCGACGATCAGCCATGTGGCCGCGCCGCCGCCGATGGCGGCCAGCGCGAGCTGCGCCACGAGGGACATTTCCGGCTGCCACCGCTGCAGCGCGCCGAACGACGCGGCGGCAAAGCCCAGGATGGACGCGGGCCATCTGAACCAGCGCACCAGCAAGGCGGCGATGAACCCGACCGCCGCCAGCACGAACAGCAGGACCGTGCCGAGGGTGACCAGCCTCTCCGTTCCCGCCTTCCACCAGCGCACGAGCGTGTTGAAGCCGTCCCGGACCGCCAGCGCGACGATGAGAAGGGCGCCGGACGCGACGCCCACGAGCGCGAAGACGAAGGCGATCCGGGAGTCGGGATCGACGGCGTGATGGATGGCGCCGCCGAGCAGGCACACCGTGGTGCCGATCAAGAGGCCGAGGAAGATGCCCGCATTTGACTTGAGCGCGCCCGGCAGGCCCTGC
>MEMN01000130.1:2712-8489 GCA_001767945.1 Alphaproteobacteria bacterium RIFCSPHIGHO2_12_FULL_66_14 | reverse complement strand
ACCGACGTGCCCGCGGGTCGCGTGAGATCGCGGACATAGGCGAGCGTATCCACCGCCCGCTTGCGCAGGCCCTGGTGGACTTGGAAATAGCGGTCGACGGCCTTGCGCACGAAGATCGCGAGCTCTTCCTGCTGCGCGATGTCGCCGACCGGCGTATCCGGCGTGCCGTTGAAATTGAGGCCGATGGCGCCCCATGGCGCGAAGTGCAGCTTGGTCTTGTGGCGCTCGAGCAGGAAATGAAGCCGGCTCTTGTTGAATCGCTCGGGCAGCTTGTCCGGATCGATCTCCCGGGCGCCGGCAGTGCAAAGGAAGATCGGCTCGAGCAGCGGGCCGGCATGCTCGACGATCCGGGCCAGCACCGTGTCCTCGTCGCTGTCGACGTTGAGCTCGAACAGGAGCCGCGGGTCGGGCGCGGCCGCCGGATCGTCGGGATCCCTGGCATCGGGATCTCTCGCATCCAGGGCCGACAGGGAGACGAAATGCACGATCTCCGTCGCCGCGAGGGCCCGGCCGATCGGGCTGTCCGGCGCCGCCGGATTGCCGAGCTTCTCGATCAACCTCTTGGCGTCGTCGAACCGGTCCGGTTCGAGCCTGGCCTGGATGGTGATCAGGTTCTGGGTCGCCGATGTGGCGGTCGTCTGGAACACGACATCGAGCCTTCGCGGAAACGGTCCGACATAGGCCAGCCAGCCGGCGGGATCGTTGGCGAGGCGAATCCCGGGCTGCGAGAACAGCACCTGGCAGATCTCGGTGATCTGCTCCATGGCGAGATGGGCGCCGAGGCAGACGTGCGATCCCTCGCCGAACATCAGGGCCGGGTCGAGTTCGCGGCCGGGCTCGAACGCGCCGGGGCAGGTGAACTTCCGGGAGTCGCGCAACGCCGACATGGTGCCCACCACCATCACCGAGCCGGCGGGCACCGGCTTGCCGCCAACCGTCGTGGCCTTGGGGACATGGCGGAACTGGCCGGGAAACAACGCCGGATTGAGCCGCGATGCTTCGACCAGCATCTTCTTCAGTTCCTGGCGGTGGCGCTTGGCCGACTCGATATCACCCGCCGTGCGGGCCATTTCGGCGGCGGATGCGGCGCCGATGGCGCTCTGCAGCAGCCCGCGGCCATGCAGCTCCTCGATCATCCTGCCGGCGCCCAGCGTGTTGGTCGGGATCAGGCCGATGATGGTGCCGATCGCCATGGCGCGGATCTGCTCCTTGGCGAGCGTCGTGCCGTCGGCCCGCCGGTACTGGACGAGACGATCGATGACGGCGTTGGCCCGGGGCGCCGTATGCGCCCGATCGATGGCGCGGTCGATCAGCCAGCGGATCCGCACGGCGCCGCTCAGCGCCAGCTTGCGCGTCGCCGCGTTGCCGAACGGATCGGCGAAGATCAGCGCCGAGACCGACATCGTGCGATCGAGGAAGGCGTCGGGCTCGTCGAGGTCGAGTCCGAAATAGTCGCTGCAGGTCTCGGTGAAGACCCGCCCCAGCAGGTCCTGCATGACGTCGATGCGGCCGCCTGAATTCCTGAGCAGGAGTTCGGTGAATGTCCGCGTGTTGTCGACGATGCCCTGCGCATCGGACCGGAGCACCACGGCTTCCAGGATCTCGCGTTGCGCATCGTGTTCCGGGCCGTCCTGGCCCAGCAGGAAATCCGCGCCGCCCGTCAGGGCCCGCATCTCAGGGCCGAACGGAACCAGGAAGTGCTGCGGCCTGGCCAGCACCTCGCGGACGTCGTCATAGCGCGAGACGATGACGAGACGGCCGATGCAGGCGACCGGCCACACGGCGCGCAGGACCCAGAAGGCGAACAGGAAGAACCACCGCGTGAACCGGCGCGTGGCCCGGTCGAAGGGGCCGCCCGTTCCCAGGACGTTGATGTCGAAGGGCGGCAGGGGCTGCGGATCTGTGTTGTTTCTTTCTTCGCGCTCGTAGTTGTCGATTTTCGCGAAATACTTGAGTTCGAACATGGCGGCTTTCTAGCGTCGCCGCCGAGACGCGGGCTTGTGTTCAGGCTTGTTCTCACCGGTTACCGCCGCCAGGCCCTCGGCGAGCCGCCGGTTCCAGCTACGGTCGATGAACGGGGTCCAGTCGATGAACTGCGGCGTGAAGTCCGGCGTCACCGTCATCAACTCACCGTAGGCGCGCCGCGCCGCCTCGAGGTCGCCGCCGCCGACCAGGGCGTTGATCTTGATGACCAGCGCGTACCAGTAGGCCGGCCGCCGGATCAGCGACTGGTCGGCATGGTCGACCGCCTCGGCCCACTTGCCCAGCATCCAGTGCGACAGCGCGAGTTCGCCGATGAAGAAGAAGCTGTGGACGTCGTTGGGACTGAGCCGCTGCGCCAGGCGAAGCGGTCCGATCGCCGCCGCTGGCTCGCCCACGAGATTGTAGTGGCAACCCAGCTCGGCATGGGCCTGGCACAGGCTCGGGTTCAGTGCGATCGCGCGTTCGAACAGCGTGCGGGCCCGGCCGGGCTGGCGCAGCCACATCTCGGCGATGCCGGCCAGCATGTGGCCGCGGCCGTCGTCGGGATCGGCCACGATGGCGCGGTGCGCAAGCTGGCGCATTTCGGCCACCTCGGCGTCGCTGCCGCGCCTGGCCCACAGCGACCAGCCGAGGCAAAACGTCTGCTGGATGATCGCCTCGGGCGACTCCGGCTCGAGTTCGAGCGCCTGCTCGAACAGCTGCCGCGCCATTTCCGAATCGGCCCGCGTCAGCCGGTTGAGGTGCCAGCGCCCGCGCCAGATCAGGTCGTTGAACTCCAGCCGGTTCTGCCGGTTGCCGCGCGCGCGCACCTGCTCGGCATAGTCGATCTGCGCGTCGAGGACGCCCACCAGCTCGGCCACGATGGGATCCAGTGCATCTTGTGAACGATCGGGCGGCAGCGGCACGCGGTGCGACCACAGCGAATAGCCCGTCGTCGCATCGGACAGGCTGACGGTCACGGCGAAGCCGCCGCTGGCCCGCTTCAGCCTTCCTTCCAGCACGTACTTGGCGCGCAGCTTCTGCCCGATGATGCGGGGATCGACCCGGTCGGAGGCGAAGGCGAAGCTCGAGCTGCGGGCGATCACCGGCAGCCAGCGCAGGCGCGACAGGCGGTCGATCAGGTCCTCGCTGAGGCCTTCGCAGAGATAGTCGTGCGCCGTGTCCTCGGTGAGATTGGCGAAGGGCAGGATGGCGAGCGCCGGCCGGTCGACGAAGCTGGCCGGTGCCGGCTCAACGCCGGGCTGCGGCACGGCGGCCGGTGCCCCCGGTCCGCTTCTCGCACCACCGCCCGCTTCCAGGAGGCCGCGCTGCTCGCGCAGCCAGTCCTCGAAGCCCTCCTCGCCGGCGAGGTCGAAGCCTTCGAGGAATTCGCCGGTGGCGAGCCCGCCCGATTTTGGCGTCAGCACATCGACGTCGATCAGCGACAGATCCAGCATCACCCGCTGCCGCTCGCAGATCAGCAGCGGTTTGGCGCCCACGTTCAGATAGTCGCGCAGATGGGTGAGCTCGCGCCTGAGGCTGCCCTGGGCCTGCGGCCGGTCGCGCTGGCCCCACAGCTTTTCCTGCAGCCAGCTCCGCGTCCGCTCGCCGCCCTCGGCCAGGGCGAGCATGGCCACCATCGCCATGCCCTTGCGGCTGGCGATGTCGATTCGCTCGCCTTCCGGCCCGAGCAGCCGGAAGGATCCCATGAGGTTCAACGCATATCGGCGGCTTACGGCGGCCATCATTCCCCCGATCGACGGCAGGCGGGCCCATCCTAGTGGGCCGAAAAGATAGCGTCGATACACGCAGAAATCACGCCCCGCGAACGCTGCCGTCGCGCTCTGCAAGCGGTCGGTCGCGATATTGCCCGCACCAAATCAATGGAGGAGCGCGCAATGAGCAAGCTCGGACACCTCGACCGCATCGACGCCTTCGAATTCGCCCACTACCTCTGCCTCTCAGGGCAAGGCAGCAACCCGGCGCTGGGCTGGACCAACTGGTTCTCGGCCATCGATCCGATCCCCAACACCTGGGAATTCCTGCAGGAGCCCCCGGCCGGGGCGGTCCTGCCGGTTGCCATGCCGTTCCAGATCACCGGCGCCTTTGCCTCCAACGGCGTCAAGGAGGTGGTGGTGCGCCACGCGCTCAAGGGCAAGCCGGTCGATGTGCGGGTCCAGGTGCGCCCGATCTCGCGCCTCGAGGAGGAGGCGATCGCTGCCCTCATGCCGGCCTCGGCGCGCTCCTACCTCCGCCACAAGGGCACCGACCGCACGCAGCCCCAGGAGGGCGCCAGCTTCACCATGCAGCTCGGCAGCGTCGACATCCCGTTTGCCGGTTGCACCTGGAACGACCCGCCGCGGGCGCGACGCCATGTGCTCCATCTCGCGGTCGATGCCCTGCTGACGAGCGTCGCCGACATCGAGACCGCCGTCCTCGACGCCTTCAAGCGCGGCATGGTCGCCGCCCACCTCGAGACCGTGCTGACGCCGACCGGCTGGCCCTACGGGACGCAGGCGTTCCACGACGCCATCGAGGCCTGCCTGCAGACCATCCTGGGCGAGCGGCTGGTCAGCGTCCGGGTGACGACGACGTCGCATTGCCTCGAGGCCGAGCAGCGCCCGGCCCCCGTCCACTATCTGCGCTCGATGCCTGTGCTTCAGGCGCCTGCCTGAAGGGACGGAATCGAAGGGGGGAATTCCATGACGAGTCTTCTTCGCCGCCGCGCCGTGATGGCCGCGGCGCTGGCCGTCGGGACGGCCGGAGCGATGACCTTTCCGCGCCGGGCCGGCCACGCCGACGCGCTGGCCTTCCAGCGCGACACCACGGGGCTGCGCCCCTCGCCCGCGCGTATCGTCGTGCCCTTCGCGGCCGGCGGCACGTCGGACATCCTGGCGCGCGTGGTGGCCGACATCCTGAGCGCCCGCCTTGGCACACCCTTCACGATCGAGAACCGCGCCGACACGGCCGGCACCTTCAGTGCCGAGATCGTGGCCAAGTCGGCGCCGGACGGCAGCACCCTGCTGCTGGGCACGCTCGGCACGGCCGTCACCAACCAGTACCTGCAGAAGTACCTGCCCTACGACAGCGCCGAAAGCTTCGCCCCCGTCGCCCTGGTCGGCGAGATGGCGAACGTGCTCGTCGTGCATCCCGACTTTCCGGCGCGGACGCTCCCGGAGTTCGTCGACCGCTGCAAGGCGCTCGGCCCGCGCCGGGTGGGCTACAGCTCCTCGGGCCCGGGCAGCGCCGGCCACCTCGCGATGGAATATCTCCAGGGCCGCGCCGGCCTCAAGCTGGTGCACGTCGACCGGCCGTCGCGGATGCGCGTGCTGGATCTTCTTTCGGGCCGGGTCATGGTCGCCATGGACAGCCTGCCGGCCTACCTGAAGCACATCAGGTCCGGCGCGCTGCGGGCGCTCGCGGTCAGCTCGGCCAACCGCTGGTTTGCCGCCCCCGACATCCCGACCGTGGCGGAGCAGGGCCTCGGCGCCTTCGACGCCACGCAGTGGTGGTACGTGGCCGTCCCCGCCGGCACCCGGCGCGATCTCGTGGCCGAGCTCTCCGGGGAGATCGTGGCCGGCCTCAAGTTGCGGTCGGCCGTCCTCAGGATCCGCGCCGTCGGCGTCCAGGAGAGACCCGGCACATCGGAGGATCTCTGCCTGCACATCGCGGCCGAGAACATGAAGTGGAAGAAGGTGATCGCCTCGGCGGGACTGGTACCCCAATGAGGCGCTGACCCCCTCCGCCCCGAGGCGCTTCTCCCGGCGCCGGCACGGGGCACCTGGTCGCTGAGGTCTCTTGGGGGACCGGGGCGG
>MEMN01000130.1:0-2579 GCA_001767945.1 Alphaproteobacteria bacterium RIFCSPHIGHO2_12_FULL_66_14 | reverse complement strand
GATGAAGGATCAGACTCCTCCCCCATCATATGGGGGAGGTGCGCCGTCTTACGGGGCGGAGGGGGTCAGGGCTCGCGTGGTTTCGCCGCCGGCGCCGGCACTTCCTCGGACCGGAGCTTGCCGGTGTGGGGATTGACCAGGTGGACGCCGCCACAGGCCAGGCAATGCTGCGAGACATAGGTCGGCAACGCTTCGCCCCCCGTGACATGCTCGCCCTGAACATTGTAGCCGGTGAGCGGGCAGCGATAGAGGAACGTCCGCATTCTGGCGCGACAATGCAGACATTGGCCGCCGCCGCCTTGATCCAGCGCAAAGACCTCAGGAAGAAGACGTGCCGTCCAGTGCTTGGCCGTCCAGCGCCTGGCGCACCATCTGGGCGAGGTCGGCGCGGCGGAACGGCTTGCTGAGCAGCAGCACCCCGGGCTCGAGCCGGCCCTGGTGGACGATGGCGTCCTCGGTGTAGCCCGACATGAACACCCGCTTCATCTGCGGCCAGCGCCGGGCCGCTTCGTCGGCCAGCGCCTTGCCGTTCATCGCCCCCGGCATGATGACGTCGGTCAGCAGCAGGTCGAACATCGGCTCCATCCCCTCGGCCGCCGCCTCGAGCGCCGCCAGCCCCGCCGCGCCGTCCGCCGCCTCGGTGACGTCGTAGCCCAGCCCCTTGAGCTGGCTCACCACCACGCCGCGGACCTTGGGATCGTCCTCGACCACCAGGAGGCGCTCCTGGCCGCCCGGCACCGCCGCTTGCGGCGGCACTGCCGCGACGGGCTCCTCGGTGCGCGGCAGGTAGAGGCTCACCGTGGTGCCGCGGCCGGGCGCGCTCTCGATCCTGATGTGGCCGTTCGACTGCTGGATGAAGCCGTAGACCATGCTGAGGCCGAGTCCGGTGCCGCGCCCCACCTCCTTGGTGGTGAAGAAGGGCTCGAACACCTTCTCGAGATTCTCCGCCGTAATGCCCTCGCCGCTGTCGGTCACCGACAGCATCGCATGCTCGCCCGGCCGCGCGCCCTCGAAGCGCGCCGCCTCGGCCTCGCCCACCATCACGCGCCTGGTCTCCAGCAGCAGCCGGCCGCCCCCCGGCATGGCGTCGCGGGCGTTGAGGCAGAGGTTGACCAGCGCCGTCTCGAGCTGGGTGCGGTCGACGCTCACCGGGCAGAGCGCGTCGGCCAGCACCGAGTCGATCTCGACCTGCGCGCCCAGCGTCCGGCGCAGCAGCCGGCCCGTCGCCACCACCAGGTCGTTGATGTCGGTGACCTGCGGGCGGAGCGGCTGCTTCCTCGAAAACGCCAGCAGCTGGCGCGTCAGGTCGGCGGCGCGCCGCGTCTGCTTGGCGATGTTGGCCACGTGGTCGCGCACGCCGGGCTGCAGCTCGTAGTCCTCCTCCAGCGCGTCGGTGTTGGCCATCATCACCATCAGGATGTTGTTGAAGTCGTGCGCCACCCCGCCCGTGAGCTGGCCCACCGCCTCCATCTTCTGCGACTGGCGCAGCCTGTCCTCGGCCGCGCGCTGCGCCTGCTCGGCCAGCCGGCGCTCGGTGACGTCGCGCGCGATCGCCAGGACCTCCTGCTTTCCGCTGAACTCGATCTCGGCCAGGCTGACCTCGATGTCGAGGATCGAGCCGTCCTTGCGCCGGTGCCGGCCGCCCAGGGTGGCGCGGCGGCTGCCCGGCGCGGCGTCGGCCAGCGCCGCCGTCAGCAGCGGCAGAGTCTCCGGCACGCGGATGTCGGACGGACTCATGGTCAGGAACTCCTCGCGCGACCAGCCGTACTGCCGGACCATGGCGTCGTTGACGGCGAGGTAGCGCAGCGTGTCGCGGTCGAACACCGCCATGGGATCGGGATAGGCCTCGAACAGCTGGCGGTAGCGCGTCTCCGACGCCTGCCTGGCCGTCCATTCGCCGATCAGCCACGCCGCCAGCCCCACGAGGCCGAGCGAGCACAGGGTCCAGCCCAGCACCACCACGCCCACGATGTGCCGCCACGGCGCCAGCACCTGGGGCACGCTCTGGCCCGCCGCCACGACCAGCGGCGCATCGCCCGCGAGCACCCGGAAGGCGATCAGCCGCTCGACGCCGTCGACCGGGCTGGTGCCGCGGACCACGCCGTCGGGCACGCCGCGCGCCACGGCGGTCATCGCCGGCGAGCCGGCGAACGTCCGGCCCATCGCCCCCTGCAGGAACGGGCTGCGCATCAGCATCGTGCCGTCGTGGCGCAGGAGCGCGATGAAGGAATCCCTGCCCGGCTCGTCCGACCGCCAGACATGGTCGAAATGGCGCGGATCCAGCGCCGCCACCACCACTCCCAGCAGCTTGCCGTCGGCGTCGCGCCACGCCTTGGTGGCCGGCAGCATCCAGGCGCCGGTGATGCGGCTCTGCAGCGGCTCGCCGAGGTCGAAATGTTCGCCGCCATGGCCGAGGTGGTGCCGGAAATACGGCCGGTCGGAGAGATCGACGCCGGCGCGCCCGTCCCGGGAGTGGAAGACGATGCGGCCCTGGGGGTCCATCACCCACATCACCAGCAGGAACGGCCGCACCCGCAGCAACGCCTGCAGCTCCTCGCGCACGGCGGCCTCCTCGAGCG
>MEMN01000129.1:2790-6365 GCA_001767945.1 Alphaproteobacteria bacterium RIFCSPHIGHO2_12_FULL_66_14 | reverse complement strand
TATGGCAGTCGATTCCGCCCGCCGTGATGATCTTGCCCTCGGCCGCGATCGCCTCGGTGCCGGGACCGATGATGATGTCGACGCCGGGCTGGACGTCGGGGTTGCCGGCCTTGCCGATGCCGACAATGAGCCCGCCCTTGAGGCCGATATCGGCCTTTACGATGCCCCAGTGATCGACGATCAGGGCATTGGTGATGACGGTGTCGACGGCACCCTGGGCGCGCGTGCGCTGGCTCTGGCCCATGCCGTCGCGGATCACCTTGCCGCCGCCGAACTTCACCTCCTCGCCGTATGTCGTGTGGTCCTTCTCGACCTCGATGAAGAGCTCGGTATCGGCGAGCCGCACCCGATCGCCGGTGGTCGGGCCGAACATGCCGGCATAGGCCGCACGGGAGATGCGCGTCGCACCTTCGTTGGACGGGCCAACCTTGGCGATCGGTCCAAGCTTGCCCGAAACCTTGGCCTGAAAGCCGTGGCTCTCGCGCCCGCCGAGATAGGGCGTGAGCCGCACCGTGCGCGACTGGCCGGGCTCGAAGCGCACGGCGGTGCCGGCGGCGATGTCGAGACGCATGCCCTTGGTGCGCTTGCGGTCGAACTTGAGCGCATCGTTGGTCTCGAAGAAATGATAGTGGCTGCCGACCTGGATCGGGCGATCGCCCGTGTTGGCGACCTCGATGGTGATCGGATTGCGGCCCTTGTTCAGCTCCAGCTCGCCCGGAGCGGTGAAGATCTCACCTGGCTTCATGGCCTCGGCTCCTCAGCGGATCGGATCGTGGACGGTGACGAGCTTGGTGCCGTCGGGGAAGGTCGCCTCGACCTGGATGTCGTGGATCATCTCGGCGACGCCTTCCATCACCTGTTCGCGGCGGATCACGCTGGCGCCCTCGTGCATCAGGTCGGCGACCGAGCGGCCGTCGCGCGCGCCTTCGACGACGAAATCGGTGATCAGGGCCACGGCCTCGGGATGGTTGAGCTTCACGCCGCGCTCGAGACGCCGGCGCGCCACGTTGGCGGCCATGGCAACCAGAAGCTTGTCTTTTTCCCGAGGCGTCAGATTCATTGGCCGAGTTCCCCTGCTCTCAGCTCCGACTATAGCCCGCCGGAAGCTGCATCAAACATGCCAAACGCGCGGCATCTTCTGGCCGCGCAGACCGCTCAGAAAGCGGATGCCCGCTTCACGCACCTGTGTCGCCTCACCCAGCAGCCGCGCCACCATCACGCCGTTCACCACCGTGACACCCGCCCGAACCTTGCCTTCGATCTCGAGGAGCGGCCGGGCCCTCTCGAAAAAGGGCCGCGGTTGGTCCCATACGCCGATCACGGTGGCCAGCGCATTGGCCGAGCCGAAGCCCGCGCCTTCAGGCGTCTCGCCCTCGACGCGCAACGTGTCGGTCCAGGCGAGCCGGCCGCCGCGGCAGACCGACCAGGAGTCGAGCAGCAGACCCGAGGCGAAGCGCTCGCCCGAGGCGCCGCGGCCCAGGACCACCATCTCGCAGCCGAGCAACGAGGCACCCGGCGCCACCTCGGCGACCGTGCGCCGGACGAGGTGCGAGCCCTGGAAGACGATGGTTTCCTGCGGCAACCAGTCGAGGACGGCGCCCGCCTCCACGCTGATCGCCACGTCGATCCGGCAGGGATCGCTGCCGGGCGCGGCGCGGTAGATCTTTTCCGCCGCCTGCGTGGCCACGACCGCGTGGGCGCCCGGACCCGCGGCGATCTCCATGCGCAGGCAATCGCCGCCGGCCACGCCGCCCGAGGTCGTCACCAGCACGGCCTGCGGCGGTTCGCCCGGCTCCGGATCGGGGAACAAAACCCGGCAGGGATCGCGTTGATAGAGGTCGGCCAGCCGCGTCTCGCCGTCGCGCACGGCAAAGGCGACGCGGCTTTCGCCGGAGGCACGCTGCAGACGAGGCGGGCTGGGCAGACGGGGCGGGCTGGTTGTCATCGGCCCCTGCTTGATAGATTAAGGACTGAAATGAGCAAGGCCTTCACCAAGGAAAGCGACGGCGACGACGAAGACGACCTCCCAGAGGACATGGGCGGATTGCCGGCGACCGCCAAGAACTACATGACCCCCGAGGGCTTTGCCCGGATGCGGGACGAGCTGAACACGCTCATGCGCAAGGAGCGGCCGGAGGTGGTGAAGGTGGTGACCTGGGCCGCCGGCAACGGCGACCGCTCGGAGAACGGTGACTACATCTACGGCAAGAAGCGCCTGCGCGAGATCGACCGGCGCGTCCGCTACCTCAGCAAGCGGCTGGCCAATGCCGAGGTGGTGGATCCGGCAAAGCGTGCCAAAATCGACCAGGTGTTCTTCGGCGCCACCGTCACCACGGCCAACGCCGAGGACAAGAAGCGCACGGTCAAGATCGTGGGCGTTGACGAGGTCGACCTCGAGAAGGGCCATGTGAGCTGGATCTCTCCCATTGCCAAGGCCCTGATGCGCGCCCACGAGGGTGACATCGTGCGGCTGCGCACGCCCGCTGGCGAGGAAGAGCTCGAGATCGTGAAGGTCAGCTACATTTAGGCAGCGCGCCGGGCTAGGTCACTTGCGCTTCAGGTCCGCCAGCAGGCGGTCGACGAAGTCGGGCGAGTAGCCGAGCAGCGCCGCCTCGTCCGACAGCTCGGCCTCGAGTTGACCGAGTGCCGCGATGAACGAGCCGCCTTGCAACAGCGCTTTCTCGACCAGGGCGCCGGCCTTCTGCTTGCCCATCCTTTCGGCGAGCAGGAAGGTCGCGCGCTCGGCGAGCACGGCGCCGTCGGTCGCATCCATGTTGGCCTGCATCGCGTCGGCGTCGATCGCGAGGCCGGGGGCGACCTCGGCCATCGCCTGAACCGCCGAACCCAGCGCCTCGATCAGGGCGGCCAGCGTCGGCCACTCAGCCTGCCAGCCGCCCAGCGCCCGCTCGTGCTCCTGCGGCATCGCCGACACGATGGTGGCGGCCAGCATCGGCGCGCGCTGCGCTGCCGCCAGGATCAGCGCCGCTCCTACGGGGTTACGCTTGTGCGGCATGGTCGAGGAGCCGCCCCGGCCGGGCCCGGTGGGCTCCGAGGCCTCGCCCACTTCAACCTGCATCATCAACGAGATGTCGCGTGCCGCCTTGCCCAGCGCGCCCACGACCAGGGCCGCGTCCTGTGCCAGTGCCGCCACCCTCACGCGCTGCGCAAACCACGGCGCGGGCGGCAGGGCGAGGCCGAGATGCTCCGCCAGGGTCGTCATCACCTGCCCGGCCTTGGGCCCGAGCGCCGACAGGCTGCCCGACGCGCCGCCGAACTGCACGACCTGGCTTTCCGCGAAGCTCGCCCTCAGTCGACGCGCGGCACGGTCGATATCCGACGCCCAGCCGGCGATCTTCTGGCCGAGTGCCAGCGGCGTCGCGGGCTGCAGCAGGGTGCGGCCGAGCGTCGGAGTCGTGCGATGCCTCTTCGCCAGCGCGGCGAAGGCCGCTACGATGCCGTCGAGCTCCTTCAGGATCGGCGGTATTGCCTCGGCCACCTGCAGCACCATCGCGGTGTCGAGCACGTCCTGGCTGGTGGCCCCCCAATGGACATATGCGGCGGCCTCGGCGTCGTGC
>MEMN01000129.1:0-2776 GCA_001767945.1 Alphaproteobacteria bacterium RIFCSPHIGHO2_12_FULL_66_14 | reverse complement strand
CGTGAGCGCCTTGACCAGCGGCACGGTGAGGGTGGCGGTGCGGCGCGCGGCTTCGGCGAGCGAGGCGGGATCGCAGGCCTTGGCGATGATCGGCGCGAACTTCTTCGGGATCAGCCCGGCCGCTGCGGCGGCATGGGCCAACGCGGCCTCGAAGCGCAGCATGTGGCGCAGGGTCGCCGCATCGGAGAAGGCTTCGGCGGCGAGCGCCGACGAGCCGAGTGCCGTCACCAAGCGACCGGCCATGCGATCAGCCGTCGAAGAAGACGGTCTCGTGCGCGCCGCCGATATGGATCGGCAGACACCACACGCCCTCGGCATCGCGCTTGGCCAGCAGCGTGCCCCGCCGCGCCGGATCGACCAGCTTCAGCACGGGATCGCCGGCCAATGCCGGATCGCCGTCGAAATAGAGCCGGGTCGCCAGCCGGTTGAGGACGCCGCGCGCGAAGACCGAGACGTTGATGTGCGGTGCCTGCAGGCCACCCCCCTGCATCCCACCATGCGGCCACGGCACCGGGCCGGGCCGGACGGTGGCGAAGCGCGCGGTGCCTGTCGCATCCGTCGAGGCGCGGCCGAAGCCCTCGAAGCCCGCATCGAGCGGCAGATTGCGGCGGTCCTCGGGATGGTTGTAGCGGCCATGGCTGTTGGCCTGCCAGATCTCGAGCAGACCGTCGGAGATGATGGCGCCCTCGGCGTCGCGCAGCGTGAGCGCCAGCTCGATGCGCTCACCGGCAACGCCCAACGGCGCAAGATCGGCGCGGTAGCTGCTCACCAGCGTGCCCCAATAGAACGGCCCGATGGTCTGCGAGGGTGTGAGGCCGTCAGCCATGCTCGTCTTCCATCGGTATGGCGTTGCGACCGCGCAGCACGATGTCGAAGCGGTAGGCGAGCGCCCATTCGGGCCGCGTCGCTTCGAGATCGAACGACGCCTGCAGGCGAGAACGCGCGCCTTCCGGCACCGAGTTGTAGATCGGATCGAAGGCGAGCAGCGGGTCGTTGGGAAAGTACATCTGGGTGATCAGCCGCGTCGCGAAGGCCGGGCCGAACAGCGAGAAATGGATGTGCGCCGGCCGCCAGGCATTGTGGTGGTTCTTCCACGGATAGGCGCCGGGCTTGATGGTGACGAACTGATAGGCGCCCTCGTCATCGGCGCGGGCGCGGCCGCCGCCGTAGAAATTGGGATCGAGCGGCGCGTCATGCTGGTCGCCGGGATGGTGATAGCGGCCGGCGGCGTTGCATTGCCAGATCTCGACCAACGCCTTGGGCACCGGCTTGCCGTCCTCGTCGAGCACACGGCCATGCACGACGAGCCGCTCGCCGAGCAGCCGCGGGCCGGTGATTTCCGACAGCGTCTGCGGCAGCGCGACCGCCGGCTTTCTGGGCGAGCGGCCGGGCGTCGACTTGTAGGCATCGACGCGATGGGGCGGGTGCTGACCGGGCGCCGGCCGGCGGTAGAGATCCTGGGCCATGACACATTCTACCCTAGGCGGCCCGCACCTCCAGACCCTTGGGTGTGGCACGGTAGCCGGTGAGCGTGCGCTCCGCGAAGCCCAACCGCCAGTCCAGCATCCGGGCGGCGTACTCCCCCATGCGCGCGGCATAGGCGGGGTCGCCGGCGCGATTCACGAACTGGCCGGGATCGTTCGCGAGATCGAAGAACAGCGGCGGAAGAGCCGCGAAGTGCACGTACTTGTAGTTTTCGTCCTGCACTACCGCGAGCGAGCACTTGTCCATCGGTACGCCCAGGCTCGATTCCGGCTTGCTGTAGTAGAGGTCGCGGAAGTCGAACTCGTAGTGCACCTCGGTGCGCCAGTCGGCCGGCGGCTCGCCCTCGCAGAACGGCAGCAGCGAGTGCCCATCGCACTGGCGTGGTACCGGCAGGCCGAGCCATTCGAGGATGGTCGGCATGGTGTCGATCGTCTCGGTGAAGCGCGCCTCGACCGTGCCGCGCGTGCCGTTGGCCTCCTGCCGCGGATCGCGCACGACCATGGGGATGCGGTAGGACTCGTCGAAGTAGCCGATCTTGCCCAGCAGGTGATGGTCGCCGAGTTGCTCGCCGTGATCGCAGGTGAAGACGATCAGAGTGTCGTCCCACTGGTTCGTCTGCTTGAGATAGTCGAAGACCCGGCCGAGCTGGTCGTCGATCTCGCTCATCAGGCCGCAGTAGGTGGCGCGCAACTGCGCGACTTCCTGATCGCTCATCTCCGAGCCCAGCTTCTTGCCGTCCTGGAAGAAGCTCGCTTGGCTGACATGGTCCACATAGTAGCCGAGCAGCGCGTTCTGCTTCGCCTCCTCGGCGGCATTCGCAGCCCGTACCGGCTTGGGCATGTCCTCGGGCCGGTACATCGCATGGTAGGGCGCGGACGCGATGAAGGGCGGGTGCGGCCGGTAGTAGCCGAGATGCAGGAACCACGGCCGTCCCTCGCGGCCGCGCAGGTAGGAAAGGCCGCGTTCGGTGAACCACGTGGTGTCGGATAACTCGCTCGGGATCACCGCCGGCCGTGACGTTGCCCCCGAACTCGCAGTGGCGCCGGCGCCGCCTTGCGGCAGCCAGATGTCTTCCCGCGTGGGGGGCAGCTTGAAGCCCTGGCTCGCCACCCAGCCAAAATACGCATCCCGATTCTCGAACGCGCCGACCGGGTGGAAGCCGTCCATGATGTCGCCCAGCACAAAGAAGCGCGGATCGTTGGGCGCGGTCTTGCGCGGATCGGGCGTCGTGGTGGTGTAGCCGACCAGCGCCGGGTCATAGCCGCCGCGCCGCAGCTCATGCGCCAGGTTG
>MEMN01000128.1:5679-7909 GCA_001767945.1 Alphaproteobacteria bacterium RIFCSPHIGHO2_12_FULL_66_14 | reverse complement strand
AACGGATTCTGGGTCGACGGCGCGCCGAAGCTCTCGACGGCGATCCATCTGGGATGGGCGATCTCGCTGCGGGGTGGCGGCCTGATCGCGCCCGCCATTCGCGACGCCGACAAGCTCACCATCGATCAGGCGATGTCGTCACTGCGCGATCTGGTGATGCGTGCCCGCACGGCGCACATCAGGGGCTCCGAGATGATGGACCCGACGATCACCGTCACGAGCCTGGGCGAGCGCGGCGCCGAAAGCGTGCTGGGTGTCATCTACCCGCCGCAGCTTGCCATCGTGGGCTTCGGCGCGCCGCGCGAGGCGCCGGCCGTCGTCGCAGGCCAGCTCGCGGTCCGGCCTCTCATCCATGCGACGCTGAGCGGGGATCATCGCGCCACCGACGGCGAGGCGGGAAGCCGCCTCCTGTCCGCCATCGACGGACTCCTGCAGAAGCCCGAGGACCTATGAGCGACCAGGACCTCATCGACCGGCTCCGACGGATCCTCGGCGACGTGGCCCCCGATCTCGATGTCGCGACGGTCGCCATCGATGCCGACCTGCGCAACGACATCGGCCTGGATTCGATGGACTTCCTCAATTTCGTCATCGCCATCAGCAAGCAGCTCGGCGTGGCTATTCCCGAGGCCAACTATGGCAAGGTGGCGACGCTCGGCAAATGTTCTGCGTACGTCGCGGCGCAAAAACCGCAGGCAAGCTGATCCGGCGCGGCCTCAGGCGCCGTCGCGAGCTTCGGTGATTGCGTTGGCGATCGCCGCGCTGACGTCGAGGACGACAAGCCGCTGGGCCGCCACCGGCATTGGCACGCGGAAAGCAGGCACGGTATTGGCGATGACGATGCTTTCGATCGCGGGCTCCGCCAGCAGGTCGGCGGCGCCTCCGATGAACAGCCCGTGCGCCGCGGCCGCAAAGACCTTGGTCGCCCCGGCCGCCCGGGCGGCCCGCGCGGCCTTGGTCAGTGTTCCTCCCGTGCTGACGAGGTCGTCGACGATGATCGCCACCTTGCCGCGCACGTCGCCGGCCAGCAGTTCGCCCGTCACGACGCCGCCACTACGATACTTTTCGACGAAGGCTGAACCGACGTCGCGCTTCAGGAGACGTTGCAGCTCCAGGCGGAACTGCTCTTCCCGCTTGGCGCCGCCCGCGTCGGGCGAGATGGCGACAACCGGCTGATCGCGCAGCAGGGGCGCGAAGTGGGCGGCCAGCAGCGGCGCGAATTCCACGTGCAGGGTCGGACATCGGAATGCGTTCTCGAAAGCGGCCAGATTGTGCACCTCCATGGCGATGACGCGGTCGATGCCGACGGCCTCGAAGAGCTGGGCGACGTAGCGCGTGGTGATCGGGTCGTTGGCCTTGGTGCGTCGATCCTTGCGGGCGTAGCAGAGATAAGGGGTCACCGCGGTGACGGTGTGGGCTCCGGCATCCTTGAGGGCGCCGCAGAAGAAGAGAAGTCGGCACAACTTGTCGTTGGCGCTGTGCATGTCATCGCCGTGCAGGGAATGGATGACGAAGACGTCGTGGCCCCTCACGCCCTGGAGCGGTCGCGCCTTGTGCTCGCCGTCCTCGAAGGCGCGCTCCTCGTGCGGCGCCAGCGGCCCCTCGAGGCGGGCGGCGACCTGTTCCGCGAAGGGGCGGCTTCCTTCCAGCGCGAAGACAGTGGAGGGGCGATGCTTCATGTCCTTCTCCGGCGGGATTGAAAACAAATGAAAGCACCCGCCACGCCAATGTCGCCTTGATTGAGGTCAAGTCGTCATGCTGGCGGCGAGGTCGCGCAGGCCCTGGCTGATGCGCACCGGGACGTCCGCCACCTCCAGCCGCTGCAATGGCGCCGGCAAGCGCTCCAGCGATCGCGCCGCATGGCCCCTGGCTCGCGAGAGATCCGGCAGATCGGGAAGGCGCCGGCCGGCTCGCATGACCGGCCGCAGCAGCGGTTCGCCGGCACAGGGCTCCGAGACCAGCGCGACGACGTCCTCGGCGATGGTGCCATCCGGCCGATGGAAACGATAGACCTGCTTGCGCCCCGGCCAGGTCGCCTTGCCCTCGCTCAGCTTGCGTCGCGGCCTGCCCGCGTATTCCTGCAGCTTGTAGGCACAGTCGAGCGCCGGGGCGTCGGACGACGTGGTCAGGCTTGTCCCGACACCGAAGCCATCGATGGGCGCCGCACTTCGGCGAAGTTGCAGCAGTGCACGATCGTCCAGGCCGCCACTGGCGAATATCCGCACCTTCT
>MEMN01000128.1:859-5647 GCA_001767945.1 Alphaproteobacteria bacterium RIFCSPHIGHO2_12_FULL_66_14 | reverse complement strand
CCACGATGCCGGCTGCGCGTTCGGTGTCATAGGTGTCGATCAACAAGGTGAGCGCGGCCGGCCGGACGCGGGCGAACCGTTCGAAAGCCGTTGCTTCGTCATCGTGCGCCTGGATGAAGGAATGAGCCATGGTACCGAACACGGGGACGCCGAATTCGCGATGCGCGGCGACGGTCGCCGTGCCGGCGAAGCCGGCCAGGTAGCTGGCGCGCGCGGCCAGCAAGCCGGCTTCGGCGCCGTGGGCCCGCCGGAATCCGAAGTCGACGAGTTGCTTGCCCGGTGCCGCCAGCACCATTCGGGCCGCGGTCGAGGCGATCAGGGTCTGGAAGTGAATGAGGTTGATCAGCCGGCTCTCGATCAGCTGCGCCTCGGGCAAGGGTGCCGTGACGCGGACAACGGGTTCGTTCGGGAAGAACGCCGTGCCTTCCGGCATGGCGTCGACGTCGCCGGTGAAGCGCAGACCGGTCAGGCTGTCGATGAAGCGGGAGGCGTAGGTGCCGGAAGCCCGCAACCAGGCCAGTTCGTCCGGCGTGTAGCGCATGCCTTCCAGAAATTCGACGAGCTGTTCGAGCCCCGCCGCCATCAGGAAGTCCCGCCGCGGCGGCAGCTTGCGGACGAAGAACTCGAAAACCGCGGTCTCTGTCATGCCCTCGGCCAGATAGGCCTCGAGCATGGAGAGCTGATACTGGTCGCTGAGCAGGAGACTGTGATCGAGCATGAATCATCCATGAGCCCGTCGGGACGGCGACCGATTGATCTCCGTCAATCTGCTGATCTATTCGTCGGATGCCAGCTTCAGATAGCACAGTGCCAGGCGGGGCCACTTTTCCGGCGTCCGCGGATGAGGGTCGAGGAGGTGAGCAATGGCCAGGCGCGCACGCAGCATGGCGCGATAGCGGCGATAGAAGCCGAAGGCGGCCTCGCAATAACCACCCGGCATCTCTGCGGCGGCACGCCGCTTGACGTGGTCGGCAAGGGTCTTGCCGCCGAGGCGTTCGCATTCGAGGGCGAGGAAGGCCATTTCGTCCAGGGGATCGACCGCACGCAGACGCGCGTTGAACTCCAGGCAATCGATGATGTGGACCGGCGGACCTGGCCAGATGTGCTCTGGGCGAAGATCGCCGTGGCCGTCGACGGTGAAGCGGGCGCGACTCCGGATGGCGTTCTGATGCTCCCACAGGAGGACACGCTCGAGACCGTCCAGCCGCAGCACCAGGCCGGCCGGCAGCCCGAGTCGCGGATTGAGCAGGATGCGCCTGTTGTCCGTGAGGTTGGCCTGCCATCGGACCATCAGAGCGTCGGGTGTAATGCCCACTCTCCTTGTGCGCCGGTAGAAGCCGGCCAGGGTCGCGATCACGGTGTCGAGCTGGCGAACGGTCAGGGTGCCCGCCAGGAGCAGCCGCTCCAGGGACGCCGATTCGTCGAGGCGACGCATGACCACCAGCCAGTCGACGACCTCACCGGCACCGCCCAGCTCGTAGCGTCCGCCGGATCGCGTCAGCGGCGTGAGGTGCTTGTAGACGTCGGGCGCCAGGCGGCGGTTGAGCGCCAGCTCTGCCTCGCACGCCGCGCGGCGGCGCTCGAGGGTTGAGAAGTCGAGGTAGGGCAGGCGCAGGGGCTTCTTGAGCTTGTAGGCCTCGCTACCAGCGAGGAAGACCCATGACATATGGGTCTCCCGGCAGATCACCGGACCGGTTGCACCGTAGCTGTCGGCACGGCCGAGGAAGGCGACCTTCTCGGCGAGCGACGTCGACGTCAGGGAATGGGCGCGGCTTTCCACAAGGCCAAGTCATAAAGGATGGCGCGGGCCGATCGCTTGATTCATCTCAACGCAAGTACCCGGGATCGGGGCGAAGCTTCATCATCGAGGATTGTGATGGCCTTCGCGGACAGGCGACAAGCAGGACAGGAGCTTGCAACAGCTCTTGCCGGATACAGGGACCGCCGACCCGTGGTCCTGGCCTTGCCGCGCGGGGGCGTTCCCGTTGCCGCCGAGGTTGCGGCTGCCCTCCACGCGCCGCTCGACCTGATATTAGTGCGGAAGATCGGCGTGCCCGGACACCATGAGCTCGCTATGGGTGCGGTGAGCGACGGGGGCCAAACAGCAGTCGTCCGGAACGAGGACATCATCAGCCTCGCAGGCGTCGACGAGGCCGAGTTCAACGCGACCCGCGACCGCGAGTTGGCCGAAATCGAGCGCCGCCGCCGATGCTACCTGGGGGACAGGCCACCGATCGACATCACCGGACGCCTGGCCATCGTGGTCGATGACGGCATCGCAACGGGGGCAACGACGCGCGCCGCCCTGCGTGCCGTGCGCGCCCGCGGGCCGGACAAGGTCGTCCTCGCCGTTCCGGTTGCGCCAGCCGAGGCCGTTGCGGCGCTACGCGCGGAGGTGGATGACCTGATTTGCCTCGAAATGCCCGAGCCCTTCTACGCAATCGGCGTTCACTACGGCGACTTCACGCAGGTTGGCGACGACGAGGTGCGCCGGCTGCTCGTGGGCCATTCTCCGGCAAAGTCTTGATCTGGCTGAAGCCGCTCCGGCCGGCGGCTCCTGGAATTGAATTCTGTATGGGGGGATGATCATATGGGCAGCATCGACCCCACCGGGCCAGACCGTCCCGTCCATATTGACGACGCTTGGATAGGCGAGTTCGATCAGGGTCTCGGCTGGAATGACAAGCCGCGCAGCTATCGACTCTTGAATGCCGTTCTGCACGCGATACGGGAGTCGCTTCCAGCCGACGAGATGGCGGACCCCGGCGCCGGCTTTCCCGTGCGACTGCTCCTGGGCGATTCCCTGGAGGAGGGGCTTTTGATGCTGGGTCAATCTTGCGAGGATTTCGAGTTGGGTCGCCTGTGAGGATCGCGCTGAACCAGCGCGTCCCCGCAATAACCGCATTCAGGATGGTCACTCGGGCCTAGCTGCCTTGCGCTCAGCGGCCAGCTTGAAGTCCTTCGATTTTTCTTCAGCCAGCAACCTGACCAGCACGTCTCGCTCTGCCGGGTCGGTCGTCTCGAGAAGCCGCTTGCGATACAGCTCGAGATTTTTCTGGTGAAGGAAATCCTGCATGGCATCCTCCCCCGGAGGAGATGCTGATTACAAACCAATTTGGCGCCGTCGTCCGTAGACTGTCGAGTCTCAATAATGATGAGCTGGACATGCACGCGTGCAGTTTTCTTCTGAGACTTACTGAGCACGCCGCCGACAACTGGAAAATCCAAGGTCCTTCGGCGCGAAACAGGGTGAAACGGGTGGCCAGGGCAGCAGGTCGTCGGCCACATCGATGAAGCTTCAGCCACACGCTGGGTAGCGTTTTTCAACCAACATCCGGCTCCGACGCTTCGATGAAGCCCCTCCAGCCCGTACCAGCTCATCGAGCCCCTGGAGCAGCGCATCCACATCGCTGTCGAGGCTGTACGGTGCGAGGCTGGCGCGGGCAACTCCCTCGAGGCCAAGGGCGCGGATCAACGGCTGCGCACAATGGTGGCCGCCGCGCAAGGCCACGCCGTGGCTGTCAAGATGGCGGCAGACCTCCGTGGCGGAGAACGCGTCGACGGAAAACGACACCACGCCGAGCCGATTGCGTGTATCGCTCGGCCCCACCACCCTCACGCCTGCCGTCGATGCCAATCCGTCGAGCAGGCGGCGGGTTAGATGGATCTCATGCTTGCGGATGGCACGCCAATCGAGCGATCCCATCCACTTCAGGGCCACCCCGAGCCCTATGGCAGCGGCAATGGGGGGCGTGCCGGCTTCGAAGCGTCGCGGCGGCGGCCGGAACGTCGCGCTTTCGAGGGTCACCTCTTCGATCATCTGCCCGCCGGTGAGGAAAGGCGGCAAGGCTTCAAGCAATTCGCGCCGCCCCCAAAGTACGCCAATCCCCGTCGGACCGTAGGTTTTGTGGCCCGAGAAGGCGTAGAAGTCGACATCGAGCCTGCGCATGTCGAGCGGGCCATGCAGCGCGCGTTGCGCGCCGTCCAGCAGGACTCTTGCGCCGACGTGGCGCGCCGCTGCCACCACGCGAGCGACATCGGTAACCGCGCCAGTGACATTGGAGCAATGAGTAAGCGCAACCAGCCGGCAGCGGCTGGTCAGCTCCGATTGCAGTCGATCCATGTCGATTCGACCGTCATTGGTGATTGGCAGGAAGCGGAGCACGAGCCCGCGCCGCGCCGCGAGCCTTTGCCACGGGACAAGATTGCTGTGGTGCTCAAGTACCGACAGCAGGATTTCATCCCCTGGGTTCAGCGACGCGCCGAGGGAATCGGCCAGCATGTTGATCGAAGAGGTCGTGCCGTAGGTGAACACGACCTCCTCTGTCGAGTAGGCATGAAGAAAGCGAGCGATGCGGCTTCGCGCTTCGCCCAGGGCGGCGGTTGCCGCGCGGGCACGGCGGTGTGCACCCTCGTGGACGTTCGCACGCGCCTCGATCTCAAAGCGGCGCAAAGCGCTTAGTACGACCTCCGGCATCTGTGCCGTCGCGGCATTGTCCAGATAGTGCAGGTCGGGTTCCGCCAAACCTGGAAATTGACGTTTGAGCGCGCTGGGGTCGAATGCAGGACGGGTCGTTGTGCCGGCGTTCATGGATTGCTGATTCCCGGGCTCCGTTGTTTTCATGGCCAGTGACCTTGGCCCAGCGTCACGCATGACGGACCCTCATGGTTCCTGCCTGCTGCCAACAAAGCACCTGGAGTCTGATTCCCCCTTGACCTGCATCAACCCCGGCGCGCCGGGCGGTCCTGGCTTTCCAAGTCGGCGTTTCGTCTAGACCACGATCCGGA
>MEMN01000128.1:594-826 GCA_001767945.1 Alphaproteobacteria bacterium RIFCSPHIGHO2_12_FULL_66_14 | reverse complement strand
CGCCCTTGCGCTCGAGGATCTCCGCCGCTTCATCACGCATCGGGACAGCAGAGACGGCGAGGTTCACCCGCGCGATTGGAACCGCCGGCTACTTCACGAGGATGCGATCTTCCACGGCTGAAACGCCCGGTGTTGACCATGCTGCTTTCTCAGCGATCGCGCGCTCGTGCCAGACCGGAACACTGCCCTCCAACGTCACCTTGCCGCCGTCGACGATCACGCGGATTTTCCT
>MEMN01000128.1:0-509 GCA_001767945.1 Alphaproteobacteria bacterium RIFCSPHIGHO2_12_FULL_66_14 | reverse complement strand
AGATTCGTGATGCCAATCACGCCGGAGAGCTTGCGAACGGCGCCATCGGCGGCATCTTTCTGATAGTTCCATTCCACTTCGCCAGAAAGCGTGATCCAGCCACTCTGAACTTTGATCATCACTTTGTCGTCCGGCACGGTTGTATCCCAGGCGATGATCTTCAGCGCCCGCTTCGCGATCTGGTCGTCGTCCGTCTTCCTGTTGTGCGGGTAGCGAACCTGGAGTTCCTGTGCGAGAGCCTTGACGCCCTTGACTCGAGCGACGGCCTGTTCGGCAATCGCTCGTTCAGCGTAACTGTGGACGTATCCCGTCAGAGTCACCACACCGTCTTCGACGACGACGCCGATGTGGGCCGCATCGACTCCGGGTTCGAATTCAAGCTCGTTCAGAATGGACTGACGTAGCGCGATATCGCTCATGACATTCTCCCTCTCGAAGAGCCGGCTGGCTGCAGAGCAGCGTCGCCAGTGCTGGAAATCATGCTGCGGGTGGCGGGAAGGGCAATTGCG
>MEMN01000127.1:17211-17735 GCA_001767945.1 Alphaproteobacteria bacterium RIFCSPHIGHO2_12_FULL_66_14 | reverse complement strand
CGATCCGTCGTGGCGCGGCACGCTGGTTCATCTCTACAGCTTCTCGAAGGTCTTCGCGTTGACCGGCTATCGGGTCGGCGGCGTAACGGCCGGCGCCGGCCTAATGGCCGAGATCGAGAAGGCGATGGACTGCGTCTCGATCTGCCCGCCGCGCCTCGGCCAGGAGGCCGCCCTCTATGGCCTCAGCAACCTGCTGCCTTGGGCGCGACGCAATACCGAAGGCCTGAAGACTCGAGCCGACCTGCTGGGCGACGGTCTCACCCGCTCCAACCGCTGGCGACTGGTCAGCATCGGCGCCTACTTCGCCTACGTCGAGCATCCGTTCGCAGGCCAGCGCTCGACCGACGTCTCCAAGCGCCTGGCCGACGAGGAGAACCTGCTGACCATTCCGGGCGACATGTTCGGTGCCGGTCAGGAGCGTTTCGTACGGCTTGCCTTCGCCAACGTCGCCGACGACAAGATCCCCATGGTGCTGGAGCGGCTGGAACGCTTCGGTGCGTAGAAGTTCCGGAACGGAGCGAGAG
>MEMN01000127.1:15111-17139 GCA_001767945.1 Alphaproteobacteria bacterium RIFCSPHIGHO2_12_FULL_66_14 | reverse complement strand
CGATCCTGTTCGTCCACGAATATTGCGGCGATTGGCGGAGCTGGGAGCCGCAGGTGCGCTTCTTCTCGCGCCGCCACCGCTGCATCACCTATTCGTTCCGAGGCTATCCCGGCTCGGACGTGCCGGCGGACGGCGCGATGTACGGCCAGCAGCATGCCGTCGACGACGCCAGACACATGCTGGATCATCTCCGGATTCCCAAGGCGCATATCGTGGGCCTGTCGCAGGGTGCCTTCGCGACGGCACATTTCGGCCGCTGCTACGCCGACCGGGCGCTGTCGCTGACGCTTGCCGGCGTCGGCTCCGGCGCGGGCCGTGACGCCCACGAACAGTTCAAGAAGGACGCGCAGGCGACGGCACAGCATATTCGCAAGGAAGGCATGGCGAAGTATGCCGAAGGCCTCACGACCAACCCGACACGCTCGCGCTTCAAGCAGAAGGATCCACGCGGCTTCGCGGAGTTCGTGAAGCATCTCTCCGAACATCCCGATATCGGCGCCGCCAATACCATGGAGAACTACCAGGGCAAGCGGCCGTCGCTCTACGACTTCGAGGAGGAGTGGAAGAAGCTCGACGTGCCGACGCTCATCATCTGCGGCGACGAGGATGATCCCTGCCTGCAGCCCAGCCTCTACCTCAAGCGCGTGCTGCCGAACGCCGGCCTGGCGATGTTCGCCAAGACCGGCCACACGGTGAATATCGAGGAGCCCGACGCTTTCAACCGCGAACTGTGGAATTTCATCGCGCTCATCGAGGCATCCAAGTGGACGCCGCGCCAGCCGGTAGCCAAGGACGCTAGTCTGATCTGACCGTCACGGCGTGATTGAGCGGGCCGTGGCCGCGGCCGAAGCCGGGCGCGGTCGCGATGGCCTTGCGCACATAGTCGCGCGCGCGCGCCACGGCATCGAGCAGGCTCATCTTTTGGGCAAGGCCCGCGGCGATCGCCGAGGCCAGCGTGCAGCCGGTCCCGTGCGTGCTGCGGCTCGGGATGCGGACATCCTCGAAGCGGTCGAAGCGGCCATCGTGAAAAAGAAGGTCGACCACGCGGTCGCCTTCGAGATGACCGCCCTTCATCAGCACCGCCTTGGCGCCGAGCGACGCGAGCCTCTCGGCGGCGCGCTTCATGTCGCCCTCGACCCGCACCGGAAAGCCCGCCAGCACCTCGGCTTCCGGCAGATTCGGCGTGATGAGCGCCGCCATCGGCAGCAGCACATCGCGCAGCGCCGCCTCGGCCTCACTCAACAGCAGCCGGTGTCCACCCTTGGCGACCATCACGGGATCGACCACCAGCGGCACGCCGGACGCATGCTTCCTGAAGCTCGACGCCACGACGCCGATCACCTCGGCGCTGTGCAGCATGCCGGTTTTCAGCGCATCGGCGCCGATGTCGGTCAGCACGACCTCGATCTGCTGGGCGATGAAGGCTGGCTCCACCGCCACGACCCCGTGCACCCCCTCGGTATTCTGGGCCGTAAGGGCGGTGATTGCCGTCGCCGCGAACCCGCCCATGGCGGTGACTGCCTTGATATCCGCCTGGATCCCTGCCCCACCGCCGGAATCCGAACCGGCGACGATCAGAACGCGCCCCTTCATGCCGCCTGCCGGGGGATCGCCTCGATGATCTGGTCGACGACGGTGCGCACAAGATCGGAGTCGTCGCCCTCGGCCATGACGCGAATAAGGGGCTCGGTTCCAGATTTGCGCACCAGGATGCGACCATTCTTGCCGAGCTTCTGCTCGGCGGCCGCGATCGCTTTGACGACCGACATCGCGCCCATGGCGGCATTGGCGTCTCCGACGCGCACGTTCTTCAGGAGCTGCGGCACTGGTGTAAAGGCATGGAAAGCCTCGCTCGCGGGCTTGCCCATCTTGATCATGGCCGACAGCGCCTGCAGCGCCGCCATCAGGCCATCGCCTGTCATGGCGTGATCGGTCATGATGATATGGCCGGACTGCTCGCCACCCAGGTTGTACCCATCGGCGCGCATCCGCTCGAGGACGTAGCGGTCGCCCACCTGCGTTCGCACC
>MEMN01000127.1:10100-15090 GCA_001767945.1 Alphaproteobacteria bacterium RIFCSPHIGHO2_12_FULL_66_14 | reverse complement strand
GCGCCCACTGATCGGCAATAGTGCCCATCAGCTGGTCGCCATCGATCACCCGGCCGTGCTCGCAAACGAGCAGTACGCGATCAGCATCCCCGTCGAGGGCGATACCGATATTCGCGCCGTGTGCCACGACCTGTTCCTGCAGCACCGCGGGATGCGTCGAGCCGCACCTGTCGTTGATGTTGAAGCCGTCGGGCGAGACGCCTACGCGGACGACTTCTGCACCCAGTTCCCACAGCACGGTGGGCGCCACCTTGTAGGCGGCGCCATTGGCGCAATCGACGACGATCTTGAGGCCCGTGAGATCGAGACCGCGCGCCGCCGAGGCTTTCACCGCCTCGATGTAGCGGCCTTCGACGTCGTCGAGCCGCCTGGCGCGACCGATGGCGGCAGGGCCGGCAAGCTGCACATCGGAGGGTGCGTTCACGAGTGCGTCGATCTTGCTCTCGACGACATCGGAAAGCTTGAGGCCGTCCGGACCGAAAAGCTTGATGCCATTGTCCTCGTAGGCGTTGTGCGACGCCGAGATCATCACGCCCAGGTCGGCACGCATCGACCGCGTCAGAAAGCTCACCGCTGGCGTCGGGATCGGACCCAGCAGCAGGACATCGACACCGACCGACAGGAATCCCGCGGTCAGCGCCTGCTCGATCATGTAGCCGGAAAGACGGGTGTCCTTGCCGATGACCGCGCGATTGCGGTGCCCGTCCTGCCGGAACACCTGCCCGGCGGCCATGCCGATGCGCATGGCGATCTCGGCCGTCATGGGCTCGCTGTTCGCGCGGCCGCGCACGCCATCGGTGCCGAAGAGAGAACGGGACATCGCCGGCAATTTACTTCATTGCCGACCAAACCGCGAGGGCCTGACGGGTCGCTACGACATTGTGGACCCGCACGATGGCAGCTCCCCGCCGCACAGCCTCGACTGCCAGCCAAACCGATGCCGGATCGCGATCCGCCGGTTTCTCGAGCCCGGTCAGCCGGCCAATGAAACTCTTGCGCGAGCAGCCGATCAGGACCGGATAGCCGGCGTCGCCCAGCCGGCCGGTGGCGGTTATCAGCTCAAGTTCCTGGGTGACGCTCTTGCCGAAACCGATGCCGGGATCGAGCGCAATGCGCTCGCGCTTCACGCCACCTGCTTCGCACGCAGCGGCGCGCTCCAGGAGAAACCTGCGAACATCCTCGACGACATTGGCGTAGGCCGGGCCGGCAAAGGTGTTTTCGGGCAGGCCGCGCCGATGCATCAGGACGACGTCGGCATCCCTGCCGGCCACCAGCGGCAGCATCGCCTCGTCGTCGCGCAAGGCCGAGACGTCGTTCACGATCCTGGCGCCGGCGTCGAGCGCCGCTCGGGCGACCGATGCCCGTCGCGTGTCGATCGAGACCAATGCCTTTTGCCGGGCAAGGCCCTCGACCACGGGCAGGATGCGCCGCAACTCCTCGTCCGGCGATGTCGGCTGCGATCCCGGCCGAGTGGATTCACCACCGACATCCACGATGTCAGCCCCCTCCGAAACGAAACGCAGGCCATCTTCGATGGCCTGCGCCGGATCGAGGCGTTCACCGCCATCGGAAAAAGAGTCCGGCGTTACGTTGACGATCGCCATCAAGCGTGGGCGATCGAGCGGAATGCCGGCGTATGCCGCCGTCAAATGCCCGGCTGCGGCTCGGGATTGGCGCCCGGCGCCGGACCACCGCTGCTGGTCGGCACCGAGGCGCGCCGACGACGCTCCTGCCCCGCCCCACCGGTGTCGTCGCGGACGACGCGTTCACCGCGCAGGACCTGGCCGATTTCGTCGGTATTGAGCGTCTCGTACTCGAGCAGGGCCTTGGCGATCATGTGCAACTCGTCGAGCCGCTCCGTGAGAATGGCACGCGCACGGCCCTCGGCCTCTTCGATGAGCCGCCGGACTTCCTGGTCGATGATCTGGGAGGTCGCCTCCGAGACGTTCTGCGTCTGGGTCACCGCATGGCCAAGGAACACTTCCTGCTCGTTTGCCTGGTAGCGCACGCGGCCGAGTTTGTCCGACATGCCGAACGCGGTGATCATGGCCCGCGCGGTCTGTGTCGCCATCTGGATGTCGCTGGCAGCGCCGGTTGTGACGTTCTCCGGCCCGAAGATGATGTCTTCGGCCGTGCGCCCGCCGAACAGGATCGCCAGGCGAGACTCGAGGAACTGCTTGGTGTGGCTGAGATGGTCCCGCTCGGGCAGTTGCATGGTGACGCCCAACGCGCGACCACGCGGAATGATCGTAACCTTGTGGAGGGGATCGCTCTTGGGCACATGCATGGCGACCAGGGCATGGCCGGCCTCGTGATAGGCCGTGAGCTTCTTCTCCTCGTCGGTCATCGCCATCGAGCGCCGCTCGGTGCCCATCAGTACCTTGTCCTTGGCGTATTCGAAATCCGCCATGGTGACGAGACGCTTGCCGACACGTGCGGCCCGCAGGGCAGCCTCGTTGATCAGGTTCGCCAGATCGGCACCGGAGAAGCCGGGCGTTCCACGCGCGAGCACGCGCGGATCGACGTCGGGCGCCAGCGGTACCTTGCGCATGTGGACCTTGAGAATCTTCTCTCGGCCGCCGACGTCGGGATTCGGCACCACGACCTGGCGGTCGAAACGGCCGGGCCGCAGCAGGGCCGGGTCCAGCACGTCGGGACGGTTGGTGGCGGCGATCAGGATCACGCCCTCGTTGGCCTCGAAGCCATCCATCTCGACCAGCAGCTGATTGAGCGTCTGTTCGCGCTCGTCGTTGCCGCCGCCCAGGCCGGCGCCGCGATGGCGGCCGACCGCGTCGATTTCGTCGATGAACACGATGCAGGGCGCGTTCTTCTTGGCCTGCTCGAACATGTCGCGCACGCGGGAGGCACCCACGCCCACGAACATCTCGACGAAGTCGGAGCCCGAGATGGTGAAGAACGGCACGTTGGCCTCGCCGGCGATGGCGCGGGCCAGCAGCGTCTTGCCGGTGCCCGGGGGGCCGACCAACAGACAGCCCTTGGGGATCTTGCCGCCGAGCCGCTGGAACTTTTGCGGGTCCTTCAGGAAGTCGACGATCTCCTCGAGTTCGGCCTTGGCTTCATCGATGCCCGCGACATCCTCGAAAGTGACGCGACCGTGTTTCTCGGTGAGCAGCCGCGCCTTCGATTTGCCGAACCCCATGGCACGGCCGGTGCCGCTCTGCATCTGGCGCAGGAAGAAGATATAGACACCGACCAGCACCAGGACCGGCAGCCAGCTCACGAACATGCTGCCGAGATTGACGCCTTCCTCGGCCGGACCGGCTTCGACGCGATCAACGTTTTTGATCAGCATCGGCATGAGCTGTTCGTCGGGCGGCGTGCTCGGCACGTAGGTCGAGAATTTCTGCACGCCGTTGCGCGGCTCGCGGAACGTGCCCGTGATGGTATTGCCTTGGATCCGGACATCCTGGACCTGGCGCTGTTCCACTGCGCGGACGAAGTCGGAGTACGAGACCGTGTTGCCGGCGGTCCGCGTCGCGCCGCCCTGAAAGACGCTGTAAAGCAGCGCCAGCAGCAGCACGATGACGATCCACAAGGCGGCGTTGCGATTGAACGGGTTCACAGGTTCTTTCCGTTGAATTAAGGCTTTAATCTACATGGGAAGCGGCACGTCCGCCGCAAGCGAAAAATTCAGCCGGAACGAGGGGCTGGCGTCCGTTCCTGCCACTTTCAGGCCATACAATCCAGCATAGCCGGCCCTCCGGCGCCTTGCGGAGCATCAAACGGCACGCCGAGAGCGTAAAATCCTGAGCTTTGCCGGATTTGCCGCGGATAACGGCCCCCGCCAGGCGACGGGCGGCGCGCTCGGCCCTGTCACGGCGGGGCGCATGGTCGCGCCCGCCAATCGCCAGGACAACCCGGCTGAGCAGGCCGGTCTGAAGGTCGGCAGCCAGCCGGCAGAACCCGGCGCGGTCGATGGCGGCAACACCAGCCTGATCGAAATCGAGCGTCTCCACCGCCGCTTCGGCCAGGCGACGCTCCCGTGCCGCGCGGACGCTGCTTTCGACCACCGGAGCCGCAACCGAAGGCGCCGCGCGCAGGCGCGCCCGCTCGAAGCGCGGATCGACGTTGGACGGATCGTCGATCCATTCGACGCCGCGCACCAGAAGCGTCGCAGTCAAGCTCGCCCGCGACACCGCGAGCAGTGGGCGGAGCAGCCGCACGTCCGGCCGTTCGATCACCGCGGCCATGCCGGCAAGACCATTGGGGCCACTGCCGCGCGCGGCGCGCATCGTCACGGTTTCAGCCTGGTCATCGGCATGATGCGCCAGAAGGAGATGCAGGATGCCACGACGGCGGCATTCATTGCACAACAGACGGTAGCGCTCGGTCCGTGCGGCTGCCTGAAGACCACCTTGCGGCTTTTCTCCAACCCAGCGAAGCACCGCAGCCTCGATGCCATGCCGATCCAGTAAATCGCGCGTCCTCGCCGCTTCCCGGTCCGATCCGAAACGCAAGCCATGGTCAACGATCAAGGCAACGATCCGACCACCCCGCGCCGCCACCCAGTCATGCGCCAACAACGTCAAGGCGAGGGAATCGCGACCGCCCGACACGGCCACAGCGATAACGGGATCGGTCTCAAACGGCTCGAATGTCGTCATCAGGCGCTCGAATGCGCGTGCGCCGACCGGTTGCGGCTCGGCCGGCGTCACTTGCATCCGTTCTTCTGGCGCTCCTGCGTGATCCGCCGCTTCTGCAGGTCGGTGGCACGCGGATAGTCCTGCGCGAAGCGCGCGAAGATCGCGCAGGCATCGGACTTGCGGCCGAGGACAGCCAGTGTGATGCCGAGCTTCAGCAGATTGTCCGGGCCCTTCGGGCTCGCCTTGTAGGCCTTGTAGCCCTCGGCGAAGGCAGTCATCGCGTTCTGGTAGTCGCGACGCGCATAGTACGTCTCACCCAGCCAGTACTGGGCATTGCCGGCCAGTACATGCTGCGGATTGCGCTGCACGAATGTCCGAAAACCCTT
>MEMN01000127.1:9309-10081 GCA_001767945.1 Alphaproteobacteria bacterium RIFCSPHIGHO2_12_FULL_66_14 | reverse complement strand
GCGTCGTTCGGGCTGGCGGGGTGGCACGCGACGGCGGCGCGGCACCCGGACGGCTGCCGCCCTTCTCCACCTGCTCCAGGCGGAATTCGTAGTCCGCCTGCATCTTCTCCATCTGCTGCTGGAGCTGCTGGTTGCGATACTGCAACTGCTCGATCTGCCCGGTGAGGAGCGTAATCGCCTGCTGCAACTGGTTGAGTCTGTCCTCGACATAGACCGGGTCCACGCGCTGGGCGATCGCGGCGGTGGGTAGCACCAGCACGACGAGGATCAGGAGCCGTAAGAGCGGTTTCTTCATGGTCGGTGATTGTTTCAATTCAAACGCGGCCATTTTCAGGCATGGCCGCCCCGCCTCCAAACGAAAACGCCGGCCGCAGGGCGGCCGGCGTTCGAAGTCGCTCCAGAGGCACCCGTGGCCGTGACGCCCCTACTGCAGCGCGGTCACGGCGCGACGATTGCGCGCCCACGCCGCCTCGTCAGATCCGACGGGGTCGGGACGCTCCTTGCCGTAGCTGATCGTCTTGATCCGCGCCGCCGGAATGCCCTGGGCAACAAGATACTGGCGCGCCGCATTGGCGCGACGCTCGCCCAGCGCCAAATTGTACTCGCGCGTGCCGCGCTCGTCGCAATGGCCTTCGATGGTGATCTGGTAGTTGGTGTACTTCTTCAGCCATTCGGCCTGCTTGTTGAGCGTCGCCCGTCCGTCTTCACGGATGGTCGACTGATCGGTGTCGAAGAACACCCGATCCCCGACGTTCTGCCGGAAGTCGGCGAC
>MEMN01000127.1:7748-9265 GCA_001767945.1 Alphaproteobacteria bacterium RIFCSPHIGHO2_12_FULL_66_14 | reverse complement strand
GCTGTTCGCTGCAGGCAACCAGGAAGATCGTCGCGGCGATAGCTGCCAAAGCCCTGATCATGCGCATTTTTCATCCACTCCCTGACAACATCGACCCGGCGCAGCATACGCACGGGTCGACAAGAAAGATCATATCCTTCGCTACTGCGGAATCAAGGGCGACCAGGCCGGATCCGACGCGTCCGTCGGCGTCGGCACCTGGCGTTCGAAGCGGCCCGTGATGTCGATCTGGTGGAGCGTGACCGACCCCGCGCGCCCGCCCGAGTTGGGCTGCTGGCGGAAGAACATCAGCACACGGCCGTTCGGCGCCCAAGTCGGCCCCTCGACGAGAAATCCGCTCGCCAGCATGCGCTCGCCACTGCCGTCGGTCCGCATCACGCCGATACCGAAGCCACCGCCGGAAATCTTGGTGAAGGCGATGAAGTCGCCGCGCGGCGACCATACCGGCGTCGCGTAGCGGCCCTGCCCGAAGCTTATGCGCCGCTCGCCACCGCCGCCCGCGCCCATCACGTAGAGCTGCTGCGAGCCGCCACGATCGGAGTTGAACACGATCTGCGTGCCGTCGTTCGAATAGCAGGGCGAGGTGTCGATGGCCGGCGTATTGGTGAGGCGGCGCAGCGCACGCCCGCGCACGTCCATCTCGTAGATGTCGCTGTTGCCGTCGGCCGAAATGCTCATCACGACCTTGGTGCCGTCCGGTGAGAAGCGCGGCGCGAAGCTCATTCCCGGGAAATTGCCAAGCAGTTCGCGCCGACCGCTGTCGACATTCTGGAGATAGACCCGCGGCGGGCCCTTGTTCTCGCCGTACGCCATGTAGACGATTTCCTGCAGGGTCGGCGAGAAGCGCGGCGTGAGCGCGATCGTGCGGCCATCGGTGATGTAACGGTTGTTGAAGCCGTCCTGGTCCATGATGGCGATGCGCTTGACGCGATTGCTGAGCGGGCCGGTCTCGGAGACGTAGGCCACGCGCGTGTCGAAGTAGCCCTCCTCGCCGGTCACCCGCTTGTAGATGGCATCGGCGATGATATGCGCGAGACGCCGCCAGTTGTTTGGCTGGCTGGTGAACGAGAGGCCCGTCGCCTGCTGGCCGACCACGACGTCCCACAGCCGGAAATCGACCTTGATGTTGCCGCCCGCCTGCGTCACCTGGCCGACGACGACGCCGGCCGCTCCGATGCTGCGCCAGTCGGGAAAGCGCGGCGGCGCATTGGGATCGATGTTCTGCTGAATGAATGCGCTCGGCGCGATCGACCTGAACAGGCCGGAATTCTGCAGGTCGTTTCGAACCACGCCCGCGATGTCGGCGCCCACCTTGTCGCCCTTGAAATCGACGATCGCGATCGGCACCGGCTCGAAGCTCGGCTTGGTCATGTCAATGGTAAGCTGCGCCCGGGCGGGCGCTGCCGTTCCGGCAGCCAGCGCAACACCACCCAGAATTGTCTGGCGTCGGGGGAGCTTCATGTCGAACCTCATGTTCATGAACGCGATACCTCTATAGCGCGACACTGATCAGTAGT
>MEMN01000127.1:4687-7736 GCA_001767945.1 Alphaproteobacteria bacterium RIFCSPHIGHO2_12_FULL_66_14 | reverse complement strand
CATGATCGCGCGATGCGCGGCGTCGGCGGCAGCGCGATAGATCGGATCGTTGTTGTAGCGCCCGGGCTCCTTGAGATCGGCCTTCACCGGCGTGCCATCCTGGTTCATCTGCACGACCAGGGTGACGATCAGTCCGGCCTGGTCCTTCACCCCGGCAGGAAAGTTCCAGCATGGCCGGATCTTGCTCCTCACGCCTTCGATCTCGCTCGCCGTCACGACGGCGGCGAGGTTGGGCGCGGCCGGCGCCTGACGTGTCACCTGCTGCACCGGCTTGGGCTGCTGCTCTGGCGTCTGGACCTTCGTGGTCGACTCCTTGTTCTTCAGAATGTCATCGAGCAGCGAGTCCACCTTGTCGCGTGGTGCCGGCTTGGGCGGCGCGGGCTTCGGCGGCTCCGGCTTCTTGACCTGCGGAGCGGGCTTCGGCGGCTCCGGCTTCTTCTCCTCCGCCTTGGGTGGCTCGGGTGCCTTCGGCTTCAGCGCAATCATCTCCTCCGCCGGCTTAGGCGGCTCCGGCTTTGGCTTTTCCACCGGCGTCGGCATCGGCGGCTTGACCTCGGCAACCTCGGGTTTCGGCTGAGGCGGGGCCGGCGGCGGATCGGCGGTCTTGGGCGGCGGCGCCTTGGTCGTCTCCTGCGCGATCGGCACGTCCTTGGGCTGCGGCGGCGGATTGCCGACTGTCGGCGCCGCGGCCTTCTTGTCGATCGCCTCGAACTCCACCATCACCGGCTCAGGGTCGATCGGCGGTGCGCGGCCGAAGAAATCGAGATTGAGGACAGCCGCCGCCAGCACGAAGACGTGCACCATGGCCGACGCGATCGCCGGTGTGCGCATCTCGACGCTGGCGGGGGAGCGTCCGACCATCGATTGCCTTGCCTCCGGACTTCTACCGGCGCGGTGCGGGCTGCTGCGGGCCGGCCGGCGGTGGCGCGCGTGGCGCCGGGGCCGGCGTCACCGTGCCTCCGCCCTTGCCGAGCTGCTGCGCCTGCTCGCCCAAAAGGCCGAGCTGACGGAAGCCGCTGTCGATCACCACGCCCATGACCTCCATCATCTTGCCGTAGTCCACTGCCTTGTCGCCGCGCATGAACACGCGCTGATCCGGCTTCTCCTCGTGGACCGCCTTCAACTTGGCCGCCAATGCGGGAATGTCGTATGGCGTCTCGCCAAGGAACACCTCGCCCTTCGAGTTGACCGATACGACCAGCGGCTCGTCCTTGCCGCCGACCTGCTGTGCGCTCGTCTTGGGCAGGTCCACTGGCACGCCGACCTGCAGCAGCGGGGCCGTGATCATGAAGATCACCAACAACACCAGCATGACATCGACCATCGGCGTCACGTTGATATCGGCGATCGGCGTGAACTGCCGCCGGCGGAATCGCCCCCCACCACCGCCGCCGCTGGGAACGATGGCGGCCATCAGACCTGCTCCTCGAGCTGACGTGACAGGATGGTGATGAATTCACCGGCGAACGCTTCGAGTTGGTGGCCGTAGCGCTGCACCTGACCGGACAGGATGTTGTAGGCACCCGCCGCGGGGATGGCAGCGACCAGGCCGATTGCCGTGGCGAACAACGCCTCCGAGATGCCGGGCGCCACGACGGCAAGCGACGTATTCTTCGACTGCGCGATATGTCCGAAGCTGTTCATGATGCCCCAGACCGTCCCGAACAGACCGACGAAGGTGGCGTTGGCGCCGACCGTGGCGAGGAAGCCCAGACGCTTCTCGATCGCCTCCATTTCGCGCTGGATGGTGACGCTCATCACCTGCTCGATGCGCTGGCGGAGTGCCGCGCGTGCTGTGGCGCTGGTCGCCAGGCCCTTGGAGACCGAGCGGCGCCATTCGCGCATGGCGGCGGCGAAGACGCTCGACATCGGATCGTCGGGCTTGGCACCGACGCGATCGTAGAGATCCTCGAGCGAGATGCCCGACCAGAAAGTGTCCTCGAAGGACTGAGCGCTGCGCTTGAGAGTTCGCAACCGAAGCATCTTCTCGAAAATGATTGCCCACGACCAGAAGGAGGCGATCAGCAAGGCGATCATCACTGCCTTGACGACCCAGTCGGCCTGCATGAACAGGCCATAGACCGACATGTCGATGGTCCCTGTGCCGCCGCCGAGGGGGGCTCCGGCGACTTGCGCAAACGCATCCATTTTAGATTCTCCGTTGGTTCAAGAGGGTTATATCCGAATATGGCGTGAGCGGGGCGAGCCCCTCACCGCAACCTGGGCCAAGGCAGTCCGCACGTGCGGCGGCAATCGGACCGGCCGGCCGGCCGCGCCCATGCAGGCGACGGTCAGCTCGGCGCGGACCAGGGTTTCTTCGCCGCGACGAGCCTGCTGGAGCATGTCCAGCGAGGCACCGCGCAATTCACCGCAGCTAGTGACGACCTCGATCGTCTCATCCAGCCGGGCGGGCTTCAGGTAGTCGATGGCACACCGGCGCACGACCCAGTTCACGTTACGCTCCTCGCGCAGGGCGCTGTGCTCCTGGCCAAGCAACCGCAGCAATTCCGTGCGGCCGCGCTCGAGAAAGCGCAGCCAGTTGGCATAGTAGACAATGCCGGCCGCGTCGGTGTCTTCGTAATAGACCCTGAGCGGCAGCACGTGGGCACCGTCGGTGATGCGGCCGGAGGTCGGGGCGTTCACGCCTCCTCCGCCGGCCCGCCCGTCGCCAACAGGTCGAGTTGCCGTTTCTGTTCCCTGGGCATAGCCAAGCCGAGATGCCGGTAGCCGCCCTCCGACAGCAATCGCCCGCGCGGGGTGCGCATCAGCAGGCCGAGCTGCATCAGGTAGGGTTCGATCACGTCCTCGATCACGTCGCGCTGTTCGGACAGGGCCGCCGCCAGGGTCTCGGCGCCGACCGGTCCGCCGCCGTAGTTCTCGGCGATGCATCCGAGATATCGGCGATCCATGGCATCGAGGCCGCGTCCGTCGACCTCGAGGCGGACCAACGCGTCGTCGGCGACCTTGGCGTCGACCACGGCGTGACCGCCGACCGCCGCGAAGTCGCGCACGCGGCGCAGCAAGCGGTTGGCCACCCGGGGCGTGCCGC
>MEMN01000127.1:0-4675 GCA_001767945.1 Alphaproteobacteria bacterium RIFCSPHIGHO2_12_FULL_66_14 | reverse complement strand
GCACGATGGTCTCGAGTTCGGCCGGCTCGTAGAACACCATGCGCAGCGGAATGCCGAAGCGCTCGCGCAGCGGGCGGGTCATCAGGCCGGAGCGCGTCGTAGCCCCCACCAGAGTGAACGGCGGCAACTCGATTCGGACCGAGCGGGCAGCGGGCCCCTCACCGATCATGAGATCGAGCTGGAAATCCTCCATTGCAGGATAGAGCACTTCCTCGATTGCCGGATTGAGACGATGAATCTCGTCGATGAAGAGGACATCATGCGGCTGCAGGTTGGTGAGCTGCGCCGCAAGATCTCCCGCCTTCTGGATCACCGGACCGGACGTTGCGCGAAAGCCGGCACCCATCTCGCGCGCCACGATCTGTGCCAGCGTCGTCTTGCCGAGACCGGGCGGACCATGGAACAGCACGTGGTCCAGCGCCTCGCCGCGTGCCTTGGCCGCGGTGATGAAGATCTTGAGGTTCTCGCGGACCTGTTTCTGGCCGATGAAATCGTCGAGCGCCTGGGGCCGCAGCGCGAGCTCGGCCGCGTCCTCTTCGACGCGCTTGGGCGCCACCAGGCGATCGGGCACGGCATTCATCGCGCCAGTTCCTGCAGGCCGGCGCGAATCACGGCATCGAGCCTGGCCTCGACGCCCAGCCGCTGGCTCGCGCGCGCTACTGCGCCAAACGCCTCGACCCGGCGATAGCCGAGGTTGACCAGGGCCGACACGGCATCCTCGTTGAGCGAGCCGGCGGGCGCCGGCGTCGTGGCCGCCGGCGCGGTCGATGCCGATGAGGCGATGCCGAATGCCGCCGCCTTGTCCTTGAGTTCGGTGGCGAGCCGCGCCGCGAGCTTCGGTCCGACGCCGGCCGGGCGGCTGAGGGTGGCACGATCCTGGGCCGCGATCGCGCGCGCGATTTCATCGGGCGAGAGGGTCGAGAGAATCGACAGCGCCACGCGCGCGCCCACGCCCTGAACCGTCGTCAGGATGCGGAACCAGTCGCGTTCGGCGGTCTCGAGGAAGCCATAGAGCGCGATGGCATCCTCGCGCACGATGGTCTCGACCAATACCGTCGCCGGTTCGCCGACTACCAGGTCGCGCAAGGTCCGGGCCGACGCCGAAACGAGATAGCCGACGCCGCCGACATCGACGATCGCACTGTCGGTATCGACCGAGTCCACGACACCCTTCAGCTTGGCGATCATAGCGCCGCCTCCACGCGTCTGGCCGTGGCGCGATGATGGGCATGGCAAATCGCAACGGCGAGTGCGTCGGCGGCGTCAGCACTTGCGTCCACGCCTGGGAGCAAGCGGCCCACCATCATGGCAATCTGGCGCTTGTCGGCATGGCCGGCGCCAGTCACGGATTTTTTCACGAGATTCGCGGCGTACTCATAGACCGGCAGGCCAGCGCGGGCGGGCGCCAGCATGACCACGCCGCGTGCCTGGCCAAGCTTCAGGGTCGACCCGGGATTGACGTTCACGAAGGTCTCCTCGACCGCCGCCTCGAGAGGTTGCTGCGCTGCGACGACACCTGCCACGCCATCGAACAATTCACGCAGCCGCTCGGCCAGGCTTCCGGTGTCCATCACCTTGACGACGCCGTGGGCCACGTGACGCAGCCGGTTGCCCTCGACGTCGATCACGCCCCAGCCGGTCAATCGCAGACCGGGATCGAGGCCGATCAATCTCATCGGATCACGCGTCAGGCCGCGAACTTCGCAAGGGCATCTTCGGACGCCTCGAAATTGGCATAGACGTTCTGCACGTCGTCGTTGTCCTCGAGGGCTGCAATCAGGTTGAACAGTGTCTGGACGGTGTCGCCGTCGACCGGCGTCGTCGTCCTGGGCCGCCAGGTCAGCTTGGCCGCCGCGGGCTGTCCCAGCGACTTCTCGAGCGCCTCGCGCACTGCATTGAAGCTGTCTTGGGCACAATAGATCTCGTGCACCCCGTCCGGCCCCTCGCCGCTTACGACGTCGTCGGCACCGGCGTCGATCGCCTTCTCCAGGACCTCGTCGGCACTGCCGGCGGCCAGCGGAAACCGGAACTCGCCGAGACGGTCGAACATGAACGACACGCTGTTGGATTCCCCAAGGTTGCCGCCGTACTTGCTGAAACTCGACCGGACCTCGCCCGCGGTGCGATTGCGGTTGTTGGTCAGCGCCTCGACGATCAGCGCCACGCCACCCGGCCCGTAGCCCTCGTAGCGAACCTCGTCGTAGTTGGCGTCGGCGTCCGAGCCCGAGCCGCGCTTGATGGCACGGTCGATCGTGTCGCGTGTCATGTTGGCGTCGCGAGCCGCAATCACCGCCGCGCGCAGCCGCGGGTTGGCGTTGGGATCGGCCGCGCCAAGACGCGCCGCCGTGGTGATTTCACGGATGATCTTCGTAAAGATCTTGGCCCGCTGGGCGTCCTGACGCCCTTTGCGGTGCATGATGTTCTTGAATTGGGAATGCCCCGCCATCGCCCGACAACCAGATTAAGTGACTTGGAGGCTTGGCTATACCACTTCTCGTGGGTTTTGGCAGGATCGCAGACTGCTCAACCCGGGCTGCGGACAAAAAAAGGCGGGGGCCGAGGCCCCCGCTAAAAAACGTCGGAACCTAGATTCCGACGCCCCCTCTAACCTTGAAGACAGTTCGCCAACGCAGCGAAAAATCGTTTAACATCAAGAGGATGACGATTTTTCCCCAGGCCGTCAATGATCGTCTTCAGGACACTTCTAATAGCTATAAAGGGCGCCTATGGGATACAAGATGCTGCAAATTATCCAGTGGGCGGTAGGCGCCCCCCCAACCGCAGGGGACGAATCGACCGGGCGAACCCGGTTTTGTCATCGGTTTCGACCACCGCCGCGCACAATGTGCCCTCACCCTCGGCCGGCGACAGCCGCTCACCCGGCATCTTCCTGATGAAGCGCTGGACGGCGACGTCCTTCTTCATGCCGATCACCGAATCGTAGTCGCCGCACATGCCGACATCGGTCTGATAGGCCGTGCCACCCGGCAGGATCCAGGCGTCGGCGGTCGGCACATGGCTGTGGGTGCCCAACACCGCCGACACGCGACCGTCGCAGTAGTGACCCACCGACTGCTTCTCGCTGGTCGCTTCGCCATGAACATCGACCAGGATGAACTGCGCCGAGCGCCCGAGGCCGTATTTGCCAAGTTCGACATCGAGCGCCCGGAACGGGTCGTCGAGCGCGTCCATGAACAACCGGCACATGACATTGATCACGACGATCTTCTGGCCGCGCGCCGTCTGGAACAGGTTGGCACCCCACCCCGGGGTACCGGGCGGAAAATTGATCGGCCGCAGCAGTCGCTTGTCCTGGGCGATGTAGGGGATGATCTCGCGCTGGTCCCAGGCATGATTGCCGGTGGTGATGCAATCGACGCCAGCTTCGTGAAGCTCGCCGCAGATCTTGGCGGTGATGCCGAAGCCCGCCGCCGCGTTCTCGCCGTTGACCGCCACGAAATCGAGACCGAGCTCGCGCCGGAGCCGCGGGATCTCCTTGATCACCGCATCCCGGCCGGCACGACCGACGATGTCGCCGCAAAACAGAACTTTCATGCACTAGACAAAGGCGCAAGCGCGCCGGTCGGTCAACATCCAATCGAGGCGTTGGTCGTCCGGCCCACGGGGCACATCGTCGGAAATGAACTGAGCATCGAAGCCGACGCCGACCGCCGTCACCTTGCGCCGCGACCGGAGGCCAAGGAGCGTGCGATCGTAGAAGCCGCCGCCATAGCCCAGCCGCCAGCCCTCGTTGTCGCAGGCCAGCAGGGGGACGAGCAGCGAATCGGGCTCCACCGTCTCGCGCCGCGCCGCGGGCTGGAGGGTGCCGAAGACCCCCGCCTCGAGTGGGTCACCCGGCCGCCAGGCGCGAAACAGCAGCGGCAATCCCCGTCCCTGCACGACCGGAAGCGCCATCTGGCAGCCTTCGTTGAACAGCTCCATCATCAACGGCCTGATGTCGATCTCGTCCTTGATCGGCCAGAAGCCGGAAACGACCACGGGCGTCTCGATCGGCCGCTCGCGGCGCAGGGTTGCGAGCAGGTCGGTCGCGGCGGCACGGCGCTCTTCCTCGTCCAGGGTGCCGCGCCAGGCGAGCATGGCGCTGCGCAGGGCGCGCTTTTCGTCGGTCAGGGTCATGTCGGGAAAGGCAGCAAGGTGGGGCGGCTCCACGATGGGCCGATGGTTCGTAAGACCTCCAAGGCCTGCTAGTGCAGGTGGGCACCGTGTGATCGGGACCAAGATCCCAACCAGGAACAGTTCCCGGGAGTTCTTAT
Source organism: Alphaproteobacteria bacterium RIFCSPHIGHO2_12_FULL_66_14 (assembly GCA_001767945.1). Taxonomy (GTDB): domain Bacteria; phylum Pseudomonadota; class Alphaproteobacteria; order Reyranellales; family Reyranellaceae; genus Reyranella. The sequence goes on along the minus strand of MEMN01000127.1, from coordinate 401 downwards.
TGGCCCCGGGGTTTTAAGCGAACCACGCGCCGCGCAGAAATCCGCCCCACGTCCAATCTAGGCACTCGAAGGGGGTACCGCAATGCGCGCGGCCCGGGTTTCAGGCCGCGCCGCTCACCTTCTTGGACATCTTGTCGACCCGGGCGGTGATCAGGTCCTCGAGCGCCGTGGCCAGTGTCTCGGCGCTGTCGGTGGCGCTCGCGCGCGCATTCTCGGCCGCCTTGGCGACACCGCGCGCCTCGCGGCTCTCCTCCGCGAGCAGAAGCGAGGCGAAGACCATGAGCTTGATCTCGGGTGCGCCGGGCAACTGCTTGCGAAGTTCGCCGACCTTTTCGTCGACGTAGGCGGCGAGTTCCTGCACGCGCTCTTCCTCGCCATCGCCACAGGCGAGTTCATAGGTA
>MEMN01000126.1:4562-5019 GCA_001767945.1 Alphaproteobacteria bacterium RIFCSPHIGHO2_12_FULL_66_14 | reverse complement strand
TCCATCACCTGCCCGAGGCGCACCGCCATCTGCGGCCGCACCTGAAATACGTGGCCAGGGGCTATATCCAGGTGCAGGGCGAGATCATTCGCAGCCTCGCCTGACAACACAGGACAGGTTCTGACATGTCAGTACAAAACGGACAGTGGGTGTCAGAACATGTCCGGCTGCAGCGTGGCGGCACGCTCGCCGAGGCGCGCATTGTCTACAAGACCTTCGGGCGGCTGAATGCCCGTCGCGACAACGTCATTCTCTATCCCACCAGCTACGGCGCCCATCACACCGACATCGAATGGCTGGTGGCGCCCGAACACGCGTTGGACCCGAATCGCTATTTCATCGTGATTCCCAACATGTTGACCAATGGTTTGTCGTCATCGCCCTCGAATACACCGGGAATCGGCGGCGATTTTCCCGAGGTCACGACCTACGACAACGTGATGCTGCAGCGCCAGAT
>MEMN01000126.1:0-4538 GCA_001767945.1 Alphaproteobacteria bacterium RIFCSPHIGHO2_12_FULL_66_14 | reverse complement strand
TCGCGTGAAACTGGTCTATGGCTGGTCGATGGGCGCGCAGCAGGCCTATCACTGGGCGGCCCTGTTCGGCGCCGCGGTCGAGCGCATCGCCGTCGTCTGCGGTTCGGCCAAAACGGCGCCGCACAATTTCGTCTTCCTCGAAGGCGTGCGCAGCGCCGTGCAGGCCGCCCGCACGCCCGAAGAAGGCCTGCGCGCCATGGGCCGCATCTATGCCGGCTGGGCGCTCAGCCAGACCTTCTATCGCCGCGAGCTGTGGCGCGGGCTGGGCTTCGCCAGCCTGGAGGATTTCCTGGTCCGCTCGTGGGAGGCCAACTTCGTGCGCCGCGACGCGCGCGATCTCATGGCCCAGCTCTGGACCTGGCAGAACAGCGACATCTCGGCCAACGACCTCTACCGCGGCGATCTCCAGATGGCACTCAGCGGCATCAAGGCCAAGGTGCTGCTGATGCCGTCCGCCACCGACCTCTATTTCCAGACCGACGACAACCGCGCCGAGCTGCCCTATCTCCAGGACGCCAAGCTGGTGGAGATTCCCTCGGTTTGGGGGCATCGTGCCGGCAACCCGCTCGCCAATCCCGAGGATGCGGCGTTCATCGATGCCCAGGTGGAGGCACTGCTCAATGCCTGACGGTTTGCCCCGCAACGTTCTGCCGAGCGATGGTTTCGTCATCGTCGCCAAGCACGACTGTCCGACCTGCACCCTTGTCGAACCGGTGATGCAAAGCCTCGATCGTGCCGGTCCGCTCGCGGTCATCACCCAGGACGATCCTTCCTTCCCGTCGGGCGTCGGCACGGTGATCGACGACCACGACCTGCAGCGCTCGTTCCAGCTAAAAGTCGAGACGGTGCCGACCCTGATCCGGTTCAAGGGTGGCCGCGAGGTCGAGCGCACCGTGGGCTGGGATCGCGCCGAATGGACCCGCCTCGCCGGTGCCGCGGCGGCGGGCGACGGCCTGCCGGCATGGCAGCCGGGCTGCGGCTCCAGGAGCGTCGAGCCCGGCGTGCATGAGACCCTGGTCGCGCGCTACGGCGACACGGGCCTCAAGGCCCGCACCATCGCGGTCGGCGAATGGGACGATCCGATCGAGGCCTGCTTCGAGCGCGGCTGGAGTGATGGGCTGCCCGTCGTGCCGCCGACCGACGATCGCATCCTGCGCATGCTGGGCGGCACCGAGCGCAAGCCGGACGAGATCGTGGGCCTGATCCCGCCCAACCTCGCGCCCTGCACGGTCGAGAAGGTGGCGATCAACGCCGTGATGGCGGGCTGCAAGCCGGAGTACATGCCGGTGGTGCTGGGCGTGCTCGAGGCGGCGCTCGATCCGCTGTTCGTCCTGCATGGGCTGCTCTGCACCACGCACTTCTCCGGACCGCTGGTGATCATCAACGGGCCGGCGGCCAGGGCGATCGGCATGAACAGCGGCGTCAACGCCCTGGGCCAGGGCAACCGCGCCAATGCCACCATCGGCCGTGCCCTGCAGCTGATCGTGCGCAACGTCGGCGGTGGCCTGCCCGGCGGCATGGACCGCGCGACGCTGGGCAATCCCGGCAAGTTCACTTTCTGCTTTGCCGAGGACGAATCCGATCCCGACTGGGAGCCGTTGGCGCAGCGCCGCGGCATTGCCGCCGGCAAGAGCGCGGTCACGCTGTTCCACGGCGAGGGCGTGAACGGCTTCATCGACCAGAAGTCGCGCACGCCAGAAGAGCTGGTGCGCTCGCTGGCCATGGGCCTGTTCGGTGTCGGCCATCCCAAGCTCTGCCTCGCCGGCAATGCCGTGCTGGTGTTGACGCCCGAACACTACAAGATCTTCAAGGACGGCGGCTGGAACCGCCGCCGCATCGAGGATGAACTCCGTAAGGCCCTGAAGCGGCCGGGCAGCGAGCTCGTTCGCGGCGCCCAGGGCATCGCCGAGGGCATGCCACTGTCCTTCGCCGACAGGATGGTCGACAAATTCCAGCCCGACGGGCTCCTGATCGTTCGCGCCGGCGGCGAAGCCGGGCTATTCTCGGCCATCATCGGTGGCTGGCCCGGCCAGTCGGTGCGTGACGAATGCCAGGCCGTGACCCATGAAATTCGTTGATCGAAATTCGCTGAGGGAGATCCGTCCATGAACGTTGCCCTGAAATTGCGCGATCCCACGGCGGAAACCTCGCCGACACGCCGCGCCCGTCTCGCGCCGCCGCCATCCATTGCCGGCAAGAGCGTGGCGCTGATGGACATCGGCAAGGCGCGCGGGTCGGAATTCATTGACCGGCTCGAAGGCCACTTCAGGAAGGCGGGCGTCGCCACGCGGCGCTACCGCAAGCCCACCAACACCAAGGTGGCGCCGACCGATCTCCTGCAGAAGATCGCCGCGGAGAACCAGCTGGCGGTGATTGCCTTAAGCGATTGAGGCTCCTGCACATCGTGCAGTCTGCACGACCTTCATAGCCTCGACGGGCGCGGCCTCGCCGGCGTCAACATCGTGACGACGGGCTTCGTGGACGGCGTCGCGGCGCAAAGCGATGCGCTGGGCTTCGAGCCGGCCGTCGTCTACGTGCCGCATCCCATCCAGAACCGCACCCAGGCCGAAATCGAAACCATCGCCGACGAAGCCTTTGCCAAGGTGATGGCGCTGCTGGCCAGCCCGTAGCGCATTCTCAACAGGAAAAGTTCCGCTATACTCAAGGGCATGATCGTCAAGCAGGACGCCCAGGAAATCTTCCCCACGCTGCTCTGGACTGTCGACATTGTCTCGGCGGACGTCGCGGCCTTCAACGCCAGCCTCAAGGCCGAGATCGAAAATATCATCTTGCCGCGGCCCAAAGTGCCGTCCGGCAGCAACTGGCAGACGCCGCAGGATCTGCACACACGTCCGGCCTTCGCCGACTTCGTCAAGCTGGTCGAGATGGCTGGGCGGGGTCTCGCGCAACACCTGCAGGTCGAGCAATTTCCGATGATGATCACCGGCTGCTGGGCCAACGTGAATCCGCCCGGCAGCTACCACCCCACCCACAATCACCCGAACAACTATCTCAGTGGCGTCTACTATGTCGCCGTGCCCGAGACCGGCTCGCACCTGGTCTTCCAGGATCCGCGGCCGTCCCTGATCATTCCCCGGTCCGCCAAGCACTCCCGCATCACCGGCAACGCCTACGTCGCGCAACCCCGACCGGGCCGCATGGTGTTGTTCCCATCCTGGCTGCGGCACCACGTTCCTTCCAACGAAGGCACGACCGAACGCATCAGCATCGCGTTCAATCTCATGTTCACGAACTTCGCCGAGTCGCTGGCGCCGCCGAGCTGGAAGCCGTCGGCCGGCGCGAACTAGTCCTTCTCCGGCACTACGGCCGGCAGCACCGTCGTCGGGTCGGTGGGGGCGGCGGCGGGATCGGTGGCCGCGGGTTCCGGCACTGGCGGCCGCCACACGGGCCGCGGCGGCGTCGACGCCAGGAAGGCCGCCACCGCTGCGGCGGTTGCCTTGGGATCCTCTTCCATCGGGTTGTGACCGAGGTTCTCGAAGATCTCGAGCTTGGCGCCCTTGATGTCGTTCTGGAACCGGAAGGCGTCGGCCACCGGCACCCAGCGGTCCTTGGCGCCCCAGATGATCAAGGTCGGAACATCCAGGCGCTTGAGCGGCGTGGGATCGAGCGGCTCCTGGGTGCGGGCGCGCTGCAGGGTGGCTTCGCGGTTGCCGGGAAAGCGCTGCAGCTCGGCATATCGCCTGATCCGCTCGGGCGTCGCCATTGCGGGGTCGGCGTAGACCTCGGAAAGCGAGCGCCGCACGATTCGCTCGGGCTTGAAGTAGATGCCGAGGTCGCCCACCACCGGCATGCGGGCGAGCCGGGTCGGCAACGGCGCCTCGCCCTGCCGCGGATAGCCCGCGGCATCGACCAGGACGAGCTGGCTCACCCGGTCCGGCCGGGTGGCGGCGAAGCTCCAGGCCACGGCGCCGCCCATCGAATGGCCGACCAGCACGAAGCGATCGAGACGCAGGGTGTCGACCAGCACCTCGATGAAATCGGTGTAGGCCTCGATGGTGTATTCGTCGCGCGGCCAGGCACCGGTGAGGCCATGCCCCGGCAGGTCGACAGTGATCAGGCGGAAGCGCGGGCCAAGTTCGCGCACCCAGCCTTCCCACATGTGCAATGAGCCGAGCGACCCGTGAATCAGCACCAGGGGGATCGCGTCGCCCTCGTCCTGGTCGCGCGCGTGGTCGCGCACATGGGCTTCCACGCCGCCGACATCGATGAACTTCGAGCGCTGGTCGGCGTAGCGCGCGACCAGCAGTTCGGTCGGCAGCGTCGGCGCATAGGCCCACAGGGCCACGCCTGCCAGAACGCCTGTGGCGAACAGCAGGGCAAGCGGCCAGCGTCTGCGCGGCGGGTCAGTCTTTCGGCGCCGCGGCGGCATCGTCCGTCCCTTCCGTGCCAGGGGCCACGTTGCGCAGCATGGCGCCGAGCCGGTCAAGATCGTGGATCTTGTATTCGGGCACCGCGCCGGGATTGATGATCTTCCTCCCGAGAAGCTGCGCGAGGATCGCGCGATTGAGGTCGTTGCC
>MEMN01000125.1:9524-10121 GCA_001767945.1 Alphaproteobacteria bacterium RIFCSPHIGHO2_12_FULL_66_14 | reverse complement strand
GGCGGCGGCTCGCTGGTACTGATGTCGTCGATCGCGGGCCTGCGCGGGGCGCCGGGCCTTGCCGCCTATTCGGCGACCAAGGGCGGCGTGCGGCTGCTGGCCAAGTCGGTAGCGCTGGAACATGCCGCCGACAATATCCGCTGCAACTCCGTCCATCCCGGCATCATCGCCACGCCGATCGGGGGCAAGATTCCGACCGGTGCCGAAGGCAACCGCCGCAACGCACCGATCGATCCGCGCGAACGCGCCGCCCAGTCGGTGCCACTGCCGCGCGTCGGCGAGGCGCAGGATATCGCCAACGGCGTGCTGTTCCTCTGCACCGAGGCCGCCAACTACATGACCGGCCAAGAGCTGGTCATCGACGGCGGCATGACCGCCGGCGGAAAGCCGCAGCCGCGCAGCTAGACGAGCTGCTCATCCATCAGCTTGAGCGCTTCGGCGGCGAAGGCGCGCATGTTGGCGACGCGGTCGGCCGAGCCGGTGCGCAAGGTGCGCGCGATGCTGCCCTTGGGGCCGACGACCGCCACGCAGGTGTGGCCCGCCGGATCGCCGTAGGAATTGCCGGTCGGTCCCGACGCGCCGGTCTCGGCCAGGCCC
>MEMN01000125.1:9363-9459 GCA_001767945.1 Alphaproteobacteria bacterium RIFCSPHIGHO2_12_FULL_66_14 | reverse complement strand
GCGCACGCCGGCACGCTTTTCACGCGGTACCGCGAGGAAGGCGTCGCCCGCCGGGCGCGTGTAGACCACGGCGCCGCCCATGAAATACGCGGAGGC
>MEMN01000125.1:8241-9116 GCA_001767945.1 Alphaproteobacteria bacterium RIFCSPHIGHO2_12_FULL_66_14 | reverse complement strand
GTCGCCGCGATTGAGCGTCAGCCAGGACAGCAGCGGAGCCAGCTGATCGTTCTTCAGCGCCACCTGGTAGCTGAAGCGCGGGTGCGGGCCGACGGGTTTTTCGTGGAAGCGGCCCATCTCGATGGGAAAGCTCTTTTCGATGCGCTCGCGCAGCGCCCAGGCGGCGTCGCGTGAGGCAGGGTCGAAGTAGACGTGGGCATGCCAGTCCGTGATTTGGGGTGTGTTCATGGCCTCCAGCCTAGCACATCCCAGAACCCGCCTGACGGAACCTAGAACCGTTCCCCGAACGGGGCGAGCTTGCTAGGGTCGGGCCATCATGAACTTCGATTTTTCCGACGACCAGAAGCTGCTCAAGGAGCAGGTTCGCAAATTCCTCGCCGACAAGTGCCCGACCAAGGTCGTGCGCCGCGTGCTCGACGGCAACGAAACCCACGCCGACGACGTCTGGAAGGGCCTTGTCGATCTCGGCGTGCCCGGCATCGGCATCCCCGAGGAATACGGCGGCTCGGGGCTGTCGCCGCTCGAGGTCTGCGTCGTGGCCGAAGAGATCGGCCGTGCCGCCGCGCCCGTGCCGTTCGACACTTCCGTCGTGCTGGCGACCGAGGCGCTGAAGCTCGCGGGCTCGGACGCACAGAAGAAGAAATGGCTGACGGACCTCGCGTCGGGCAAGGCGATCGGCACCTTGGCCATCGCCGAAGGGCCGCAGCCGCCCAAGCCGCGCAATATCCGCACTTTGTTCGGCGGCGGCCGCCTCAACGGCAAGAAGGTGCCGGTAACCGACGGCGAGGCGGCGACCTTCGCGATCGTTCTTGCCAACACGGGCGGCACAGGCGATCGCGCCCTCTCGCTGGTCCTGGTCGATCTCAAACAGGCGG
>MEMN01000125.1:7450-8234 GCA_001767945.1 Alphaproteobacteria bacterium RIFCSPHIGHO2_12_FULL_66_14 | reverse complement strand
GAAGAAGCGGGTCGAGACGATCGATCCGGCGCGCAAGCACGCCGAACTCACCTTCAAGGACGCCGCGGCCGAACTTCTGGGCGGCGAGGGTGAGGGCTGGCGGCTGCTCGAGCGGCTCTACGACGCGGCGGCGGTCTATTTCGCCTTCGCCCAGGTCGGCGGCGCCGAGGCCGCGATGTGGATGGCGCGCGACTACGCATTGCAGCGTCAGGCTTTCGGCCGCGCCATCGGCTCCTACCAGGCGATCAAGCACAAGCTCGCCGACTGCTACGTCAAGCTCGAGCTTGCGCGTTCCAACGCCTACTACGGCGCCATGATGCTGACCGAGGGCGGCGCCGACCTCGCGGTCGCAGCCGCGGCGGCGCGGATTGCCGCCACCGAGGCCTACGATTTCGCCGCCAAGGAGAACATCCAGACTCACGGCGGCATCGGCTTCACCTGGGAGGCCGACACTCAGTTCCACTACCGCCGCTCGCGCCTGATGGCGCTCGCGATCGGCGGGCCGATGGCGTGGAAGGACAAGCTGGTGACGCGTCTCGAACAGAAGAACGCGGCGTAGGAGGAAACCACAATGGATTTCAACGACACCGCCGAAGAAGCCGCTTTCCGCAAGGAAGTCCGGACCTGGCTCGAAGCCAACGCCACGCGCAAGAGCGACGACAAGCAGAGCTTTCGCGCCCGCAACGACGATCCCGAGCTCCTGAAGAAAGCCAAGGAGTGGCAGGACAAGAAGGCCAGGGCGGGCTACGCGCGCATCACCTGGCCCAAGGAATTCGGCGGCCGC
>MEMN01000125.1:6951-7382 GCA_001767945.1 Alphaproteobacteria bacterium RIFCSPHIGHO2_12_FULL_66_14 | reverse complement strand
CTTCGATATCGGCCTCGGCATGTGCATCCCCACCATGATGGCCTATGCGAGCCCCGAGCAGCTCAAGCGCTACGTAAAACCCGCGCTGCACGGCCAGGAAGTCTGGTGCCAGCTCTTCTCCGAGCCGGCCGCCGGCTCGGACGTGGCGGGCATTCGCACCAAGGCCGAACGCGACGGCGAAGGCTGGATCATCAACGGCCAGAAGGTCTGGACTTCGGGCGCGCACTATTGCGACTACGGCATTGTCATCACCCGCACCGACCCCAACGTACCCAAGCACGCCGGCCTCACCATGTTCTTCCTCGACATGAAGACGCCGGGCGTCGAAGTGCGTCCGATCAAGCAGATGTCGGGCGGCGCCAACTTCAACGAGGTGTTCTTCACCGACGTGCGCATTCCCGACAGCCAGCGGCTCGGCAAGGTGGGCGAAG
>MEMN01000125.1:6744-6921 GCA_001767945.1 Alphaproteobacteria bacterium RIFCSPHIGHO2_12_FULL_66_14 | reverse complement strand
GCGGCGCTGACCACGCTGATGAACGAGCGCCTCGCCGTCGGCCTGCCGTCGGGCGGCCTCGACATCGACGAGCTGATGGAGCTGGCGCGCGACACCGATTTCGAGGACGGCCCCGCCATCCGCAACCAGCAGGTCCGCGGCAAGATCGCCGAATGGTACGTCCAGCAGCAGGGCCTG
>MEMN01000125.1:5061-6675 GCA_001767945.1 Alphaproteobacteria bacterium RIFCSPHIGHO2_12_FULL_66_14 | reverse complement strand
ATCAAGATCGTGGCGGCGCCAAAGATGCAGGACATGGGCGCCTTCGCCATGGAGCTGATGGGCCATGCCGGCATCATGAAGGAGGACGTGCCGCACGCGGCCGGTTTCCAGGCGCAATGGATCGGCGGCGCCGGCTTCCGCATCGCCGGCGGCACCGACGAGATCCTGCGCAACATCGTGGCCGAACGCGTGCTCGGACTCCCGGCCGACATCCGCGTCGACAAGGACGTGCCGTTCAACCAACTCGGAAAGAAGGCGTGACCCGATCATGAACCGGCTGGACGGCAAGATCGCTTTTCTGTCGGGTGCCGCGCGCGGTATCGGCGGTGAGACGGCGAAGCTGATGGCGAGCGTCGGCGCCAAGGTCGCGATCGGTGATGTACTCGAGGAGCGCGGCCGGCAGACCGTGCGCGAGATCGAGGCGGCAGGCGGCCAGGCGCTGTTCGTGCCGCTCGACGTCACGACGGAGGCGAGTTGGGCTGCGGCCATGGATGCCACGGTGAAGAAGTTCGGCGGGCTCGACATCCTGGTGAACAATGCCGGCATCTTCGTCGGCAAGGGCGTCGAGGATGCCTCGATGGACGAGTGGCACCGGCTGGTAGCCGTCAACCTGACCGGCGTTGTCCTGGGCACGCGCGCGGCGCTGCCTCATCTCAAGGCGAGTGCCAGGCAGAGCCCTCATGGTTCGGCGATCGTCAATCTGGCGTCGATCGCCGGTCTGGTGGGGTCGCAGCTCGATCCGCTTTATTCGCTGACCAAGGGCGGTGTGACGCTGTTCACCAAGTCGACGGCGCTGGAGTTCGGCCGCAAGGGCTACAAGATCCGAGTCAACTCGATCCATCCCGGCCTGATCGAGACCGACATGGGCCAGCAGACCTTCGTCATGCGTGCCAGGCAGGTCGGCACCAATGATACGGAGAAGGCACGTGAGGCGACGCTCGCCCTGCACCCGATCGGCAGGCTGGGTACGGCGAACGACATCGCCAAGGGCATCGTGTTTCTGGCGTCGGACGATGCGGGCTTCATGACCGGCGCCGGTCTGGTGGTCGACGGCGGCTGGACCGCTCACTAGTCAGAAGATGCCGGCGGCGAGGCCCGCGGCCATCGCCGCGCCCAATTCCTCGCATTGTTCGACGAAGGCGGACTGCCAGGCGCCTTTGCAGATCAGCGGCTCCTGCGCGGCCCGCCAGCGCAGGCCGGTGGTGATGGTTTCGACGCCGCGGCGGGTGCCCGTGCCATCGCTGCCGGCGCGGATGTAGAGCGCGTAGGGCAGGCCCTGGGTTTTCTCCAGGCAGGAGTTGTAGCTGCGGTCGAAGAAATCCTTCAGGGCGCCGCTCATGTAGCCGAGGTTCTCGGTCGTCCCCAGGATGACGGCCTGCGCCGCCAGCACGTCTTCAGGCCCGGCCTGCAGCGGCGCCACGACCCGGACGTCGAGGCCCGTTTCGCTCCGCGCACCGCGTTCGACCGCCGCACGCAGCGAGAGGGTGTTCTCCGAGGGGGCGTGGGCCACAATCAGCAGTCGTTTCGACATCGACGGATTTTAGCTCGATACTCGGTGCCATGCTCAAGAAACTCCTGATCGCCAATCGTGGCGAAATCGCCGTCCGCATTGCC
>MEMN01000125.1:0-5035 GCA_001767945.1 Alphaproteobacteria bacterium RIFCSPHIGHO2_12_FULL_66_14 | reverse complement strand
TATCCATTCCGAGGACGATACGACCTCGTTGCACGTCCGGCGGGTCGACGAGGCAAGGGCACTCAAGGGGCGCGGCGCGGCCGCCTATCTCGATATTGCCGGCGTGATCGCGGCGGCACGTGCGACAGGTTGCGATGCGGTTCATCCGGGCTACGGGTTCCTGGCCGAGAATGCGGCCTTCGCGCGGACCTGCGTCGATGCCGGCCTGGTCTTCGTCGGGCCGACGCCGGAGCAGCTCGACCTGTTCGGCGACAAGGCCCGTGCCCGGGCGCATGCCGGCAAGAGCAAGGCCCCGGTGCTGTCGGGAACCGACGGTGCGACGGACGTGGCCGGCGTCAAGGCGTTCTTCGCCAAGCACGGCAAGTCGGGCATCGTCATCAAGGCCATCGCAGGCGGCGGTGGGCGCGGAATGCGGATCGTGACGGCGGAAGCCGAGATCTCCGACGCCTTCGCGCGCGCCTCGGCCGAGGCGAAGGCCGCGTTCGGCAACGGCGATCTCTATGCCGAGCGGCTGATCACTCGTGCCCGCCACATCGAGGTGCAGATTGTGGGCGACGGCGCCGGCGGGATCGAGGCGCTCGGCGAGCGCGAATGCACGATCCAGCGCCGCAGCCAGAAGATCGTCGAGCTGGCGCCCAGCCCCAATCTCGCCGACGCGATGCGCCAGAAGATCATCGAGGCAGCGGTGACGATGGCCAAGGCCGTGAACTACCGCAGCCTTGGCACCTTCGAGTTTCTCGTCGACGATGCTGCTCGGGATTTCTTCTGCTTCATCGAAGCCAACCCGCGCCTGCAGGTCGAGCACACCGTCACCGAGGAGGTATGGGGCGTCGATCTGGTCAAGGCGCAGTTGCGCTTGGCGGGTGGCGCGTCGCTTGATGAGGTCGGCGTGAGGGGTCTCATGCCGCGTGGCCATGCCGTCCAGTTGCGTATCAACATGGAGACCATGACGGCTGACGGCTCGGCCAAGCCGGGCGGCGGCACGCTCACCGTGTTCGAGCCGCCGTCGGGACCCGGTGTGCGCGTCGATACCTACGGTTACGCCGGCTACCGGACCAATCCCAATTTCGATTCGCTGCTGGCCAAGGTGATCGTGCATGCGCCGTCGCCGGATTTCGGCGATGCGCTGGCGCGGGCCGAGCGGGCGCTGGCGGCTTTCAGGCTGGAGGGCGCGCCCTCGAACATCGCCTTCCTGCGCGCCCTGCTTTCCCACCCCGATTTCCGTGCCGACCGCGTGCACACGCGCTTCGTCGACGACCATGCCGGGGAGCTGGTCGAGGCGACGGCGAGACCACAGCCGGGATTGTATTTCCAGACGGTGGCGGCGGCCCAGCCGGGCGGACGACAGGCCGGTGCGCGCGTCGATGCCTTGGACCCGCTCGCGGTATTGAGCTTCGGCAAGGCTGTGCAGCCGGCCGCGCCGCAGGCCGCGGTCGACGCGCCCGAGGGCACGGTGCCGGTCCAGGCACCGATGCAGGGCACCATCGTCAGCATCGCCGTGAAGGAGGGCGACGCCGTCGCGGCGGGCCAGGCGCTGCTGGTCATGGATGCGATGAAGATGCAGCACGAGATCAGAAGCCCGGCGCGCGGCTATGTGCGGCGGATTGCGGTCGAGGCCGGCGAGACGATCTACGAAGGCCATGCGCTGCTGTTCGTCGAGGAGGCCGATGTCGAGGTCAAGGGCGCGGTGGCCGAGGACAAGATCGACCTCGATCATGTCCGGCCCGACCTGGCGGAATATTTCGAACGCCGCGCGATGACGCTCGATGAAAAGCGGCCGGACGCGGTGGCGCGCCGGCGCAAGACCAACCAGCGCACGGCGCGGCAGAATCTCGATGACCTGGTCGATCCCGGCAGCTTCGTCGAGTATGGCGCCTTCGCGATCGCCAGCCAGCGCACGCGCCGGACCATCGACGACCTGATCGAGAAGACGCCGGCTGATGGGCTGATCACCGGCATCGGCCGGGTCAACGGCTCGCTGTTCGGGCCGGAACGCAGCCGCGTGGCGGTGGCGCACTACGACTACACCGTGCTTGCCGGGACCCAGGGCAAGAACAACCACCACAAGAAGGACCGGCTGTTCGAGATCGTGGAGAAGCAGAAGATCCCGTTGGTGTTCTTCACCGAGGGCGGTGGCGGCCGGCCGGGCGATATCGATGTCCAGTCGGTGGCCGGCCTCAACACCATGGCCTTCCATATCTTTGGCCGCTTGAGCGGCGCGGTGCCTCTGGTCGGCATCAATTCGGGCCGCTGCTTCGCCGGCAATGCCGCCATCCTCGGCTGCTGCGACGTGGTGATCGCCACGAAGAATTCGTCCATCGGCATGGGCGGCCCAGCGATGATTGAGGGTGGCAATCTCGGCGTGTTCTCGCCCGAGGAAGTGGGCCCGATGAGCGTCCAGGTGCCCAACGGCATGGTCGACATTGCCGTCGAGGACGAAGCCGAGGCGGTCGCGGTCGCCAAGAAATACCTGTCCTACTTCCAGGGCGCACTGCCGGAGTGGCGGGTGGCCGACCAGCGGCTGCTGCGGCGCGTCATCCCCGAGAACCGGCTGCGCGTCTACGACGTGCGCGACGTGATCGCGACGCTGTGCGACGAGGGCTCGGTGCTGGAACTGCGCCGCGCCTTCGGGCTGGGCATGGTGACGGCGTTCGGCCGCATCGAGGGCAAGCCGCTGGGTATCGTCGCCAACAACCCGACGCATCTCGCGGGCGCCATCGATTCGGACGGCTCCGACAAGGCCGCGCGCTTCCTGCAGCTCTGCGATGCTTTCGACATCCCGATCCTGTTCCTGTGCGACACGCCCGGCATGATGGTCGGGCCGGAAGTCGAGAAGACCGCCCTGGTCCGCCATTGCTCGCGCCTGTTCGTGACCGGCGCCAACCTCACCGTGCCGTTCGGCACCATCGTGCTGCGCAAGGCCTACGGGCTCGGTGCCCAGGCGATGGCCGGCGGCTCGTTCCATGCGCCCACCTTCGCCCTCAGTTGGCCGACCGGTGAGTTCGGCGGCATGGGGCTGGAGGGCGCCGTCAAGCTCGGCTACCGCAAGGAACTGGAGGCGATCGCCGGTCCGGCCGAGCGGCGCGCCTTGTTCGACAAGATGGTGGCGGCGGCCTACGCGCGCGGCAAAGCGCTCAGCACGGCGACCTACTTCGAGGTCGACGAGGTCATCGATCCCGCCGATTCGCGGCGCTGGATCGCGACCGCGCTGCTCGAGGCCAAGCCGCGGCCGGTGCATGGCCACAAGAAGCGGCCCAACATCGACACTTGGTGAGGATGCCAATGGATCTGATGGGAATCATTCCGCCGATGACGACGCCGTTTCGCCAGGACGGCGAGATGGAGCTGAAGCTCGTGAAGCCGCAAGTCGACTGGCTGGTCGCCGAGGGCGCGCACGGCCTCGCGGCCGGCGGCAGTACCGGCGAGGGCCACGCCCTGGAAGGCGGCGAGTACCGCGACCTGATCGCCGCCACGTGCGACGCTGCGGCCGGCCGGGTGCCGGTCGTCGCCGGCGTGATCGTCGACAGTACGCGGGCCGCCATCATGCGCGGCAAGGCGGTGCGCGACATGAAGGTCGCGGCGCTGCAGGTGACGCCCGTACACTACCTGTTTCGGCCCGACGACGAAGCCATGGTCGGGCACTTCCGCGCGGTCGCCGACGAGACTGGCCTGCCGGTCATCATCTACAACGTCGTGCCGTGGACTTATCTATCGCCGGCGCTGCTGATCCGCATCATGCGCGACGTGCCGGGCGTGGTCGGCGTCAAGCAGAGTGCGGGCGATCTCAAGCTGTTTGCCGATCTGATGATCGACGCCGACCCACGAAGCCGCATCTACTCCGCCGTCGATGCGCTGCTCTATTCGTCGTTCGCGCTGGGCGCGCATGGCGCGATTGCCGCCATCCTGACGGCTGCGCCCAAGGCGGTGCGGGCCCTGTGGGATGCCGTGCAACGCGGCGATCATGTCCGCGGCCGCGCCTTGCATGAAAAGCTCCTGCCGCTCTGGAATGCCGCGGTCGGCGACAATCTGCCGGCGTGCACGCGCTATGCCCAGGCCCTGCAGGGCATCGACGCAGGCGCGCCGAGGGCGCCGATGCCGGCGGCATCGCCCGAGCAGCGGGCCCGCATCGAGCCCGCCCTCAAGGCGCTGCTGGCCGAGTTCTGAGCGCTACCGCGTCGACCTTACTGCGCGATCCAGAACGTGTCGGGCTGGTAGAGGCCAATGTATCCGCCTGGATCCCAGGCAGAGTAGCCTTCCTTGGGCACGTTGCGCACCTTGGGGCCGACCACGATGGGCTGGCGGATGCCGTTCACCGTGCCGATCGAGAAGACCTCGTCGGCGCTGGTCCCAAGGATCTTCTCCCAAGCCTTGCGGCGACCGGCGGCGTCGGGTGATTTTTCCCATTCCTTCAGATAGTCGAGCAGCTTGCAGGCCGACGGCAGGTCGCATTTCTCGCCCTTGCTGCCTTTCGACTCGATGAACATGCCCCAGCGCGACCACTGAAGCCCGCCCTGCATGGTCGGCGCGAACTCCTTGGGACTGGTATTGACCGTCGGCACGGCGGTCACGTTGCCGGCAAAGGCGGTCATGATCGCCTCGCCCGAAAAGGCCCTGAGGCGGAAGTTCTCGCGCGTCTGAGGCTTGCTCAGCATCTTGATCCCGACCTTCTTCCAGAATTCGGCAATCAGTTGCAGGGCATCGGCGTCTTCGGTTTCCTCGCTCGCATGCTCGACCACGATGGTCGCCGGCCGGCCGCTGGGCAGCAGACGGATGCCGTCGGGGCCGCGCTTGGCGAGGCCGATCTCGTCGAGGAGCTTGTTGGCGAGCTTGGGATCGTGCTTTGCCCACTTGGTCGCATACTCCGGCTTGAACAGCTCGGAGCGCTCCATGACCGTGTTGTTGGAGGGCTTGGCGAGGCCGAGGTAGACGACCTGGTTCAGTTCGTCACGATCGATGGCCAGCGACAGCGCGCGACGGAAGCGGACGTCGCGCATCAGCTTGCGCCACTCCTCGTCGGTCGCGGTCAGGTTGGGAT
>MEMN01000124.1 GCA_001767945.1 Alphaproteobacteria bacterium RIFCSPHIGHO2_12_FULL_66_14 | reverse complement strand
CTGATTTCGAAAGTCTCGCCCGCATACTTCGGCAGACGGGCGCCGTGGTGGATGCCGGCCAGCCGCTCCATGCCCTTGCGCGTCAGCGTGTTGTGCTCGTCAGTGGTCCAGTTGGCGAGGCCGGCAACGAAAGTGCCGAGCCGGCCGGTCCGATCGGTGTCGGCGAGCTGGCGGTCGATGAAATCGACGCCCTTCTTGCCCGCCTGTACCGCGCGATGGCGCAGCATGAGATGGGGAAAGTCCAGCGCCCACTCGTGCGGCGGCACGTAGGGACACTTGGTCATGAAGCACATGTCGCAGAGCGTGCAGGCCTCTTCGACCTGGGCGTAGTCCGCCTTCCTGACGCCGTCGAGTTCGCCGGTCGGACCGTTGTCGATCAGGTCGAACAGTCGTGGAAAGGAGTCGCAGAGATTGAAGCAGCGCCGGCAGCCATGGCAGATATCGAAGGTGCGCTCCATTTCCTTTTCGAGCGCCTTTTCATCCCAGAACCACGGGTTCTGCCAATCCAGGGCGTGACGGATGGGGGCGTCGAGGCTGCCTTCGCGCATGGTCGTTCTGCTTTGCTGCCGGCGGGTCGCGTAGACAAAAAGGGGACCCGCATGGGTCCCCCTTCAACAAGCCCTGGAGGCTCAGGCCATCGTGTCGAGGGCCTTCTGGAAGCGACCGGCGTGGCTCTTCTCCGCCTTGGCCAGCGTCTCGAACCAGTCGGCGATCTCCGCCATGCCTTCCTCGCGCGCCGTGCGCGCCATGCCCGGGTACATGTCCGTGTACTCGTGCGTCTCGCCGGCGATCGCGGCCTTCAGGTTCGATGTGGTGGCGCCGATCGGCAGCCCGGTGGCCGGATCGCCGACCGACTCGAGGAATTCGAGGTGACCGTGCGCATGGCCGGTTTCACCTTCGGCCGTCGACCGGAAGACGGCGGCGACATCGTTATAGCCTTCGACGTCGGCCTTCTGGGCGAAGTAGAGATACCGGCGGTTGGCCTGGCTCTCGCCCGCGAAAGCGGCTTTGAGGTTTTCTTCGGTCTTCGATCCCTTGAGATTCGCCATGGTGCTTCTCCCGCTTTGATCGGCCCATCCGCCGATCGACGTTCAGGATTTAGGGCGCACCGGCGGCACCGTCAAGAAGTTTAGAACTATTCTAAACACTGCAAGTGATTCGCAGCGAAAGGGCCTAGCGCCGCACCCGCACGATGACGTCGACCCGCGCCACGCGTGTTCCCTTGGGGGGTGTCGGCAGACCCGCGATCGTCACCTTGTCGGAGGGAAAATCGTGCAGCTCGCCGTCCGGCTCGATGAAGAAATGATGGTGATGGCCGGTGTTGGTATCGAAATAGGACCGCCCAGGGGCGACCACGACCTCGCGCAACAGCCCTGCATCGCGGAACTGATTGAGCGCATTGTAAACCGTGGCCAGCGACACCGGCATGCGGCTCGCCTTGACCTCGACGTGCAGCCCTTCCGCCGTGACGTGACGAGGACCGCCTTCGAACAGCAGGCGCGCCAACGCCACCCGCTGCCGGGTCGGGCGCAGGCCGGCCGCGCGCAGGCGGGCGGGAAAATCGGGACTCGTCGCAGGCATTGCTGGGCCCATATGTAAGGACTGCCATGGGACAAGGAAAGGGCCAGATGGGCCCCATCCGCCGGTTTGCGCTGGACAACGGGCATCCCTATTCTGCCGCCGATCCCTGTATCGGGCGGCCACGGGACGGTGAATGGTGAGCGAGAAGAAGCACAGTTATACGTTTGAGGACCTGATCGAATGCGCCAAGGGACACCTGTTCGGGCCCGGGAACGCGCAACTGCCGTTGCCACCGATGCTCATGCTCGACCGCATCGTTAGGATCAGCGATACGGGCGGCAATTTCGGCAAGGGCGAGATCGTGGCCGAGTTCGACATCAAGCCGGACCTCTGGTTCTTCGCCTGCCACTTCAAGGGCGATCCGGTGATGCCAGGGTGCCTGCCGCTCGACGCGCTGTGGCAGATGCTGGGCTTCTTCCTCGGCTGGATGAAGGCACCGGGCCGTGGCCGGGCGCTGGGCGTGGGCGAAGTCAAGTTCACCGGCATGATCGTGCCCACGGTGCGCAAGCTCACCTATCATGTGCATCTGAAGCGCGTGATTCTGCGCAAGTTGGTCCTGGGCATCGCCGACGGCTTCGTGACCGCCGATGGCAAGCCGGTCTACGAGGTCAGTGGCCTCAAGGTCGGCCTCTTCCAGGACGCGGCGCCCGCCGCGGCGGCCGGCTGACATGAAGCGCGTCGTCGTCACCGGCCTCGGCATCGTCTCCCCGATCGGCAACAATGCCGCCGAGGTGACCGAGTCGCTGAAGGAAGGCAAATCGGGCATCGAATTCGTGCCGCAGTACAAGGAGCTGGGCTTCCGCAGCCAGGTTGCCGGCACGCTGAAGCTCAAGGTCGAGGAACTGGTCGACCGCCGCCTCATGCGCTTCATGGGTGACGGCGCGGCCTACGCCTACCTCGCCATGAAGGAGGCGATCGCCGACGCCGGCCTCGGCGAAGCCGAGATCTCCAACGAGCGCACCGGCCTTGTGGCGGGCTCGGGCGGTCCGACCACCGGTGCCATCGTGCAGTCGGCGATCATCGCCAAGGAAAAGGGCCCCAAGCGGGTCGGCCCGTTCCAGGTCCCGCGCGCCATGTCGAGCACCGTCTCGGCGAACCTCGCGACGGCCTACAAGATCAAGGGCCTCAGCTACTCGATCAGCTCGGCCTGCTCGACCTCGGCACACTGCATTGGCAATGCCGTCGAGTGCATCCAGCTCGGCAAGGCCGACCGCATGTTCGCTGGCGGCGGCGAGGAACTCGACTGGACGCTCTCGGTGCTGTTCGACGCCATGGGCGCGCTGTCCTCCAAGTACAACGACACGCCCCAGCGCGCGAGCCGGGCCTATGACAAGGACCGCGACGGCTTCGTGATCGCCGGCGGCGGTGGCATCGTCGTGCTGGAGGATCTCGAGGTCGCCAAGGCGCGCGGCGCAAGGATATATGCCGAGGTGATCGGCTACGGGGCCACCTCCGACGGCGCCGACATGGTAGCGCCGTCCGGCGAAGGCGCGGTCCGCTGCATGAAGCTCGCCATGGACGGCTTCCCGGGCGCTGCCCGGCGCAACCGCGCGGTCGACTACATCAACAGCCACGGCACTTCGACGCCGGTCGGCGACCTCACCGAACTCGATGCCATCCGGGCCGCCTTCGGCGACAGGAAGTTGCCAACCGTCAGCTCGACCAAGTCGCTGACCGGCCACAGCCAGGGCGCCACGGGCGCGCATGAGGCGATCTATTCGCTGCTGATGCTGAAGGAAGATTTCATCGCGGCCTCGGCCAATATCGAGAACGTCGATCCCGGCGTCGGCGACTATCCGATCGCCCGCCAGCGGATCGACAACGCCGGGCTCGAGACCGTGATGTCGAACAGCTTCGGGTTCGGCGGCACCAACGCCTGCCTGCTGTTCTCGCGCCACGACCACTGAGAGGGACAGATGCCCGACGATCGTCGTCCGCTCTCCGCCGCCCCCGACGGCGGCGCGCCCGCCGTGGCCGCGACACCCGATCGCGCCGCCTCGAAGGCGGCCCCGCTCCCCGCGGTGCCCAAGCTGATGGCCGGCAAGCGGGGCCTGATCATGGGCGTGGCCAACGACCGCTCGATCGCCTGGGGCATCGCCCAGGCGCTGCACGCCGCCGGCGCCGAGCTCGCCTTCACCTACCAGGGCGCAGCCTTCGGCAAGCGCGTGCTGCCCATGGTGCAGAAGCTCGGCTCCTCGGTCGTGATCGAAGCCGATGTCGAGGACGAGGCGAGCCTCGACAACCTCTTCGCCACGCTGAAGAAGGAATGGGGCCGGCTCGACTTCGTCGTCCACGCCATCGCCTTCTCCGACAAGGAGGAGCTGAAGGGCCGCTACGTCGACACGAGCAAGGCCAACTTCCAGCGCAGCCTCACCATCTCCTGCTACTCCTTCACCGAGATCGCGCGGCGCGCGCTGCCGCTGATGAGCGAGGGCGGCAGCCTGATCACGCTGACCTACGAAGGCTCCACGCGCGTGATGCCGTCCTACAACGTCATGGGCGTGGCCAAGGCAGCCCTCGAGGCCAGCGTCCGCTACCTCGCGGCCGACCTCGGCCCGCAGGGCGTGCGGGTGAACGCCATCTCGCCCGGCCCGATGCGCACCCTGGCCGGCGCCGTGATCGGCTCCGCCCGCTACGTCTATCGGGTGTCGCGCGAGGCCTCGCCGCTCCGCCGCAACA
This sequence comes from Alphaproteobacteria bacterium RIFCSPHIGHO2_12_FULL_66_14, assembly GCA_001767945.1. Taxonomy (GTDB): domain Bacteria; phylum Pseudomonadota; class Alphaproteobacteria; order Reyranellales; family Reyranellaceae; genus Reyranella. Next base: position 718 of record MEMN01000124.1, on the reverse strand, counting down.
TCGAGCTCACCGACGTGGGCGGCGCCGCGCTCTACTACCTCTCGGACCTGAGCGCGGGCGTCACCGGCACCATCCACTATGTCGATGCCGGCTACCACGCCATGGGCATGCCGCCCGCCGGCACGAACGGCCAGAACGGCGAGTAGATCCCGCCTCAAGTCCAAGCCCAAGTCCCACAGCCGAATTTCGGCTCCCCGCACGCCGGAAAGCCAATAACGACGGGCTTTTCGCCCGCTATTTCTGGACACCTGAATGTAACGCGTGTTGTCCGGGCCGGTGTCCGCGATTCCGAGATAAGCCTTGTTCCATTGGCTTTTGCGCATCTCTCGTTCTCTTCTTTGCACGCGCCCCGACGCGCCGTGTTTTTCAGGCGTCGTTAAGTGTCTGTCCGCACGTCATTATTTGGCGTGGCGTTGAGACGGGGTCGTTCTTGGGACTGTCCACGGCTTAGGAGCCGCGGCGGCTGCACCAGCGCATAGCGCGAACCCGCGGGCGTGCCGCGGGCAGGTCGTGCCGGAATGAAAAAGGCCGGCGCGGTCCACGCGTCAGCCTGACAGAATTCATAGGATTTTCCTGCTGAACCTGCAACTCTTATCTATTCACATTTCGTTACGGACCATTTCAGCCGCTCGCGAACTCCCGGCCTGTCGGGGCGCTCTTGTTCGGTCGCCGCCGAACCTTCGGCCACGCGGCGTATTGTAAGCCACGCCGTAGGACA
>MEMN01000123.1 GCA_001767945.1 Alphaproteobacteria bacterium RIFCSPHIGHO2_12_FULL_66_14 | reverse complement strand
AGCCGTCGTGCCGGGAACCAGCGGCCGAGCAGTGACGAGCTCAACACGCCGGACAGCGAGGCGCTGCCGAACCCCATCACGACGCCGAGCCCGAGATAGAGGTGCCAGAGCTCGGTCGCCCGCGAAGCGCTTGCCGTCGCGAGGGCGGCTGCGGTCACGCCCACCACCGTGAGCGTCCGCAGGCCGAAGCGGTCGACGATCCACCCGGCGATTGGTGCCGCGATGCCGCCCACCAGCAGCGCGAAGCTGTAGATCAGGGTGACGGAGCCGCGATGGGCGTCGAAGGCCTGTTGCAGGGCCGGCACGAACACCACGAAGGTGTCACTGATCGACCGGCTCGCGACGCCAAGGGCAAAGCACAGCGCCACCAGCACCCAAGGCATGGTCGATCCCATCGCCCCAACCTCGACGAGCGCCCGTCCCGGCGCAAGCCGCCTGACGGGCCGGCAGGCTTGCATTCCCCGCATGTGCGCGCCACGTTCCGCGCCGCGGAGGAAATCGTGGACGACACGCTGATCATCGGAAGAGGTTTCAATGGCCCGCGCCTGTCGGGCAACGGCGGCTATGTCGGCGGCGTGCTGGCCGGCCGCTTCACGCGCGCGTTCGGCGGCGATGGCACCGTCGAGATTACGCTGCGCGCGCCGATTCCGGTCGAGACGTCGCTTAGGGTGACGTGCGACGCCGACTCCCTGCTGCTCCACGATGGCGCGACGCTTCTGTGTGAGGCACGTGCCGGCACAGTCGATCATCTCGAACCGCCGCCACCGCCTACCGATTGGGCGGAAGTAATGCGTCGCGGCGAGGAGGGCGGCAGCCCCGAGGACAGCGATTTCCACTGGTGCATCGTGTGCGGTCGCGGCCGCGCCGTAGGCGACGGACTGCGTGTTTTCGGCACGCACGGACCCGGCCCCGGCCGCTCGCTCTCTTGCTACGTCCCGCATGCCGCGCACGCCGACGGCGAGGGCCGTATCCGGCCCGAATTCCTGTGGGGCGCCCTCGATTGCCCGGGCGCGTGGGCGGCCCAGGATCCCGACGACTGGCGACCGGCACTGACCGGCCGCATGACGGCCAAAGTGCTGGAGCCACCGAAGGTCGGCGAGCGCTGCGCCGTGGTCGGTTGGCGCATCGGTGCCGAGGGCCGCAAGCTCTATTCAGGCACCGCCCTCTATACCGAGCAGGGCCGGCTCTGCGCGATCGGCCATTGCACCTGGATCGTGCTCAGGAGCTAACGCTGGCCTTGGGGGGCGCGCACAAAGATGGTCGAGGTTTCGTCGGCATAGGCCTGTCGCCAGCCGGGCAGCCGGGCGAGCAACTTGTTGGCCGGCTGGTTCACGGGAAACAGTGTCCACTCGATCGCGTGGCGCTCGAGCACCTGCTCCAGGGACTCCTCGCCGCGCAGGTTCACGACGTCGGCAAAGCGCTTGATGAAGTCGCCGCCATAAAGTTCGCCGCGACCGTCGATGAAGGTGGGCACCCCGGCGCGGATCAGGTAACCACCATAATTATAGTGATTGAGCACATGGCCCTTAAGGCCCGTTTCGCGGGCGTAGTCGAGTGCCGCCGAAGGCATCGTGGCCGACGGTGGCGTAATCCCGGCCAGGCGGATCATGCCGCCAGCATACAAGGCGGCGACTGCGAGGCAGAGCGCCACGGCGGCGTGGCCCGCGGGACGGGCGAGCGCGCGCATCCTTTGGACCAAGAGGCTGCCACCGCCGGCATCTGGATCGGGCCGCAGCGACGGCCATTGCCGGGCCAGCAGTGGCGCGACGACGAGCGGCGCCAGCATCGCCAGCAGTTCGGCGTTGCGGGCATAGCGCAGATAGAGGTGGACCAGGCCGATCACGATCAGCAGCCGGACCAGCGGCAGCTTGAGACCGCGCGAGAGCGCGGCATAAAGCGTCACCAGCAGGATCAACTCCTGTAGCGGTTGGCCTTGGAAGTCGGGCGACTTCCATTCGGAGATCGTGCCGAGTGCCTCGCCGAGGCCGAAGATGCGCAAGGTTACCAGGATCGATTCGGGGCCGTAGGGCGTGATGCAGGCCACCAGCACCGAGGCGATGCCGAACTTCGCCCAGGCGATGAACAATACCTTGCGTTCCACCGCATCGCGCGCGCCCACGATCGCATCGAGCGCAAACGCGCCGCAGAGCACCAAGCCGAGCGTGAAACCGCCATGCAGGTTCGCCCACAGCAGCATCGCCAGCAGCAGCAGCGGCTCGGGCGCGCGACGCTCCTCGACCGCACGGACGAGGCCGGCGACCCACCACAGCATGACGGGAAAGGCCAGCAGATGCGGCCGCGCCAAGAAATGCGGCGCAGTCATCACGATGGCGGCGAGCGTGAACAGTAGGGCGGGCAGTGGCGTGATATCGCGCAGCAGGAAGTGCAGCAGAAGGGCAAAGCTCGCGGCAATCGCCGCTGCCGAAAGCGCGGTCACCCCGCCCCAGCCACCGACGTTGAAGGCAAGCGCCATCAGGAGCTGCGACAGCCATTCCTTGGCGATCCACGGCTGGCCGGCGAAGGTGAAGGAGAAGGTGTCGACGGTCGGCACCGTGCCGTGGGCCAGCATCCAGTTGCCGACCGCGATGTGCCAGTGGCTGTCCGGATCGCCCAGCAGCGGCAGGCCGTCGGCGTTGGCCAGACAGATGAACAGCACCATCCCGAGCACGAGCGGCCAGGACAAGGCCCAAGCCGAGCGCGGCTTCAGCGACGCGAGGCTGCCGTCATGAAAGTCGCGGGAAACCGAGAGGCCGGAAGTGACGGCCATAAGGAAGCTCCAAAATCAATATAAGAAAGATATATAATCTATTGATATACAATATTTTTTAGCATTGTACCAGAGCGGTCTCCGATCGGATATACGAGTCGGGATGCAGGCCGCGCCCTTCCTCAAGGACCTCGTGCTGGTTGGCGGCGGCCATGCCCACGTCCATGTCCTGAAAAGCTTCGGCATGAAGCCGATGCCCGGCGTCCGCCTGACCTTGATCGGGCGGGACATCGAGACCCCCTACTCCGGCATGATCCCAGGCTTCGTCGCCGGCCATTATTCCTTCGACGAATGTCACATCGATCTCGCCCGGCTGGCGGCCTGGACCGGCGCGCGCCTGATCCACGCCGAAGCCATCGGCCTCGACCGGGCCAACCGCCAGGTGCTGTTGAAGGACCGGCCGCCGGTCTCCTACGACCTGCTGTCGATCGACGTTGGCGCCGCCCCCAACCTCGATGCCATCCCCGGCGCCGCCGAACACGCAACGCCCGTGAAGCCGATCGCCGAGCTCGGCCGCCGCTGGCTCGCGTTCGTCGAGCGCATGAAGGACCGGCACGCGCCACTCCGCGTCGGCGTGATCGGCGGCGGCGCGGGTGGCGTGGAACTGGTGCTGGCGATCGATCATCGCCTGCGCGAAATCGCGCCCACGGCGAAGATCGACGTCACCCTGGTCACACGCGGCGAAATTCTGGCCGGCAATGCCGCCTCGGCGCAGAAGGCGATGCGCACCATCCTGGCGCGGCGCGGCATCCGGCTGGTCGAGAACAAATCGACGACGGGAATCGGGGGCGGCGCGCTCCATCTCAATGGCAGCGAGCAATTGGAGGCCGACGAAATCTTCATCGTCACGGAGGCGAGCGCCTCGTCGTGGTTTTCCACGACTGGCCTGCCGCTCGACAGCCGCGGCTTTTTCGCCGTCGACGATGCGCTGCGTTCTACCGGCGACGAGACCGTCTACGCGGTCGGCGATTGCGCCACGGTGTTGGCCCATCCCCGGCCCAAGGCCGGCGTCTTCGCCGTGCGTCAGGGGCCTCCGCTCTCCGAAAACCTGCGGCGCGCGCTGCTCGGGCAGGAACCGAAGCCGTTCACGCCGCAACGCCGATATCTCTCGATCATCGGCACCGGCGACGGCCGGGCGCTGGCGACTCGCGGGGGCTGGTCGGTCAAGGGGGCGTGGGTGTGGCGTTGGAAGGACCATATCGACCGCAAGTGGATGCGCATGTATCGCGAACCGCCGGCCAGGCCGATGGACATGAACGCGCGCGCGGCGCCGCCCGATCCGGCGCTGGCCGATGCCGACGCCCGGCGCCTGCTGGCCGACATCGGCATGCGCTGCGGTGGCTGCGGCGCCAAGGTTGGCGCCGGCGTCCTGACGCGCGTGCTGGCCCGGCTCGGGCCTTCGCCCGGATTGGACGTGGCAATCGGTCTCGACGCGCCCGACGATGCCGCGATGATCGAGGTGCCGGCGGGACAAGCGCTGGTTCAGTCGGTCGATTTCTTCCGCACCTTCATCGACGACCCCTTCGTCTTCGGCGAAGTGGCGGCGGTCCATGCGCTGGGCGATGTCTGGGCGATGGGTGCCAGGCCACACAGCGCGCTCGCGCTGGCGGTCGTTCCCGCCGCCGCCGAACGGCTGATGGAGGAGGATCTCTTCCAGATGCTGTCGGGCGCGCGTCGCGTGCTCGACCATGCGGGCTCGGCCCTGATCGGCGGCCATTCCGGCGAAGGTCCGGAAGCGGCCCTGGGCTTTTCCGTGAACGGCCTGGTCGATCCGGCCCGCGCGCTGCGCAAGGGCGGATTGAAGCCGGGCGACAAGCTCGTGCTCACCAAGCCGCTCGGCACCGGTGTAATCTTCGCTGCCGCCATGCGTGGGCGCGCGCGCGGCACCTGGATCGCGGCGGCCCTCGCCTCGATGCGCCAGCCCTCGTCCGCCGCCGCCGAGGCCCTGGTCGCGGCCGGCGCCCATGCCTGCACCGACGTCACCGGCTTCGGCCTCGCGGGCCATCTCGCGGAGATGATCCGGGCCACCGGCCGCGGCGACGAAGTCTCAGTCGATCTCCATCTTGACGCGCTGCCGGCACTCGACGGTGCCGTCGATCTGTTCGCCCGGGGCTTCGCCAGCTCGCTGCAGCCGGAAAACCTGCGCGCCCGTCACCTGATCGACGGCATGGACATTCATGCCAGCCACCCGAAGCTGCCGCTGCTGTTCGACCCCCAGACAGCCGGCGGCCTGCTGGCCGCGGTACCGGCCGACAGGGTGAGCCGCATCGACGGTATCGTGATCGGCGAGGTCCAACCGCGCGTCGAAGGCCGCTCATTCATTCGTCTCATGTAAGCCTGGAGTTCGAGATGGCCCACGCAA
>MEMN01000122.1:5044-5186 GCA_001767945.1 Alphaproteobacteria bacterium RIFCSPHIGHO2_12_FULL_66_14 | reverse complement strand
CCTCAAGAGGTCGACGCTTTAAGCGTCAGTCTATAGAAAATATAGGCATATTTCTGCTGATCTTGCAACTCCCATCTGATCACGTTTCCGGGAGCGGATGCTGGCAGTGCCTGCACCGCAATTGGCACGGCAATGGCAGCGC
>MEMN01000122.1:4221-4926 GCA_001767945.1 Alphaproteobacteria bacterium RIFCSPHIGHO2_12_FULL_66_14 | reverse complement strand
ACCACGTCACGTCGGGATAGTCGAGCACCGGTCCGCAGCGCGTGAAGCCCGCGCGCTCGTAGACCTTCCAGGCGGCATGGTGACGATCGCCGGTCTCCAGCACCAGGCGCTTCAGCCCTTCGGACCGCGCCAGCGCCTCGATGCGCGCCACGATCCGCTCACCGATCTTCTGCCCGCGGTGCGACGGCCGCGTGTACATGCGCTTCACCTCACCGACCCCATCGGCATGGCGCTTCAGCGCGCCACAGGCGATCGCCGCGCCGCCGTCGCGGGCGATGAACACGGTCGTGCTGTCGTCGGCCATCTGCTCAACGGTCAGATGATGGCAATGCTCGGGCGGCGTCAGCTCGAGCAGGACGGCGTTCAGCTCGGCAACGAGCGTGCGGACGTCGTCCTGCAAAGGCGTTTCGACGGCGATCGCCAAGCTCATCCGTGCGGCACCAAAATCTGCCGCACCGTCGCCACGTCCTGCAGCCGGTCGAAACCCAGGTTCAGCTCGTCAAAGCCGATGCGCTCGCTTACCATGCGGTCGACCGGCAGCTTGCCCTGCTGGTAGAGCGCGATGAAGCGCGGGATGTCGCGCACCGGCACGCAGCTTCCCACGTAGGAGCCCTTGATGGTCTTCTCCTCGCTGACCAGCGCGCTCTGCTTGAACGAGAAGTCGGCGGCGATCGGCGAGAGGCCGGCCGTCACCGTCGTGCCGCC
>MEMN01000122.1:3167-4105 GCA_001767945.1 Alphaproteobacteria bacterium RIFCSPHIGHO2_12_FULL_66_14 | reverse complement strand
GGGCATTCACCGTGTCGGTGGCGCCGAGCTGGCGGGCGAGGCCGAGCTTGTCGTCGGAGAGGTCGATAGCGACGATGCGGCCGGCACCCGCCAGCACCGCGCCCATCAGGCCGCTCAAGCCGACGCCGCCCAGGCCGACGACGGCCACCGAGCTGCCGGGCTGGATCTGGGCGGTGTTGACCACCGCGCCCACGCCGGTGACGACCGCGCAGCCAAACAGGGCCGCCACGTCGAGCGGCAGGGTCTTGTCGATCACCACGATCGAGCCACGGTCGACTACGGCATATTCGGCGTAGCAGGACACGCCGGACTGATGGTTCACCGGCTTGCCGTCCATATGCAGGCGATGATGGCCCGACAGCAGCTGGCCCGCGGCGCGCGGCGTCACCGAGCGCTCGCAGATATAGGGCCGGCCTTCGAGGCAGCGCCGGCAGCGGCCGCAGCTCACGTTGAAGGTGAAGCAGACATGGTCGCCCACCTTCACGTCATGCACGCCCTTGCCCAGTTCGACGATCTCGCCCGAGCCCTCGTGGCCCAGCACGATCGGCACGGGGCGCGGTCTATCGCCATTGATGAGAGAAAGATCGGAATGACAGAGCCCGGCGCCACCAACTTTCACCAGAACCTCGCCCTCGCCGGGCGGATCGAGATCGACTTCGACAACATGGATGGGCTTCGACTTGGCGAAGGGTCGCGGCGCGCCGCAGACCGTGAGAACGCCGGCTTTCATCTTCATTAGGCAATTCCTCCGTCGACCCGGACCAGCGATCCGGTGGTGAAGCTCGATTTGCTCGAGGCGAGATAGAGCGCGGCCGTCACGATCTCCTCCGGCTGGCCGCTGCGCTTGAGCGCCGCCGTCGGGTTGGCCTTGTGCTCCTCGGGCCACGCCTTGGAGACGTCGGTCAGGAACCGCCCGGGCGAGATGGTGTTCACCCGCA
>MEMN01000122.1:175-3060 GCA_001767945.1 Alphaproteobacteria bacterium RIFCSPHIGHO2_12_FULL_66_14 | reverse complement strand
GAAATATTGATGATCGAACCGCCGTCGCCCTGGGCCATGCGGCTGCCAACCAGCGACATCAGGCGGAACGGCGCCTTGAAGTTCAGCGACACGATGCGGTCGAACAGCTGCTCGGAGGTTTCGAGCGACGAGGGCGCGAGCGGCGAGGAGCCGGCGTTGTTCACCAGGATGTCGACCTTGCCGAAGGCGGCGTAGGCCGCCTCGACCAGGCCATCCAGTTCCTGCCAGTTGGCCACGTTGCAGGCATGAGTGGCGGCGTTGCGCCCCAGCGCCCGCACCTCGGCGGCGGCCTTTTCGCAGGCCTCGAGCTTGCGGCTGGTGATGAAGACATCGGCGCCGTGCGCGGCGAAGGCCTTGACCATCTGGTAGCCCAGCCCGCGGCTGCCCCCGGTAACGAGGGCGACTTTGCCGGTGAGGTCGAAGTAGTTGCTCATGGGGCGATCCCACCACAACAAGCAGCACACAACAACCGCGCCGCCTCACCCTGCGGCACGCTTAGCGACGATCGCTATACTTCAGGCGCGATCAATGCAGCCCGAATAGCAGCCGCGCTTGGCGTTGTGGACATGGATGTAGGCGATGTCCCGGTTGGCGAACAATCGCTCGATGACCGGCTCGAGGTCTTGTCCTTCGACAACATCGGCATCGAGCATGATTCCCTTGTGGTCGTAGCCGCGCAGCGACAAAAGCCGCGCCCGCATGACCTCAGGAACCTCGTTCAAACGATCATAAGGTTCTTCCGCACCCTCTCGCACGAATATCGCATGGCTTGCGTGGTAGGGCGTGTCGGCCGGCTGGCAGACGTGATTGAGCAACAGCACGGTTTCCCCCGGCGCGGCATCGCGCATCTCGATGCGGTCCGGATAGCCCGGGTTCTTGTCCACGAGGTAGCGAACGACGCCGTGCCGGGCAAGGTCGCCTTCCGACAATCCGAAGAGGTGTCGGAAGGGTTCTGGCGAAAGCCCTTTGATGCGGAAGTCCATGATTTCCTCCTGTCGTATCCCGGCCGATTAGAGCCGGGTGGCCGCCATACGACTATCCGTTTCCAGCTTCGCAATCCCGTGGCGTGCGGCCCTTTCTGTTGCCCATCCTTCGAGACGCGGTTCTACGAACCGCTCCTCAGGATGAGGTTAGTAGGTCAGGAGAAACCTCATCCTGAGGAGGCCGCGCAGCGGCCGTCTCGAAGGATGGGCAACCGGTCGATGCTCGCGGGGCGAGGCGGTGGCTGTTGGTCGGCCCGTCGACACTGGCATGTCGCTTGCTTAGAGTATTATGGAGCGAAACAAGACGGTCGTAATGAGCATCCACGTCGCGCTGCATCATCGAACGACCTACCGCTACGACCGGCCCGTGGCGCTCGGCCCGCAGGTCGTGCGTCTGCGTCCGGCGCCGCATTCGCGCACGCCGGTGCTGTCCTATTCGCTGAAGGTCACGCCGGCCGAGCACTTCATCAACTGGCAGCAGGACCCGCAGGGCAACCACTTGGCGCGGCTGGTGTTCCCGGAGAAGACCGACAGGTTCGAGATCGTGGTCGATCTCGTGGCCGACATGTCGGTCAACAATCCCTTCGACTTCTTCCTCGAGCCCGAGGCCGAGACCTGGCCCTTCGCCTACGACACTTCGCTGGCCGAGGAGATCGCGCCGTTCCGCAAACTGGAACCGCCGGGGCCACTGCTCAAGGCATGGCTCGCCAAGGTCAGCGCCAAGGAGATGCGCACCGTCGATTTCATCGTCGGTCTCAATGCCCGGCTGCAAAAGGAGATCGGCTACATCGTGCGGCTGGAGCCGGGCGTGCAGACCTGCGAGCAGACGCTGGCGCTGGCCAAGGGCTCGTGCCGCGACACCGGCTGGCTGCTGGTCACCATCATGCGCCACCTGGGCTTCGCCGCACGCTTCGCCTCGGGTTACCTGATTCAGCTGAAACCCGACGAGAAGCCGCTCGACGGGCCCGAGGGACCGACGCAGGACTTCACCGACCTCCATGCCTGGTGCGAGGTCTATCTGCCGGGCGCGGGCTGGATCGGGCTCGACCCGACCTCGGGCCTGCTGACGGGCGAAGGCCATATTCCGCTGGCCTGCACGCCCGAGCCGTCGAGTGCGGCGCCGATCGAGGGCGCGGTCGAGGAATCCGAGGTCGAGTTCGAACACGACATGACCGTGCGGCGCGTGCGCGAGACGCCGCGCACGACCAAACCCTACACCGACGCGCAATGGGCGACGCTGCTGAAAGTCGGCGAGGCGATCGAGGGCGATATCGCCAAGGGTGACGTGCGGCTCACCATGGGCGGCGAGCCGACGTTCGTCTCGGTCGACGACATGGACGGCGCGGAATGGAACACCCTGGCGCTGGGGCCGGAGAAGCGTCGCCTGGCGGGCGTGCTGTTCCGCAAGCTCGCGGATCGCTTTGCCAAAAAGCCGCTGCTGCACTTCGGCCAGGGCAAATGGTATCCCGGCGAGCAACTGCCGCGCTGGGCGCTGGGCTGCTTCTGGCGCAAGGACGGCCAGCCGATCTGGCGCGACCCGCACCTCACCGCCGTCGACTCCAAGCCGGTCGGCGCAACGCCGGAAGCGGCGCAGCGCTTTGCGCTGGCCATCGCCGAACGGCTGCAGCTCAATCCCGGCTATCTCTTCCCGGCCTTCGAGGACACCTGGTACTACCTCTGGCGTGAGCGCCGCCTGCCGAGCAACGTCGCGGTCGACGCCGCCAAGGTGAAAGACCCGCTGGAGCGGGAGCGGCTGGCCCGGATCTTCGAGAAGGGCCTCGAGGGCGCCGCGGGCTACGTGCTGCCAATCGCCCGCGAGCACGGCGGCCGGACGAACGGCAATGGCCATGGCAATGGGCACGGGGGGCGCTGGCGCAGCGGACCGTGGTTCCTGCGCTCGGA
>MEMN01000122.1:0-127 GCA_001767945.1 Alphaproteobacteria bacterium RIFCSPHIGHO2_12_FULL_66_14 | reverse complement strand
GCTCGACTCACTGCCCTGGGCCGCGCCGGCGGACACCGACTTCATCGCCGATCCCGACCCGATGGCGCCATACCCCGACCTGCCGCCGCTCGACACCTTCCGGCGCGCCCCGGTGCTGCGGCGCCAG
>MEMN01000121.1 GCA_001767945.1 Alphaproteobacteria bacterium RIFCSPHIGHO2_12_FULL_66_14 | reverse complement strand
TAGACCACGCCGCTCAACGCCACGAGGCCGCCCACGATCTGATAGGCATTGGGCATAAAGCCATAGGCCATGGACCATAATACGGCGAAAAACGGCACGAGATTGACCCAAAGCGACGCGATGGCAACGCCCAGCCGGCTGGCGCCGACGTTCCAGAAATAGCCGCCCAAGGCGCTGGCGAACACCGCGATAGCCAGCAGCTGCGTCCATACCCAGGGATCCGTCACCGCGAACGGCGACTGCGTCCAGCCCAGCCCGATCAGCACGAGGCTGAGCATCGCCATCCAGCTCATGGCCGACAGCGACGCGACGTAGGTGCGATGGAGCTGGCTCGCCCGGTCGAACCAGACCTGTGCTTTGAGGCTGTAGAGCGTCCATAGTGCGTTGGACAGCAGCACCACGATCTCACCGCCCCCCAAGGTGACGGAACCGCTGCCCAGAAGGCTCCCCGAGACCAGGATGGCGCCGCCCAGCAGGGTCAGGCCCAGTGCGGTAGCGAAGCCAGGGTCGAAACGGGCACCGGTCACCAAGCGGACCGTCACGGCGGCGACCAGCGGGCCCGCGACCTGAACCGCCGCCGCCGAGATCGGATTACTGAACTGGATGCCCAGCGTATAGATCGCAAAGAAGCCCCCCATCATCAGACCGAGCAGGACGAAGCGGCGCAGGCCGACGTCGATCCGCAGGCCGCGGACGCCCTCGACCATCGCCACCAGCAGCGCCAGGATGACGGCGCCGGACGCTGTCCGGATCGCCGACATCGGAATCAGGTCGAAGTGCTCCAGCATCACCTTCGATACCGGTACGTTGGCGCCCCAACTCGCCCCCACGAAGATCATGGCAGCGAACGCTCCCAGCAGGTGGCGATGCTCGCGGGCGATCATCCGGCCCTCCGGGCCGCGCGGGCCGCCCGCATCTGACGGATTTGCAGTTGCGCGATGCCGCCCATCACCACGGCGCCGCCCGCGAGCTGCAGCCAGCTCGGCTCGAAGCCCATCAGGGCGGCGAGACCGATGGCGAAGACCGGCGCGGAATTGGAGAACAGCGAGGCCACCGGCACGCCGACCAGCGACACGCCGGTGTTCCACAGCAGCACCGCCACGGCGACGCCCAGCACGCCGATCCAGACGATCATGCTGCCTTCGATCAGCGTCGGCGCGCGCGTCGGCAGGTCGAGCCCCAGGGTTGCCCAGACGACGAGGCAGACCGCCGCCAGCAGCACGCTCGCCACGCTGGACGTCAGTGCCGACAGCGCCATCTGGCCGCGATCGGCCAGCCACTGCTGAGCCCGGATCGAGTACCAGCTCCAGCAGAGCTGGGCGATCACCAGCAGGATCTCGCCGCCCTCCACGCCGAGACCGCCGGCGGTTCGTCCGGGCGTACCCAGCACGACGAGGATGCCGCCGCAAACCACCAGCACGAGGGTGACGTAGAAGCCGGGCGGTGGCACCGCTCGCAGCAGCAGGCGCGACAGGATGGTGGCCCAGATCGGCCCGCACATCAGGACGATGGCGGCGGTCGCGGGATGGGCATTGGCGACGCCGAACGTGTAGAGCACCGAGAAGGCCGTCATTGAGGCACCGAGGCGAAATAGCCGTCCGGGCTGCAGCGGCCGTGGCGCCGCGGCTGGCGGAGCGCTGCACAGGACCGCGAGCCACAGCACCGGCAGGCCAAGGACGTAACGCGACCACGACAGCAGCCATTTGTCGTAGTGTTCCGCCAGTGCCGCCAGCACCGGGATCATCGATCCCCAGATCAGCGCCGCCAGAAGCAACACCAGGGTGGCGCGCCGGAGCGCGCTGGTGGACGGATCGGCCATGCGGATCGCCGGCTCAGCCGGCGGCGCGGCGGCGGACCGCTTCGTAGCCGACGCGGCAGTCCTTGTAGACGTCGGGCTTCTCGGTCGAGACCCGCGCCTCGATCACGCCGGGCTGTGTCAGGCAAAGATCGAGGATCGCCTCGACCAATGTTTCCTGCAGGTTGAAGTGGCGGCTCTTTGCCAGCGCCACGATCCCGTCATGGACGACATCATAGTTCAGCACCTTGGAGATCCTGTCGCCGTGCGCCGACCCGGCCGCGCCCAGCAGGAGATCGACGTTGACGACGACGGTCTGCGGCCCTTCCTTCTCGAAATCATGGATGCCGATCGAGACCTGCAGTCGAAAGTCGCGAATGAAGATGCGGCGTTCCATCTCGGGGGCCATCTCGGGGGTCATGTCACTTTTTCTTCTTGTCGAAGGCGATGTCGCGCGGCCGCCCGGTCAGGTGTTCACCGCCGTCCACGACCAGCGTATCGCCGGTGTAGCTCGGCGTCTGCAGAATGAACCGCATCGCCCTCACCAGATCGTCGGCGGTGACGCCGACGCCCAGCGGATTGGCGGCGTGCTGCTCGGCGAAGCGGGTGTCGGTCTGGCTGCCGCTGCGCAAGGTGAGGCCGGGGGCGATGCCGGCCACCCGGAGGCGCGGTGCGAAGGACTGGGCGAGAAGCGTCGTCAGGCCACCTAGGCCGACTTTCGACAGCGTATAGCTCAGGAAATCCGGATTGAGGTTGACCAGCTTCTGGTCGAGCACGTTCACGATCACGCCGGTCTCCCCGGCCGGGAGCTGCCTCGCCAGTGCCTGCGACAGCAGCAGCGGTGCGCGAAGGTTGATCGCCATGTGCAGGTCGAAATCGGCGGCCTTTGCGGCGGGTGCGCGGTCGAGCTTGAATAGCGAGGCGTTGTTCACCAGGCAGGTAAGGCGCACGCCGCGAGCCCGGCATTTGCCGACCAGCGCCTCGGCCTGTCGCGCCGACGACAGATCGGCGCGAACCGCCTTGGCCCGGCCGCCTGCCCGCACGATGGCGGCCATGGTCGCGCGGGCGCCTGAGGCCGAACGATTGTAGTGCACGAAGACGAAGAAGCCGTCGGCCGCCAGCGCTTCTGCCAGCGCGCGGCCGATCCGCAATCCCGCCCCGGTGACCAATGCGCCCTTCATGCTGCGAAATCTGCCTTTTCGTGACTAAAAGAACGGCGGGTTCTAGCATGCGGCCATGAGTTCGTCGCCGTTCGAAACCCCACCCGAATCCGTAGACTGCGTTGTGATCGGTGCAGGCGTCGTGGGCCTTGCCATTGCCCGCGCCCTTGCCCTTGCCGGCCGTGAGGTCATCGTGGTGGAGGCCGCCGAAGGCATCGGCACCGAGACAAGTTCGCGCAATTCCGAGGTCATCCACGCCGGCATCTACTATCCCAAGGACAGTCTGATGGCGCGGACCTGCGTCGAGGGCCGCCACCTGCTCTATGCCTACTGCGCCGAACACGGCGTGCCGCACCTGAACTGCGGCAAGCTGATCGTGGCCACCAACGAGGCCGAGAGCGAAAAGCTCACCGAGATCAAGGGCCGCGCCGAAGCCAACGGCGTGGAAGGTATGCGGCTCCTGAGTGCGGCCGAGGCCCGGACGATGGAGCCCAGCCTCCATTGCACTGCAGCGCTTCTGTCGCCCCGCACCGGCATCGTCGACAGCCACTCCTACATGCTGGCGTTGCAGGGTGACGCCGAGAGCCGCGGTGCGATGTTCGCCTTTCACAGTCCTGTGAAGCAGGGCCGCGTCGTCGAGGGCGGCGTCGAGATCGAGGTCGGTGGAACCGAGCCGATGAACCTCAGGTGCCGTCTGGTCGTGAACTCGGCCGGCCTGCATGCGCCGGGGCTCGCACAAAAAATCGCCGGCCTGCCATCCGATCGGATTCCGCCTGCGTATTACGCCAAAGGAAACTATTTCACCTTGGCCGGACGCTCACCCTTCTCACGCCTGATCTACCCAGTCCCCGTGCCGGGCGGCTTAGGCGTACACATCACTGTGGATCTCGGCGGCCAAGCCAAGTTCGGCCCCGACGTCGAATGGATCGACGGCATCGACTACACCGTCGATCCGCACCGTGCCGACAAGTTCTATGCCGCCGTGCGCCGCTACTGGCCGGACCTCAAGGATGGCGCGCTGCAGCCGGGCTATGCCGGCATCCGACCCAAGATCGTGCCGCAGGGCGCACCAGCGCAGGATTTCACGATCCAGGGACCGGGCGAGCACGGCGTGGCGGGGCTGATCAATCTATTCGGAATCGAGTCGCCCGGCCTCACCGCCTCCCTCGCCCTGGCCGAACGGGTGCGCGACATCGCCGCTGCATGATCTTGGCGCGGCGCGGCATCATCACGGGCCTGCTGGGGACGCTGGCCGGCTGCTCGCCGGCGGCGCTGCTCAACACGACAGTCTCGCGCAAGGGTTACACGCTCGAGGCCGATATCCCCTACGGCGCCGATCCGCGCCAGAAGCTCGACCTCTACCGGCCCGACACGCCGCGGGCCGACGGCAAGGCCGTGATCTTCTTCTACGGCGGCTCCTGGGAGTCGGGCACCAAGTCCGACTACCTGTTCGTTGCCCAGGCGTTGGCGACCAACGGTCTGACGGTCGTCGTGCCAGACTACCGAATCTATCCGGAGGTGCGCTTCCCCGCCTTCATCGAGGACGCCGCTGTCGCCACGCGCTGGACCGCCAACCGCGTAGGCACCGAAAAGCTCTTCGTGATGGGCCATTCGGCCGGCGCCCACAGCGCTCTGATGCTGGCGGCCAACACGGGCTACCTGACCGATGCCGGCGTCGACCGGATGAAGCTCGCCGGCGCCATCGGCTTGGCCGGGCCCTACGATTTCCTGCCGCTCACCTCGCGCCGCCTGCAGGACATCTTCGGCGGCGCCAATAATCCCGCGGCGCAGCCGATCAGCTTTGCCCAAGCGCCGCTGCCGCCCGTGCTGCTGCTCCACGGCGAGGCCGATCGCATCGTCTACCCGCGCAACACCGTCCGGCTGGCGGCGGCCTGGAAGGCGGCCGGCGTCGGCGCCGAGGTGAAGCTCTATCCCGAGGTCGATCACGTCGACATCGTGGCGGCGATGTCGTCCTTTCTGCGTGCCCGCGCGCCGACGCTCGCCGACAGCGTGGCCTTCATCGATCGCCGATAATCCGCGCTGCGGAAGCAAATTCCGGGGCTGGCCCGTGCCGTCGCGGTTCGCTAATGCTGGGCAGCAAACCCAAGCGGGGGAAATCGGCAGATGATCAAGACGCGCTTCACGGAGATGTTCGGCATCAAGCACCCGATCGTGCAGGGCGGCATGCAATGGGTCGGCCGCGCCGAGCTTGCGTCGGCGGTCTCGAACGCCGGGGCGCTGGGCATCCTCACCG
>MEMN01000120.1:215-5259 GCA_001767945.1 Alphaproteobacteria bacterium RIFCSPHIGHO2_12_FULL_66_14 | reverse complement strand
CATGCCGCTGCTGCCCTGGATCGATCCGACCAACTTCAATCCGGGCTACCTCATGCGCGGCATGCACCTGCTGCCCAAGCGCGGCGACAAGTCCGAGTGGCAGCACACCCAGGACTACTGGAACGAGAAGGACCAGTGGCCGGCGATCGACCTCGACGACCGGGCCTTCGTCTACGGCTGAGCGAGGCGGACGACGTGGATTTCGCCGATCTCGGGCGGCGTCCGGAACTGCCTGAACACGGCCTGTCGGGCGTTCGGATTGGCATAGATCTCGGCCCCGAACATGTAGTTGGTCGGATAGTCGGAGGCTTTCGGGAAGCTCGTGCTGAGGACGTAGACTTCGCGCCCGGGCGGCACGTCTGCCAGATCGAAGGCCATGGCCACGAACTGCTGGGTATAGACGGCCTGTCCTAGTATCCAGGGGGGCCACGCCAATCGCGACAGCGAGAACAGTTGCCCATCGGCGAACCGCCGACGGTGTCGTGCCGGATATCACTGCATCGACGGCGCGCAGCCGGACGAGGGGCGACGTCCGCTGAATGTCCGTCACCCCTGACGTCAGGCGAGCTTTGCCTCGAGTTCGGAGATTCGAGAGGTTAGTGGTGCGGTCATCGCGCGTACCTCGTCAAGCGTGAAGCGCTCGGTGATGTGTTGCGGGCAGTTCCAATCGAACCCCTCGACCTTGATCAGGAGGCCGCGCTCGACACGGGCGCGGTAGTCTGGCGTTTCGAGGCGTGACAGGGTCGTCTGATCATCGAGGCCGACGATCTTCGCGCGCCCGAAAAGCTTCAGCCGCGTCCTGTTCGGATAGTCCATGAAGAACAGCGACACACGGTCGTCGGTCATCAGGTTCCCGACGCTGACATATTGCCGGTTGCCGCGGAAATCCGCGAAACCGATCATGGTCTCGTCGAGCACGCGTACGAAACCCGGCGGCCCGCCGCGATGCTGGATGTAGGGCCAACCGGTCTCGCTGACCGTCGCCATGTAGAGCGAGTTTCGAGCTGCGATGAATCCAGCCTCTGCCTCTCTCAGGTGATGATTTATCGCCTCCGGAGCATCCTCCATGCGGGCATACGACAACCGGCTGCCCAGTTGCTCCTGTACCTTCTTCACTGTCGGTGTGAAGGCGATCTCCGCGAAACGATGCGGCATGACATCCTCCTGCTGATCAAAGCCCGCGCGTTAGAGCCCAAGGTCGGAAAGACCCGGGTGATCCGCAGGCCTCGGCCCTTGCGGCCATCGGAACTTCCTGTCGCTCTCGCGGATCGGTTGATCGTTGATGCTGGCAAAGCGCAGACGCATCAGCCCGCGCTCGTCGAACTCCCAGTTCTCGTTGCCGTGGCTGCGGAGCCAGTTGCCGGCGTCGTCGCGCCACTCGTATGCGAAGCGCACGGCGATGCGATTGCCGGCGAAGGCCCAGAGTTCCTTGACCAGACGATACTCGATCTCACGCGCCCATTTGCGCGTCAGGAATGCGACGATCTCGGCGCGGCCGACCGGGAACTCCGCTCGATTGCGCCAGCGACTGTCTTCGGTATAGGCGAGCGAAACGCGCTCGGGATCGCGCGTGTTCCAGGCATCCTCGGCCATCCGGACCTTCCGGACGGCGGCGTCCAGCGTGAAGGGTGGCAGGGGCGGGCGGGCAGGCGATGGAATCGTCTCGGTCATTGGCGTTCACTCTCCAGGCTGGGGAGCGACCGCCCGCGCTAGAAGCGCGGACGGCCGGGTATCGGGAACGGCAACACGGCGTCGAACCGGTTGCGTGGTCGAGGTCAGGCGGCCTTGTTCAAGTCGATCTTCGGGAAATCGATCTCGACCTGGGTCGCCTTGCCGAGCAGGTTTGTGAAGATGTTCAGCGCCACGTGCGTGATGATCTCGACGACTTCGCCGTCGGAGTGACCGGCCGCACGCACGGCTTCGAACTCGGCTTTGTTGACCTGGCCGGTCTGCTCGACGAGGGCGCGGGCGAAGGTCAGCGCGGCTTCCGCCTTCGCATCGGACGAGCGGCCCATGCGGTTCGCCAGCATCTCCTGATTGTCCAGGCCGACCTTGCGGCCGATGGCTGTATGCGCCGAGACGCAGTACTGGCAGGCATTCTGTTCGGCGACGGCGAGCGCGATGCGCTCGCGCGTCTTCGGGTCCAGCGCGCCTGCGCCGGCGATGCCGTGGAGCCCGAGGAAGGCGTTCAGCGCCGCCGGCGAGTTGGCAAGCACGCGGATGAAGTTCGGCACCATGCCGAGGGCGGACTGAACGGCATCCAGCAGGCTCTTGGCCTCTCCGGTGGCGGTCTGGGGGTCGATGACGGCAACGCGAGCCATGAGGTCACTCCTTGTCTGTCTGGTGGTGCGGCGTTGATCGGCGCCGCTCCCGGACAAGGTGGGTTCTTTTCCTAATCGGAAGAATATATTATGTGAGAAACATATTATTCCCTATATGGGAATAATGGATCGCCTGCACGAACTCGAAGTCTTTGTCGCGGTTGCCGGCGCCGGCAGCTTTGCCAAGGCCGGGACCCGGCTTCGCCTGTCGCCCCCTGCCGTGACCCGCGCGATATCCGCGCTCGAGGATCGCCTCGGCGCCCGCGTCTTCAACCGCACGACCCGAAGCCTGACGATCACCGATGTCGGCCAGCGCTTCCTGGACAGCGCACGGCGCGTCCTTGTCGATCTGGATGCGGCCGAGAAGGAAGCGGTCGGCGAGACTGCGATGCCGCAAGGCCATCTCACGATAACCGCGTCCGTTACCTTCGGACGGTCGGCCCTGGCGCCGCTAGTCTGCGGCTTCCTCAGTCAGCATCCGCGCGTGACGGCCTCCGTCGTTCTTCTCGACCGCGTCGTGAACCTCGTCGAGGAGGGCATCGACCTGGCCGTGCGCATCGGTCCCTTGCCGGATTCCAGCCTGATCGCGAAGCGGGTCGGCGCCGTGCGCCGCATTCTGGTCGCGAGCCCCGACTACCTTGCACGTCGTGGGACGCCCGTCTCGCCGGCGGACCTGAAGCTTCACTCGGTGATTGCCTTCACCGGCCTCATGCCCAATCGGGAATGGCGTTTCGCCAGCGATCGAAGCCCCAATAGCGTAGCGCTCAACCCGACATTGGAGATCAACGACGCGACCGCCGCCATCGCCGCCGCAGAGATGGGCCATGGGATCACGATCGCGCTCTCCTACATGGTCCACGAAAAGATCCGCGAGGGGAAGTTGGTCATGGTCCTAGATGACTTCACGCCATCACCACGGCCGGTTCATCTCGTCTACCCTCAGACGCGGCTGGTCGCACCCAAGGTTAGGGCGTTCGTCGACTATGCGGCGCCGCGATTGAAGCTCGCGCTCGAACAACTCGCCATGACGGCGGCGTAGACCCCCCGGCTCTAATTGACTCGGCTCCCGGCCTTCAAGCTCAGTCGCCAGCCGGAGGCGTTGTGTCGGCGTTAGCCGTTTGCCGGAACTGGATCGGCGATGCGCCCGTGTGCTTCTTGAAGGCACGCGAAAAATGGCTGCGGCTCGCGAAGCCGACCCGGCTCGACACCTGGTCGATCGAAAGCGTCCCGAGTTCCAGCAGTTCGACGGCGCGTTGCATGCGAATGTGATGGACGAAGCTCATCGGCGAACGCCCGAAGGCCACGGCGAAGCGTTCAGCGAAGCTTGACCGACTCATCGACGCGGCGGCGGCAAGCGACTCCACCGAATGCTCGGCCGCCGGATCGTCGAGGATCAGGTCGATCGCGCGCGCCAGCCGCCGGTCCTTGAGCGCCATGAGCCAGGGAAGCGCCTGTTCGGCGTCGCCGGGAAGGCGCCTGAACACATGGACGAGGCACTGCGTCATCAAGGCGCTCGTCATGGTGGCGCTGCCGGCGAAGGCGCGCGATTGCTCGCCGAATATGCCTTCGAAGGCGGCGGGGACCTGCGGTATTCCCGACAGGTCGACCACCAGCACCTCCCGGAGCCGGTCGAACAATCCGAGCGACTGGCCATAGCGCACGTGGATGATGCCGCAGGCGACGACCAGATCGGTGGTCGACGTCGACCCCGCGATGAATGACTGCACGGGCGGGCCCGCGGGCATCGTGCCGACCCGGAGTTCGTCGCGAATGCTGCCTCCGGTCTCGAGCATGTGGTCCGCCTGAGGCGGCACGATCACCAGCCATGCCGCCGAGATGGTTCGCGCCTCTCCGTCCGGTCCTCGCACCGCCCCTTGTCCCTTGAGCACGTAGTGAAGCATCACGCCCGGAGGCCCAGGCAGATGCATGCGCCAGCCGGGACTCAGCTGGCAGAGCGCGAACGGTTCGACGCGAACCGAGAGATTGGACAAGAGTCTGTCAACCAGCATGTCGCTTCATCTTTTCCGGGGGCCGTCGCGGCCGATCGCGCACGTTTAGCGGCGAGCGGCGTACATGGCCAGACGATCGAGCACGCCTTTCGGATCACTTCGCATCCACGTCCGGACAATAGTCCGGGCGACCGGCGGCCAAGCCGCCAGCACCTGACAAGGCAACACGGAGAAGCGACATGCGTGACCATTGCGATTGCGGCCATCACGATCACGGTGAGGACGGCACGCCGGCATCCGGCGCCGGGCGACGCGGATTGATCAGGGCCGGCGTCGCTGCCGGGATCGCGGCCGGAGCAGCCGCCATCGCAGCCGCTCCCGCCACGGCGGCGGATGATCCCTATGCCGATCCGGCCAAGCCCGCCCTGCCGCCGTCGGACATGAAGCTTGACCTGCCGCGCACCGCCCTGGTCGTCACCGACCCGCAGATCGACTTCCTCAGCCCAAAGGGCGTGACCTGGGGCGTGGTCGGCAAGAGCGTCGAGAAGCAGGGCACCGTCGCCAACATCGGCCGGCTGTTCAAAGCGGCCAAGGCGGCCGGCATCACCGTCGCCATCTCGCCCCACTACTATTACCCGACCGACAAGGGTTGGCGTTTTGAGGGTGCGCTCGAGAAGCTGATGCACAAGATCGGCATGTTCGACCGCAAGGGTCCCTACAGCCTCGACGGCTTCGACGGTTCCGGCGCCGACTTCATGTCCGAGTACAAACCGT
>MEMN01000120.1:0-183 GCA_001767945.1 Alphaproteobacteria bacterium RIFCSPHIGHO2_12_FULL_66_14 | reverse complement strand
CCGCACAAGGTGTACGGACCCGAGGCAAACGATCTCGTGCTGCAGTTGCGCAAGAAGCACGTGGATCAGGTGATCCTCGCCGGAATGTCGGCGAACCTCTGCGTCGAATCGCATCTGCGCGAGCTGCTCGAGCAGGGCTTCGAGGTCGCGGTCGTGCGCGACGCGACGGCCGCTGCGGCCTTG
>MEMN01000119.1:35004-35845 GCA_001767945.1 Alphaproteobacteria bacterium RIFCSPHIGHO2_12_FULL_66_14 | reverse complement strand
CGCCATCGAGGAAGGCTTCGATGGCATCGGGCACCGACTTGCCGCTGATCGCAATCAGCAGCAGGCCGATCGCCATCGAGCCAATCACGGCGGCAAAGGGAATCGACAGCGCCATCAGCCTGCGGCGGTCGGGCATGTTGAGTGCGAGTGCGGTCATGCGAACTGGCCCGACATCAGCGCGCCGATGGCGCCGCGTTCGCCCCTCTCGGCCGGACGCTCGCCCACCAGGCGGCCGCGGTAGAGCACGGCGATGCGGTCGGCGACGGCGATCAGTTCGTCGAGCTCGCTCGAGATCAAGAGCACACCGACGCCGCGGCCGGCGGCGGCGCGGATCTGGCGGTAGACCGCCTCGACCGCGCTGACGTCGAGGCCGCGCGTCGGCTGGGCGGCGACCAGCGCCACCAGCGGATCGAGCGTCAGCTCGCGGCCCAGCACGGCCTTCTGCTGGTTGCCGCCGGAGAGGCCGGAGAAGGCCACTTCCGGTCCGGCGGCGCGGACGTCGAATTCCTTCATCTGCACCTCGGCCGCCTCGTTCAGCGCCCGGCGCTGCAACAGGCCGAAGCGCGTAAAACGGTCGAGCTTGTTCAGGTACATGTTCTCGGCCACCGACAGGGCGGTGACGCAGGCCACGGCATGGCGGTCCTCGGGCACGATGCCGCCGCCCGCCGCCGTGACGGCCGCCGCGCCGGCATGCGTGAGCTCCATGTCGCCGATGAAGTAGCGGCCTTCCGCCGGCGCCAACAGACCCGCCAGCACCATGCCGAGTTCGCTCTGGCCGTTGCCCTCCACGCCGGCCAGACCGACGATCTCGCCGGGGCGGACTTCGAGAGTGAAGTTGTCG
>MEMN01000119.1:0-34981 GCA_001767945.1 Alphaproteobacteria bacterium RIFCSPHIGHO2_12_FULL_66_14 | reverse complement strand
CTGCACCGTGAGGCCGTCGCACACCAAGGCGAAGCCCGGCTTCGCTTCCGCCGGTCCCTCGTCCTGCTCATCGCCCCCCTTGGAATCGGAGAGTGCCACGTCGAGCGGCTTCACCTCGCGGCCGACCATGGCCTGGACCAGCTGGCCCATGTCGGCCGTCGCCATGTCGGCTTGGGCCACCAGCCGGCCGGTGCGCAGCACCGCCACCTTGTCGGCGACCTTGGCGATCTCGGCCAGCTTGTGGGTCACCAGGATGACGGCACGACCGGAGTCGGCGACGCGGCGGCAGATATCGAGCAACGCGCCGATTTCCGAAGGCGGCAGCACGGCGGTGGGTTCGTCGAGCACCAGCAGCTTCGGATCGCGCATCAGGCACTTCACGATCTCGGCGCGCTGGCGTTCGCCCACCGAGAGCTCGCCGACGACGGCGTTGGGGTCGAGGACGAAGCCGAAGCGATCGGCGATGTCGCTGATGCGGGCGGCGAAGGCGGCGCGATTGAGCACGCCCTTGGCTTGGCCCAGCATCAGGTTCTCGACCACGGTCATGCGCGGCACCAGGCTGAAATGCTGGTGCACCATGGCGATGCCCTGCTCCAGCGCCTCGGCCGGGCTGGGTGGCAGCCACGCCTGCCCGCCGAACCGCATCTGTCCGGCGCTGGGCGCATAGACGCCGAAGATCAGGTTGCACAATGTCGACTTGCCGGCGCCGTTTTCGCCCAGCAGGCAATGAACGGTACCGGCATGGATATCGAGCGTGATGCCTTCCAGGGCCTGCAGGCCGCCGAAGCGCTTGCCGAGGCCCTGGAGGGAAAGAAGCGGGCTCAGGCGTCGAGCACCTTGATCTTGCCCGACAGGAGATCTTTCTTGATCTCCTCGATCTTGGCCTTCTGTTCGGGTGTGCCCTTGCAGATGACCATGTCGGAGGACTTCGGCCCCATCGCCAGGCCGAAAGGCTTGAACTCGGGCTTCCAGGTGCCGGCCGCGGCCTGCTCGATCGCATACTCGACCTGGAAACCGACGCCGGTGACCGAATAGGCGACGTAGAGCGGATCGGTGCCGCAGCGGTCGGTGTAGCTGCCGATGACGTGCGTGCCCTTCTCGCGCGCCGCCTGCTCCATGCCGCGCAGGCCGAGGTTGAGGATATGGTAGTGCACGTCGGCGCCCTGGGAGATGGCGGCGAGCGTGGCTTCCTTGGCCTTGGCGACGTCATCGAAGTCGCCGGTATAATTCTCGATGTACTTGATCTTCGGATTGACGTAGCGCGCGCCGTTGCCGAATTCCGTGCCGGTGTTCTTGATGGCCGGGATTTCCAGGCCGCCGACGTAGGACACGGCTCCGTTCTTGGACAGCATGGCGGCCGCGGCACCGGCCACGAAGCCGATCTCGGCCTGGCGGACGTCGTAGCCCGAGACGTTGGCGGGCTTCTTCGGGTCGGCGTTGCCGCCGATGATGGCGAACTTCACCTTGGGGAAGCGCGGCGCCACCTTGAAGACCGAGGCCTGGGTCTGGCCACCGACGCCGATCACCAGCTCGTTCTTGCCGGCCAGCGCCACCAGCACCTGCTCCATGTCGCCGAACTTCACATTCTCGATGTATTTCACGGTGATCTTGGCGCCGAGCTTCTTTTCCACGGCTTTCAGTCCGTCGTAGCCCGACTCCATCCAGCCCTTGTCGGACTTGGAGCCCGGGATCAGCACACCGACTGTCAAAGGACCGGCGGCACGGGCCGACACGGCGAGGCCGCCCAGCATCACCAAGCCGGCGGCGCCGGCCGTTCCACTCAAAAACCCACGGCGATCAAACTTGTTCATGGTCGTGCTCCCCCGTTCGTTGACGTCATCCCTCGGAGCAAGGAGCAGGCAATCGCCGTGCCAACTGCCAAGGCATTGGCAGGGAACTTGCTTATTGCAGAGGAATCAGAAGACCCATGGGGGAGATCGATGACCAACAAATTGCATTCATTGGGCGCGCCGCGCGCCGGCTACGTCTGGGCCGCCAATGCCGGCCATATCGACATGGCCACCTCGCCGGCCAAGCCGGTGCCGGTCAAGATCGCGGCGGCGCCGCAGAACGTCACGATCGATCTCAAGCGCAGCGCCATGATCGTGATCGACATGCAGAACGACTTCTGTGCCAAAGGCGGCTGGGTCGACCATCTCGGCGCCGACTACACGCCCGACCGGCGGCCCATCAAGCCGCTGCAAAAACTTCTGCCCGCCCTGCGCAAGGCCGGCATGCCCGTCATCTGGGTGAACTGGGGCAACCGGCCCGACCTCGCCAACATGCCGCCCAACCAGATCCATCTCTACAAGCCGGCCGGGACCGGCATCGGGCTCGGCGATCCCCTGCCCGGCAGCGGCGCGCCGGTCTTGCAGAAGGACTCGTGGGCCGCCGCCGTGGTCGATGAACTCGAGCAGAAGCCGGAGGACATCAAGGTCGACAAGCATCGCATCAGCGGCTTCTGGGACACGCCGCTCGATTCGATCCTGCGCAATCTCGGCATCCGCACCGCTTTGTTCTCAGGCGTCAACACCGACCAGTGCGTGCTGCACAGCCTGACCGACGCCAACTTCCTGGGCTATGGCTGCGTGCTGGTCGAGGACTGCTGCGCCACGACCTCGCCCGACTTCTGCACGGAGGCGACCGTCTGGAACGTCAAGAAGTGCTTCGGCTTCGTGACCGATTCCGGGAAGATCCTGAAGGCGTTGAAGAAGAAGTAGCCGCGCCTTCTAGGCCGCCTCCGCCTTGGCGGCGTGGCCGGGATAGTCGGCGTCGAGAACAAAGGGAAACGGCCCGGCGAAGTCACCGATGACAACGCCGTGTGTCACGAGGCCTGCCTCCGGCGACCACAGATGCAGATGGAAGCCCGGTGGTTCCATGCTGAAGGTGGCCGGACCGCCGTCCGGGATCAGGTCGAGCGTGACCTGATGCGCAGTGCTGGGCGCCACCGAGCCGATGGTGCCGGCCCAGCGCGTGGTGATGGGCCGATGATGATGGCCGCAGACCACGCGCTCGACATTGTCGTGGTGCCGCAACAGCTCCGCCATCGAAGCGCCGTTGCGACAGTTGATGTTGTCCATGTCGACCAGCCCGGTGCGGAACGGCGGATGATGCATGAAGATCAGGGTCGGCCGGTCGGGCTGCTCTTCGAGGCGGGCGGCAAGCCAAGCCAGGCGTTTCGGGCACACCTCGCCATGGCCGTGGCCCGGCACGACGGTATCAAGTCCGACCAGTCGTAGCGGATGCGTGTCGACGGTGTAGTGGAGGAAGCCGTCGTCGTTGTTCAGATAGCCGTCCGACGCGAACTCGGAGAAGAGTTCCGGCCGGCGGTCGTGATTGCCGGGCACCAGATAGACCGGCATCGACAACTGCGCCAGAACCTCGCGCAGGACCTGGTATTCCTCGACCAGGCCGCAATCGGTGAGGTCGCCCGTGGCGACTACCAGGTCTGGTTTGCGCGGCAGCGCTTCCAGGGCGACGACGGCCGCCGCCAGCATGGCGTTGCTGTCAACCCGGTCGTAGGCGATCTTGCCACGAGGCCGGATGTGCATGTCGGTGATCTGGGCGACGATCATGGAAGACTCCCCTATCGCGGCAGTTTGAGCGCAGTCTGCTCAACGTAGGGCCGCATCAGCTCGTCGGCCTTCTTCTGCGCGTCCTTCAGGGCAACGTCGGGCTTCTTCTTGCCGTTCATCATCGCCTGGATTTCATCCTCCAGCGCCTTGCGCACCGCCACGGTCTGATAGGTGGCGAACCACGGCTTGGCGTAGGGCAGCTGCTCGAGCGCCACCTTGGTGTCGGGGTTCTTGGCGATGAACGCCTTCATCTCGGCGGTGTCGTAGGCCGACTTGCGCGGCGAGAAATAGCCGGTGAAGCGGCTCCAGCCACCGAGCGTGTCGGCCGACGACAGCCACTTGATGAACTTCCAGCCGGCCTTCTTGCTGTCTTCGCTCTGGCCGTTGAACATGACCAAGGAGGCGCCGCCGATCGGCACGGCGTTGCGCACGTTCTTCGGCACGAAAGCGACCTCGTAGGGCGCCTTCATGTTCTCGCGAATGAACGACAGCGAGCCGGTCGAGAGCAGCATCATCGACGCCTTGCCGGCGAAGAACGATGTCGAGACTCCACCCGCCTCGACGACGCCCTGCGCCATCACCTTGTGCTTGAAGATCAGATCCTCGAGGAAGCGCGCGGCGCCCAGCATCGAGGCGGTGTCGTAATAGACCTCGCCGCCGTATTCCTCGTTGAAGTAGCGGCCGCCGTTGGACAACGTGAGCGCCTCCATCAGCCAGCCGAGATAGTCGTAGCCTGCTGGCATGGTGAAGCCGTAACGCTCGACCTTGTCGCCGTCGCGTTTGGTCAGTTTCTTCGCGGCATCCACGAGCTCGGCCCATGTGCGCGGCGGTTTTGCCGGGTCGAGGCCCGCTTCCTTGAAGTGATCGACGTTGTAGTAGAGCAGTGGTGTCGAGTTGTGGAATGGCACGCTGTAGAGCTCACCGTCGACCATGGCGTTGGCGTGCAGCGCCGGCCAGAAATCGGCCAAGAAGGCATCGCGCGTGGTGCCGTCCGCCTTGAGCATCGGCTCGAGCGACTGGATGTCGCCCGAGAGCTTGAGATCGACGTTGAAGTTGGCGCTCATCAGCACGACCGCCGGCGGCTTGCCGGCCTTGGCGGCGGCCTGGGCCTTGAGCTTGGTGTCGTCGTAGCCGCCGGTATAGACGGCGGTCACTTCGACTTCCTTTTGGCTCTCGTTGTAGCTCTTCACCAGTCGCGTCATCTCACGCGCCAGCTTGCCCTCGACGGGGACGGGAAAGAAGAAATCGATCTTGGTCTGCGCCGCCGCCGGTAGTGCAAACGACAACGCCAAAGCGCCGATCGCCAAACGGGATATTGCTGACATGGTTGAGCCTCCTAGCCCTTCACTCCACTGAACACGAAACTGTCGACGAACCGCCGCTGGAAGGCGACGAAGACCACCGCGAGCGGCGCCATGACGAGAAGTGTGCCGGCTGCCAGCACGCCCCATTCCTTGCCGCCCTCGGCGCCGCGCGTGAACGCGGCGAGGCCGATGGTGAGCGTGTGCTTGGCGGGATCGTTGATCACCATCAGCGGCCACAGGAACTCGTTCCAGTGGGCGGTCACCGAGACGATGGCGAAGGCCACCAGCCCCGGCTGGGCCATGGGCAGCAGCACGTACCAGACGATCGCCCACCACGGTGCGCCGTCGATCGCCGCGGCCTCCTCGAAGTCCCGCGGCAGGGCGAGGAAGGTCTGGCGCATGAGGAAGGTGCCGAAGGCCGAGGCGAAGTACGGTGCCATGACGCCGGGCAAGGTATCGTAGAGGCCAAGATCGACGATGGTGCGCAGGTTGGGCACGATCAGCGCCGGCGGCACCAGCATGAGCTGCAGCAGGAAGACGTAGAACAACACGTTGCGGCCAGGAAAGCGCAGCCGGGCGAAGGCGTATCCTGCCAGGCTGACCGTGACGCACTGGACCGCCAGCACGCCCGCAACGACGATGAAGGTGTTCACGTAGTAAAGACCGAACGCGCCGCTCTCGAGCGCGTTGCGGAAATTCTCCAGCGTCTGCGGCGTGTCCGGCACCAGCGACGCCATCCGGGCGCTGCCGGCGCCCTCGGGCCGGAACGAGGCGACGAGCGTCCACAGGAACGGCGTCGCCCACAGGAAGGCAACCGCGGCCAACAGCGCCATGCCCAGGGCCTGCCACAGGCGGCGCTCAAGCCTCATGGTGCGAACCCCGGCTCATGATCCGCATCGAGGCCAGCGAGATTGCCAGCAGGACGACCACGCTCAGAAGGGTCGCTGCGGCCGCCTTGCCGACCTCGAAGTTCTCGTGCGCTGCCTGGAAGATGTAGTAGAGCAGCAGATTGGTAGCATTCGACGGGCCGCCGCGCGTCAGCACGATCACATGATCGACGCTGGTCAGCAGATTGATCAGCGCGATGACGACCACGAAGCTGGTGGTCGGCAGCAGCGCCGGCAGGATGACGTAGCGCAGCCGCTGCCAGGCGTTGGCGCCGTCGATCAGCGCCGCCTCGATGGTGTCGCGCGGGATGTTCTGCAGGCCGGCGATGTAGAAGAGCATGTAGTAGCCCGCGTTCTTCCAAACCGTCAGGCCGATCACCGACCACAGCGCGATATCCGAATCGCCCAGCCAGTTCGGCCCTCTGACGCCGATCTTGGCGAGGTAGTAGTCGAGCAACCCGATGCCCGGTAGGAAGATGAAGAAGAACAGCGAGGCGGCGGCGACCAGCGGCACCAGCGAGGGGAAGAAGAACACGGTGCGCAGGACCGCCGAGAAGCGGCTCGAGCGTTGCACAGCGAGCGCGAAGGCGAGTGCCAGCGCCAGGGTCGGGATCAGGGTCCCCAGCGCGTAGACGAGGTTGTTGAGCGCCGCCTGCCGGAAGGCGGGATCGGCCAGCACCTTGGTGTAGTTCCCGAGCCCGACGAAGGTGGCTGCCACCGCGCCGGTTCCGTGCGGATGATCGTACAGCGATTCGACGATGACACGGATGACCGGCAGGTAGGTGAACAAGCCGAGGAACAGCAGCGATGGCGCCAGCAGCGCATATGGCAGATAGCTGCGCCGCCACGGCCGCCGTCTGGGCACCACGACAGGTTCTTGGTCGACGCCTTCCAGAATTCCAGTCGTGCCTGCCAAGCTCATGTTCACCTCAGGCGGCTCAATAGGCAGCGTGAAACAAGGTCTGGTTACGAAGTCGCTACGGTTCAGTGACGGTCCTCGAAATGCGTGGGATAATGGCGATCGTTGCCACCGCCCTCTCAATGAGCGGAGAAAGTTTTGTGCCGCCCATCAGTCCCCTCGTCCTCAACCTCGCCGTCGCGCTCGGCATCGGACTGCTGATCGGAATCGACCGCGAGCGCCGCAAGGGTGACGGGCCGGGCCGCGCGCCGGCCGGTATCCGCACCTTCACCATCACGTCGCTCTGCGGCGCCGTCGCCGTGATCGTGGGTGGCGACCTGCTGCTCGCCGTCGTCACGGCGGGCGTGTTTGCGATGGCCAGCCTTGCCTATTGGCGGGCGAGCAACCAGGATCCAGGCCTGTCCACCGAAGCGGCGTTGGTCGCGACGGCGCTGCTGGGCGGGCTCGCCGTGCACGAACCGGCGCTGGCGGCGGGGCTGGGCGTGATCGTGGCGGGGCTGCTGACCGCGCGCACCGCCATCCATCGCTTCGTGCGCTCGGCACTGACAGAGGAAGAAGTCCGGGACGGGCTGATCTTCGCCGGCGCCACGCTTGTCGTCCTGCCCCTCCTGCCCGACAAGGCGTTCGGGCCCTATGGTGCGCTCAACCCGCGCACGATCTGGATCGTTGTCGTCCTGGTCATGGGCGTAAGCGCGCTGGGCTACATTGCGGTCCGCCTGATGGGCGCCCGCTTCGGTCTGCCGCTGGCGGGCCTCGCCTCAGGGTTTATTTCGAGTGTCGCCACCATCGGCGCCATGGGTGCGCGCGCGGCCAAGAACGGCAATCTCCTGAGGCCAGCGGTGGCGGCCGCGGTGCTCTCGACCGTGGCTACGTTCGTCCAGCTAACCGTGCTCCTCGCCGCGACCAGCACCGCTACCCTTATGGCTCTTTCCGTGCCCTTGGCCTGTGGCGGCGCGGCGGCACTGCTTTATGGCGGCGTTTTCACGGTGCTTGCGCTGCGTCACGAGGTCGAGCGGCAGGACGAGCCGGGTCACGCCTTCAGCCTGAGATCTGCGCTGCTGTTCGCTGCCTTGCTGGCCGTCATCCTCGTCGCCTCGGCCGCTCTTGACGACTGGTTCGGGGGCGCGGGCGTCCTGGCGGTCGCCGGCCTTGCCGGCCTCGCCGACACCCATTCGCCCGCGATCTCGGTGGCCTCCCTGGTCGCTTCGGACAAGCTCGGCGCCGACGCCGCGGTCGTTCCGATCCTGGCCGCAGTCACAACCAATACCCTGACCAAGATGGTCTTTGCTGTTACTGGCGGCGGGGCCGCTTTCGCCGTACGGGTCATTCCGGGATTGATCCTGGTTCTTGCCGCCGCCTGGGCGGGAGCCCGGTTCTTTGGCTGACCTCGTCCTTCTCCCGGGCTTCATGTGCGACCGAGATCTGTGGACCGACATGGTCCCGGACCTCGAGGTGCTAGGACCGCTCCACTACGGCAACGTCTACGAGGACGACACGCTGGCGGGCATGGCGCGACGCGTGTTGGCCGAGTCGCCGGACAGGTTCACGCTGGTCGGCTTCTCGATGGGCGGGTTCGTGGCACGCGTGCTCACCCTTATGGCGCCCGAGCGCGTGACGGGCGTGGCCTTCGTTGCGTCGTCGGCGCGCGGCTATTCCGACGAGGAGACGGCACGGCGCAAGGCGGGCTATAGGCCGGGCGACCGGCCACCACGGGCCGCGGCTGCCGTGTCGGCAGCCATGGGCCTGCACCCGGACCGCGAGAAGGACCCTGCCCTGCTCGATCGCCTGCGCGGCATGCAGCGCCGCCTCGGTCCCGAAGTGCGCAGGCGGCAGGCAGCCCTCGTCCGGCGCGACGGCTATGCCGACCTTGAACACATCACCTGCCCCGCGCTCGTGGTGGCCTGTCGCCAGGATCGGCTCCGCAGCTTCGCCGAGACCGAACGCATGGCGAAGCACCTGCCACATGCGCACCTGGAAGTGATCGAGGACTGCGGCCATATGGCGCCGCTGGAACGGCCGCGCGAGCTCGCAGCCCTGCTCGCCAAGTGGATCAGGCGCGAGGTTTCGCCGGACCAACGCGAATCCGCCTGAAGGGGCAAAGACTTGGCTGAGTGTTTATTCGGTCGACTTTTGGGCGTAGCATTCCCCAATGAGCGAAACGGAAGCCCTGTTCGCCGTCTTGCGCCAATCTGCGGACGCCGACTGTGTGGCTGCGCTCGAACGGCTGGTCGGAGGCGCTCCGGACCACCAGCTGAGCCGCATCAACGTGCTCGACGTCGCCAAGCGCCTGGGCCTCGATGAAGAACGCGCGATCGCCGCGTTCCTCCATGCCGCCCGGATCGGGTTGTTCGACCTCTCCTGGAACATTCTCTGCCCCGGCTGCGGCGGGGTGCTCGACGCCAACGCCTCGCTGAAGAGCGTGCGCGCCAGCGAATACAATTGCGCGCTGTGCGCCGCCGGCTACGAAGCCACGCTCGACGAAATGGTCGAGGTGACCTTCACCGTCAGCCCACGCGTGCGCCGGATCGCGGCACACAATCCACATGAATTGCCGATGTCCGAGTATATGCGGCAAATTTTCTGGGGCACCGGGATCGATCTCCCGGACGGTGCGCTCGAAGCCGCCATAGAGAAAATCACGCTTGATGCCGTTGAACTGCCGCCCGGAGGAAAGGCGCTGCTGTCGCTGCAATTGCCCGCTGAGTTCATCATCGTCTTCGAACCGGTGACCCATTCCGCGCAGTTCATCGACGTAAAGGGTGAGCCGACGCGCGAGCGCCAGAACCTCACGCTCGTGTACAACGACTTGCGGGCGCCGACCGGAACCATGGAACTGCGCCCGGGTCCGCTCCGGCTTTCGCTCGAGAACCGTACCGACCGCCGCGTGTTGCCGGCGGTCTGGATCGCGAACGACGAGATGCACGCGTTCATCGGCAAGCGCAAACCGTTCATGACGGCCAAGCGCATGCTGTCCAATCAGACCTTCCGCGACATCTATCGCACCGACACACTGGACGTCGACCAGCGGCTGAAAATCACCAGCCTTACCTTCCTGTTTACCGACCTCAAGGGATCGACTGAACTCTACGAGCGAGTCGGCGATCTGATCGCGTTCGACCTGGTGCGCGAGCATTTCGGCGCACTGAACGAGATCGTGGCCGCTGAGGGCGGCGCCGTCGTCAAGACCATCGGCGACGCGGTAATGGCGACATTCCCGACACCGGACCGCGCCCTGGCCGCGGCACTCCGCATGCGCGAAGCGATGCGACGCATGAACACGACCCACGGCCGTGAGGACCTTCTGCTCAAGATCGGCATTCACGAAGGCCCCTGCCTCGCCGTGAACCTGAACGAGCGCCAGGACTATTTCGGCCAGACGGTGAACATCGCTTCGCGCGTCCAGGGACTGGCGATGTCGCAATCGATCCTGGCGACCGCCCCGGTAATCGAGCATCCACTGAGTGCCAACCTGTTGGGAGCGGGCGGCAACCGGCCCGTGGCCCAGCTCCAGGCGCTGCGTGGCGTGGCCTCGGAAGTGGCCGTCTACGAAATTCCCTGAGGCTCCGCGGATCGCCGCCGCACCCGTCGCGACAGCCAGACGGCGCCGCCGAACACGACGGCGACCGCAAATGCCACGGCGGAGGGCAGCCAGATGTCGACGAACGATACGATGCGGGCGCGGATCGGGTTGGCCGGATCGTAGATCACCGTCACCCGCTCACCCTCGGAAAACGACCTTCCGCTGCCGCCGCGACCATGAAACTCGATCTCGCGGCCGTCATCGTGCGTCTTGAAGCGCACGACGGGCGCGAAGGAGATGCGCTCGACGATCCGATCGACCTCGCGTCCATCGGCCAGCCGGACGCTCTCGGACTCGGTGCGTCGGCTCTCGCGGTTCTCGACAACAATCCCCTCGGCGCGTACGCCGCCGGTATAGAGATCGGCCGCGCTCCACAGGACGAAGACCCCGATCAGGCCGGCCCCTGCGGCGATGACGGCAAAAGCCTGCTCGCCCAGCACGACTAGGTCGACGCCGCGGGAGAGCGCCCAGGCGACGATACCGAACAGCAGCCAGAAGCCGCCGAAGATCGTGACGATGATCGCGGACAGCCACAACCGCTCGAAGGTGTCGATGCGGAAATCGCGTGGTTCCTGCGGCATGTAGAGGATCATGACCCGATCGCCGAGGGCGAAGTCGGGCGCGCCGCTGGCGAGATCCTTCACCGTCTCTGCCTCATCGCCGGGCAGCCGGAAACGAATTACTGGCGCATACATGTCGCCTTCGCGGCGAATCTCGATCACCTCGCCGTCGACACGCTCGCCGTAGAGGACATGACGAAGGCTGCCGAGCCCCAACGCCATGCCGCCGGCCAGGATCAGCCCGCCGATCCCGAGGATCGCCCAGGCGATCCAACGCCAATCGCGGTCTGCAGCCATCGCGGCGGCCTCAGGCGGGGCGCTGGCGCAGAGCGTCGACGATCGACGCCAGCCGGCCACCCTGGGGCGTGGCGGGATCGAACAGTTGCTCGCGCGGCGTCGTCTCCGCGAGCCTGCTCAGTTCCATCAATGCCCGCACGTGCTGGCGGCGCGTCATCCGGTGCTGCGCGGAGCGGTGACGAAAGAACAGCCGCAGCAGTTGGCCTTCGCCAAGAAGTGCCGCGAGCTCGGTCGCGGTGCAGTAGATCAGGAAACAGGTGAAAATCCAGATCTGGGCCGCCACGAAACGATGAACGACGAAATTGTCGGAAACCGCCTGGAGAGCCGGACCGATGCCGTCGCCCCGCAGAGTGTAGTGCATGACCTGCTCGAGCAGGCGCACGACCAGGACGACCAGGGTGTAGAAGATCGTCTTGTAGAGAATCGGCTGGATCAACGGGGCGCCACGAAAGCGGTCGATGAGCCGGAACTTGTCCATCACCAGGATGGTCTTGCCCACGACCAGCGCCGCGCCGGTCGCCAGCAGGAACCCCGAGAGATGAAACCAGTAGCCCTGGGTCAACAGATTGGTGGTGAAGACGATAAGGTTGAACGAGGCGACGAAATAGAGCGTCGGCGGAAGGATATGCCGTACTTCCTTCAGCCAGAACCGATAGACGCGTGCCGCCAGCGGCGCCTTTGTCGTGTTCACGCCCGGCCACCGTCGACGACGAAATTCTGCGCCGTCACGAGGCGGCTGTCGTCGGCCGCCAACCACAGCACCATGCGGGCGATGTCGGGCGGATAGACCTTCTCCTTGAGACATTGCGCCGCCATCAGCGCCGCCTCGGCTTCCGGCGTCAGCCACAGATCGATCTGGCGCTGAGTCATGATCCAGCCTGGTGTGATCGCATTGACCCGGATGGCATCGCCACCGAGGTCGCGGGCCAGGCCGCGCGTCATGCCGATGACGGCTGCCTTGGCCGCCTGATAGACCGAGAGCTGCGGCGCCATGGTGTGATAGCTGATCGAGCTGAAATTCACGATCGAGCCACCGCCCGCCTTCTTCATGCCGGGCGCCACCGCCTGAATGGCGAAATACTGATGCCGGAGATTGACCGCGATGCGCTCGTCCCAGAAAGCCGGGGTCACGTCGGCAATCACGTGCCGGTCGTCGCGCGCGGCGTTGTTGACCAGAACGGTGATGGTGCCGAACTTTCCCGCGACCGCGCCGATCGCGGCCTGATAGGCGGCGATGTCGCGGACGTCGCATTTGGCGAACATCGGTGTGGGATAGCCGGCCGCCGTGAGCTTCTCGACCAGGGCCTTCGAGGCGGGTTCATCGATGTCGACGAAACCGACCTTGGCGCCCTGCTCGGCGAAATGCTCGACGATCGAGGCACCGATGCCGGAGCCGCCGCCCGAGACGAAGACGACGCGGCCGGCAAGGTTGGGATAAGAGGCGAATCGAGACATGGCTCCTCACAATGTGAACGGACGGAACACGATCTCGCCCTCGAGGGCCGAGTTCGCGGCGAGGCGCGTTCGGGCAATTTGGCCATTGGCGTGGCTCACCGGTTCGACACAAAAATATGCCTGATCCGCCGGCGCGTAGATTACGACGTGGCGGAACGGTTCGGAGGCCGTCAACTCGACGCACAGACGCCGTCGTGGCCAGATGATCGTCGCCTGGCCGTCCCAACCATCGAAGCAATTGTCGAGGACGACCCCGGCAACCGGTCGCGGCGTGCTGAAATTCCATTCTCGAGGTACGGCAATGCGCTCGATCGGCAAGCCTTCGGCATCGGCGCGCCATACCGCCTGCGTGCGGCAGCGCAGCTGCGAGTCGTCGTCGCGCACGAAAAAGGGATGCAGGCCGAGGCCTGCGGGCACGGCGAAGCTTTCGAGATTGTCGATGGCCATGGTCACGGTCAGCCCCGACTCGTCGAGCCTGTAGATCTGTCGCGCGCGATAGCGAAATGGCCAGCCTGTGCGGCCGTCATGAGCATAGGCGATTTCAGCCGACTGTACGTCGCTGCGCACGACCTCCCAGGTGTGCGACCAGCCGTCACCATGCATGGGATGGCGAACTCCGGGCCAATTCGCCTCGAGATGGACTTCGCGCCCGTCGAAAGCGAGATGTCCGTTCGCAATGCGATTGGAGAACGGCACCAGTGGATAGGCCGAGCTGTTCGATCCCGTCCCCGAGGCTATCGCAGCGGCATCGGCCGGCCGCAGCAGATCGACACCATCCCGCATGAAACGGATGATCGAGCCGCCGGCCGACGGTGCAAGGTCGACGGCGAACCGCCCCGCCCGCAGCGACAAAATCGTCACGGTCATCTCCACTGCTGTGTAGACTTCGTCATTCTCAACCAAACTGAGGAAGCGCTGAAATGTCGACGAACATGCTGAAGAAGCGGCTGCAGGCCGGCAAGGCCTGCGTCAACGGCTGGCTCGCGATCCCCAACGGCTTCTCGGCCGAAGTCATGGCGCAGTGCGGCTGGGACAGCGTCACGGTCGACATGCAGCACGGTGTGCAGGACTACCTCTCGATGGTCACCTGCTTCCAGGCGATGGACAAGCACCCCATCACGCCGCTGGTCCGCGTGCCCTGGAACGAGCCCGGCATCGTCGGCAAGGTCCTCGACGGCGGTGCCTGGGGCGTGATCTGCCCGATGGTGAATAACGCCGCCGAAGCCAAGGCGCTGGTCTCCTATGCGCTCTATCCGCCCAAGGGCAAGCGCAGCAACGGCCCGATCCGCGCTGGCGCCTACGGCGAGGCCACGCCCTACCAGGCGACGGCCAATGACGAAGTGCTGATCATCCCGATGATCGAGACGCAGGAGGCGATCGACAACATCGACGCCATCCTCGACGTGCCGGGCGTGAGCGGTATCTATGTCGGCCCATCCGACCTCGGCCTGTCGCTGGGCCTGGTGCCGAAGCTCGACCGTGACGAGCCGCAGGTCCTCAAGATCTACGAGAAGCTCACGACGGCCTGCAAGAAGCGCGGCCTGTTCGCGGGCATCCACAACGGCACGGCGAGCTACGCCGCCAAGGCGGTCGGCATGGGCTTCCAGTTCTGCACCATCGCCAACGATTCGGGCCTGTTGGCGATGGCCGCCAAGGCCGCGGTGAGCGGCTTCCGCAAGGAAGCGGGCGCGGTTGCCGCCAAGTAAAGCGATGCTGATCGCCAACGCCGTCCTGCCGGACGGCACGAAACGTCACATCGACGTCAAGGGAGGGCGGATCGCCGCCCTCCTTTCCGCCTCGGCCGGCGTTCCAGCACGCGGCGACGTGCTCGACCTCGCCGGCACCTTGCTGTTGCCGCCCCTGGTCGACGGCCACATCCATCTCGACAAGACGCTTCTCGGCCTTCCGTGGGTGCCCAACCAGGCCCCCGGCAGCCGGGTCGCCGATCGCATCGAGGCCGAACGCAAGGTGCGGGCGGCGCGCACGGTGCCGGAGGCGGAAACCGGCGCGAACCTGGTGCGCCAGGTGGTGGCGAGCGGCACGCTGCACATGCGCAGCCACGTCGACATCGACAATCAGCTTGGCCTCCGGAACCTGCATGAGGTCCTGAAAATACGCGAACGCTTCCAGGGCCTCGTCACCATCCAGATCGTGGCCTTCCCGCAAAGCGGCATCCTGCGCTCGCCGGGCACCGCGGACCTGCTCGACGCCGCCATCGCCGAGGGCGCCGACCTGGTGGGCGGTCTCGATCCCGTGGGCATCGACGGCGATCTCGACGGCCATCTCGACTCCGTCTTCGGCGTCGCAGAGCGGCGGAACGTGGGCGTCGACATCCATCTGCACGATGGCGGCGAAGGCGGCATCGCCCAGCTGCTCGCCATCGCCGAGCGCACCGCCGCTTCAGGCCTGACGGGCAGCGTTGCCGTCAGCCACGCCTTCGCGCTGGGCTCCGTCGATACCGATATGGCCACCCGCACGGCCGACGTGCTCGCGAAGGCCGGGGTGGCGATCATGAGCCACGGGCCGGGCGCCGCCGCAATCCCGCCGCTCGCGCTGTTGCGCGAGCGTGGCGTGGAAGTGTTCGGAGGGTCCGACAATATCCGCGACGCCTGGTCGCCCTTCGGCAACGGCGACATGCTTGAGCGCGCCATGACGATCGGATACCGCGCCAACTTCCGCCACGATCACGAACTCGAATTCGCCTTCGACATGGTGACCGGCGCCGCCGCGCGCGTCCTCGGTATCGAAGGCTATGGCCTCGCGGCGGGGGCTGCCGCCGATTTCGTGGCCATCGAGGCGGGCTCGGTCGCCGAGGCCGTCGCCACCCGCCCGCGCCGCAAGTACGTGATCAAGAACGGGCGCGTCGTTGCAAAAGACGGCGTGTTCGCAGCCTAACCGACGATCTCGCCGCGGAAGGCCCAGCGCGTCATGCGCTTTTCGACCATGGCGCAGACCGCGTACATCGCCACGCCCATGATGGCAATGGCGAACAGGCCGGCGAAGGTCGTGGGCGCGTCATTGCGCGCGCTGGCCGACAACATCAGGAAGCCGATGCCGTTGTTGCCGCCCACCGTCTCGGAGATCACCGAACCGATGAAGGCCAAGGTGATGGCGACCTTGAGGCTGGCGAAGAGATAGGGCATGGCGCGCGGGATGCCGACCTTGGTCAGGATCTCCAGGCGCGTCGCACCCAGGCTGCGCAGCACGTCGCGCATCTCCGGCTCGATGGTGGCAAGGCCGGTCGCCACGTTGACCACGATGGGGAAGAAACTGATGACGAAGGCGGTGATGACGGCCGGCAGCGAACCGACACCCACCCAGATCATCAGGATCGGCACGATCGCCACCTTGGGAATGGCGTTGAAGGCGATCAGCAGCGGATAGAGGCCAGAGTAGACGAACGGCGAGGCGCCGATCGCCAATCCGAGCAACAGTCCCCCCGCAATCGCCAGCAGGAAGCCGATCGTGGTCGTCCACAACGTGTCCCAGCAGTAAGCCATCAGTATGTCGAAGCGCTGGATGAAGACGACGAAGATCTTGGTCGGCTTTGGCAGGATGATTTCCGGCACCTCGAAGACGATGCAGGCGATCTCCCAGACGATCAGCAGGACCGCCAGAACCAGCCACGGCATGGCATGCTTCAAGGCTTCGCGCTGGAGCTCGCTCATGCGTGCTCCTGCTGGATGCGGTTGCGCAGCTCGTGGACGATCTCGACGAACCGGGGCTCGAAGGTCGTGGCGAGCGTCCGCGGCCGGGCGATGTCGATCTTCTTGCTGAGCACGATGCGTCCCGGCCGGCGGCTCATGACATAGACGGTGTCGGCGAGATAGACGGCTTCGCGCAGATCATGCGTCACCAGCACGCCGGTGAAGCGCTTCTCCAGCCACAGCGCCTGCATGACACCCCACAGTTCCTCGCGGGTGAAGGCGTCGAGCGCGCCGAACGGCTCGTCGAGCATCAGCAGCTCGGGTTCGTGGATCAGGGCACGGCAGAGGTTGGAGCGCTGCTGCATACCGCCGGAAAGCTGCCATGGAAACTTGCCGGCGAAGTCGGCAAGGCCGACCGTCTGCAGGAGCTTCATCGCCCGGGCTTCGTAGTCGGCGCGGTTCGAGCGAAAGCGGCGCTTGTGCGGCTCGACCACCTCCATGGGCAGCAGGATGTTGTCCATGGTGGTGCGCCACGGCATCAGGGTCGGATTCTGGAACGCCATGCCGACGCCCTTGATCGGCCCCGTCACCTTCTGCCCGGCCACCCGGACCTCGCCGCCCGAGGCGGGCAGCAGGCCGGTGACCAGCTTCATGATCGTCGACTTGCCGCAACCCGAGGGGCCGACGACGGCAATGAACTCACCCTTGTCGATGCTGAACGTGGCGTCGGCGAGGGCGACGGTCGATTCCTTGCCGAGGCGGTAGGTGAGACTGACGGCGTCGAGGTCGACGAAGGCCATCCCTACTTGGCGACCATGCGATCGGCCTTGGGCGGCAGGTATCGGTTGGTGAACACCTTGGCCGGATCGGGCGCCGCCGGCAGGTTGAAGGCCTCGGCGACGTCCTTGACCGAACGGGCGAAGCGCGCCGGGTCGACGTCGCCCATGCCGTTGGCCTTGACCCAGGGCGTCAGGATGTTGGTCTGCAGCGAGAGCTGCAGGCGCTCGGTCTCCAGCGCGTCGTTGATCAAGGGATCACGCTTCTTTGCGGCGGCGATGCCGACCTTGTTGTCGGCGATGACGTCCTTCCAGCCCTTGACCGTGGCGGCGATGAAGCCCTTCACCGCCTTCTCGTTCTTGGCCAATTCCGGCGAGATGATGATGCCGTTGCCATAGACGTCCATGCCGTAGTCGCTGTAGCGAAAGGCGACGATGTCGTCGAACTTCACGCCGCGGGCCTTGAGGTCGAGCATCGACGAGAAATAGTGGCCCGAGATGAAGTCGACCGTGCCTTGGACCAGGCTCTGCTCGCGCAGCTGCGGCGTCAGGTTGACGTGCTCCCACTTGGTGATGCCGTTCTTCTTGGCGAAGGCAGGAAACAGGCGGAACGAGGCGTCGAACACCGGAGCGCCGAGCTTCTTGCCCTCGAGGTCCTTGGGCACCTTGATCCCGCTCTTCTTGAGCGCATAGACGCCGAAGGGCGGGAAATCGTAGGCCATGAAGACACAGAGGATCTCCTTGCCCGGGTTCTTGGCGTTGTACTCGATCGTCGAGTTCACGTCGGCGAAGCCGATCTGGTAGGCGCCGGTGGCGACGCGCTGGACCGCGCCGGCCGAGCCCTGGCCGGGATCCATGGTGACGTCGAGCCCTTCGGCCTTGTAGTAGCCTTTCTCCAGCGCCACGAGGAACGGCGAGGTCGGGCCCTGGAAGACCCAGTCCAGCGTGAACTTGATCGGCGTCTGGGCCTGCGCCGAAAGGCCGGCCAGCATCACGGCCGCGGCGGCAGCGCCACCCAGCCACTTGGCGAATTTGCTCATGTCCTGTTCCCTCGTGAGGTTCCCCGTCCGGCGACTCTTAGGCGGACAAGCCACGCCCGCCAAGGGGATATCAGGCAGATTCTATGCCAGCCCGCTGCGTGGCGATGAGTTGAGTGAAGGCGCCGCCGCGGGCCGAGAGCTCCTGGTAGCCGCCCTGCTCGACAACCCGTCCGTGCTCGAACACCGCGACCAGATCGGCGTCGCGGATGGTCGAGAGCCGATGGGCGATCACGAAGGTGGTCCGGCCCTGCATCAATGTCTTCAAGGCCTTCTGGACGCGCGCCTCGGTGAGCGAATCGAGGGCGCTGGTCGCCTCGTCCAGGATCAGGATCGGCGGGTCCTTCAGGAGCGCGCGGGCGATCGCCAGCCGCTGGCGTTCGCCGCCCGACAGCGTGGTACCGCGCTCGCCCACCAGCGTGTCGTAGCCCTGCGGTTGGCGTATGATGAAGTCGTGCGCCTCGGCGAGCCTGGCGGCCTGTTCGAGCTCGGCCTGGGTGGCATCGGGCTTGCCGATGCGCAGATTGTCGGCAATCGAGCGATAGAACATCGTCGAATCCTGGAACACCACGCCGATGTTGCGCCGGAGCGACTCCAGCTTGATGTCGCGGTGATCGATCCCGTCGATGCGGATCACGCCCGATTGCGCGTCCCACATGCGATGAAGCAGCGACAGCGTCGTGCTCTTGCCGGCGCCGGTCGGCCCGACCAGCGCCACCGTCGTGCCGGCCGGAACCTTGAGAGAAAAATGCACCAGCGCCGGCCGTTTGCCGTCGTAGGAGAAGTTGATGTCGTCGAACTCCACGTCGCCACGGGCGCGTCCAATGTCGATGCCGTTGGGCTTGTCCGGCACCGTCGATTGCGCATCGAGGATGCGGAAGAAATCACCGAGCGACGGCATCTGGAAGAAGATGCGGCTGACGAAGCCTGAGGCCTGGTCCATGCGGCCGATCAGCATGGTGGCGAAGCCCATGAAACTCACGATCTCGCCGACCGTCGCCTCACCCTTGGTGTAGAGCCAGGTGCCGAGCACGAAGATCAGGATCACCGTGACGGTCGAGGCGGCGCGGGTCAGCACCGACAGCAGCGCCCACCAGTTCAGGACCGGAAACTGCGCCTGAAGCGTCTGGCCGATGATGCGATGCATCTCCCCCGTCTCGGCGGCCAGGCGCACGAAACTCTGGATCAGGTGGATGTTGCCCAACGCATCACCGGCACGGCCGGCGAGCTCACTGTGCAGATCCTCGACCTTCTGCTGGAGCTGGTCGGTGCGGCTCACCACCCAGACATTGGTCGCGGCAAAGAACAGGATCAGCACCAGCAGCAAGAGGCCGAGCCGCCAGTTCATGAACATGCTGAGCGGCAGCATGATGAACAGCGCCACCAGGGTGGCGAGGTTCTCGCGGAAGAACGAGAGCCAGATGCCGAACAGATTGTCGACGCCGGTCAGCATGATCTTGATCAGGCGGCCGGAATGCTGGGCGTTGTGGAACGAGAACGGCAACACAAGCAGGTGCTCGAAATAGGTCGCCATGGCGCCCAGCCGGCGGCGATGGGCCATGCGGTCGGCCTGTAGCGACACGATCATGTTGGCGGCAATGCCGCCCAGCCCGACCAGCGCCCACAGACCCAGGATCTCCCGGGCATTCCGCCACAGAACCTCGACTGGCTTGTCCTTGGCGGTAGCCAGGAGATCGATCACCTGGCCGAACAACACCGGCTCGTAGAACTGCAGGCCGGCCACCGCCACGTTGGCGATGGCCAGAACGATGGCGAGCCCCTTCTCGGCCCGCAGCAGCCCGATCACCCGGCCATAGACGCGAAAGAATTCCATTATCGGTCGACCGGGCCTGGCCTCTGGCCTGCTATTCGCCGAGGAAACGCTCGACGGTGTTCACGAAGAAGCTGACCCCGAACGGGATCGCCATGTCGTTGAAGTCGTAGCGCGAGTTGTGCAGGCCCGCGCCGTTGCCATCCTCGCCACCGTTGCCCAGCCACACCATGGCGCCCGGGACCTTCTCCAGCATGTAGGAGAAGTCTTCCGCCCCCATGCTGGCCTGCACGTTGTCACGCACGCCGTGCGGGCCGCAGACGCCGGCAGCCACGTCGATGGCGAAGGCGGCGCGCTGGGCGTTGTTGATCGTCGGCGGATAGCCGTAGCGGTATTCGACGTCGATCTTCACACCGTACATCTTGGCCGCACCCTCGCAGATCTCGCGGATGCGGGCCTCGATCAGCTTGCGGGCCTCCGGCGTCGTGGTGCGGGTCGTGCCGCCGACGTGGGCATCGGTCGGGATGACATTGTAGGCCGAGCCGCCCTTGACGAAGCCGACGGTGACGACGGACGAGGCGAAGGGGTCCATGTTGCGGCTGACGATGGTCTGCAATGACAGCACGAGGTTGGACGCAACGATCAGCGGATCGAGACTGAGATGCGGGTGCGCGGCGTGGCCGCCCTTGCCGGTGATGCGCAGGTCCCAGCGGTCG
This sequence comes from Alphaproteobacteria bacterium RIFCSPHIGHO2_12_FULL_66_14, assembly GCA_001767945.1. Lineage (GTDB taxonomy): Bacteria > Pseudomonadota > Alphaproteobacteria > Reyranellales > Reyranellaceae > Reyranella. The sequence goes on along the minus strand of MEMN01000119.1, from coordinate 14,457 downwards.
GCCGCGGCCAGCAGCGCGCCGGGCTTGGTGGCGATCATGCCCAGAGGCAGACCGGGCTTGTTGTGGATGGCGAAGACGGCGTCGCAGGGGAATTTCTCGAACAGGCCGTCGTCGATCATTTTCTTGCCACCACCGCCGCCCTCTTCGGCCGGCTGGAAGATGAAGTGCACGGCGCCCTCGAAGTCCCGTTTTTCGCTCAACACCTTGGCGGCGCCCAGCAGCATGGCGGTGTGGCCGTCATGGCCGCAGGCGTGCATGCGGCCGGGATTCGTGGAGCGATGCGCGAAGTCGTTGGTCTCGTCCATCGGCAGGCAATCCATGTCGGCACGCAAGCCGATCGACTTCACCGAGTTGCCCTTGCGCAGCGTGCCGACGAGGCCGGTCTTGCCGAGGCCGCGAGTCACCTCCAGCCCCCACTCTGCAAGCTTGGCCGCGACGATGTCGGACGTCCGGTTCTCCTCGTAGGCGAGCTCGGGATGGGCATGGATGTCGCGGCGGATGGCGGAAATCTCGCCCTGAATCTCGAGCGAACGGGGAAGAACAGGCATCAAAGCACTCCGGTTGGAACCTCGGGCATCTTAGCCCACAGTAGCACCATGTTGTCCCTCCAGGATGTCGAAGACGCGGCCGCGATCGTCTACGCCGCCATGCCGCCCACCGCCCAATACGCATGGCCGCTGCTTGCCAGACGCACGGGCTGCGAGGTGTGGGTGAAGCACGAGAATCACACGCCGACCGGCGCCTTCAAGGTGCGCGGCGGGCTGGTCTACATGGACCGGCTGAAGCGCGCGCAGCCGGATGTCGCGGGCGTGATCAGCGCCACCCGTGGCAACCACGGCCAGAGCATCGCGCTCGCCGCCGCCAAGGTGGGCATCGCCGCCACCATCGTCGTGCCCCTGGGCAATTCGGTGGAGAAGAATGCCGCCATGCGGGCGTTCGGCGCCGAACTGGTGGAGGCCGGCCACGATTTCGATTCCGCGCGCGAGACCGCAATACGGCTCGCCGGCGAGCGTGGCCTCTCCATGGTCCCCTCCTTCGACCGCGACCTGGTGTGCGGCGTGGCCACCTACGCCCTCGAGCTGTTTCGGGCAGCCCCTGCGCTCGACACGGTCTATGTGCCGATCGGCCTCGGCTCGGGCATCTGCGGTACGATCGCCGTGCGCGATGCACTCGGACTGCCAACCAAAGTGGTGGGCGTGGTCTCGACCGAGGCCCCGGCCTATGCGCTGTCCTTTGCCGCCGGCAAGGTCGTGGCGACCAACAGCGCCGACACCATGGCCGACGGCATGGCCGTGCGCGGGCCCGACGCCGAGGCGCTGAAAGTGATCCTGAAGGGCGCGGACCGGATCGTAAAAGTGAGCGACGCCGAGATCGGCCTCGCCATGCGCGCCTACTACGAGGATTCGCACCAGCTCACGGAAGGTGCGGGTGCCGCGTCGCTCGCCGCCCTGATGCAGGAACGCGCGCAGATGGCGGGCAAGCGCGTCGGCCTGGTCCTGAGTGGCGGCAACATCGACCGCCCGCTCTACTTGCGGGCGCTTGCTGGCAACTGAGGCGCCCAGGCGAGATCGCTCTTCACCGCCTGCATGATGAAGGACGAGCGCGTGCCGCGGACGCCAGGCATGCGCAGCAGCGCCTTCATCGCGAACTCGCTGAAGCTCGCGAGATCGGGCGCCAGCACGTGCAGCAGGAAGTCCATGTCGCCGGTCACGGCGTAGCAGGCCACGACCTCGGACCGCGCTCGGATCGCCGCCTCGAAGGCAGCGACGGTCTTCTCCGAATGATCGTCGAGCGTCACCTGCACCAGGGCCTGCAACGCCAACCCGAGGGCGAGCGGCGAGACTAGGGCGGCATAGCGCTCGATCACGCCCTCCTCCTCCAGGCGCTTGACGCGGCGCTGGCAAGGCGTGGGCGAGAGCCCAACCTGCCCGGCGAGGTCGACCATCGGCAGCCGGCCGTCGGACTGAAGGGTAGCGACAATGCGCTTATCGATGTCGTCGAGTTCGATCATAGAGCAATTCACCAAAATATCGTCTATTTTCGGATAATATACCTAATTTCAGGCATTTAACAGGCCAACTTCGCGAGGATTCACCGTGGCGCCGCCTCCATATTGAGGGCATGAAACCCGCCCCTCTCGAGAACTTGCGCGGCGATTACGCCGGCATGGCACCGGACTGGACCGTGCCGCAGCATGTCGACCTCTATTCGGACGAGGACCAGGCCGTGTGGCGCCTGCTGGTCGAGCGCCAGACCACGCTCGCCAGACAGCACGCCTGCGACGAATTCCTAAGGGGCCTCGAGGCGCTCGGGATCGGAGATGCCATTCCCGACTTCGAGGAGATCAACGCGCGGCTCGAACCCCTGACCGGCTGGCGAATCGTCGGCGTCCCGGGCCTCATTCCCGACACGGCCTTCTACGACCCCCTCGCGCATCGCCGCTTTCCGGTGACGATATGGATTCGCACCCGAGCCGAACTCGACTACCTGGTCGAGCCCGACCTGTTCCATGATTTCTTCGGTCACGTGCCGCTGCTCACCGACCCGGTGTTCGCCGACTACATGCAGGCCTACGGCCGGCGCGCCATCGCGGCGGGTCTCGACAATATCCATCGCCTGGCGCGACTCTACTGGTTCACCGTCGAGTTCGGCCTGATCCACACGGCCAAGGGACTGAAGGTCTACGGCGCCGGTATCCTGTCGTCGGCGGCGGAGGTGAAGCATGCCATCGAAGGTCAGGGTGTCGAGCGCCTGCCCTTCGCCCCGGCGCAGGCCATGGATCGGCCCTACGAGATCGACAGGCTGCAGAACACCTATTTCGTGCTCGACGATTTCCGCCAGCTCCTGGACCGGCCGTCCGCTCACTAGCGCAGCACGACCAACCCGTCGACGGCAACGACACCTTCGCCGTCGCGCTTGACCAACAGCGGATTGATTTCGGCCTCGGATATGTCGGCAAAGGCCTTGTGCGCCAGGGTCGAGAAAGCCGCGATGGTTCTTGCCAACGCCGCGACATCGCCCTTCGGCAGGTTGCGGTAGCCGCGGATGGTCGCGAGGCCCTTCACCTCCTCGATCATCTGCCGCGCTTCGGATTCGTCGACCGGCGCAATCCGAGTAGAAGCGTCTTTGTAGATCTCCGCCAAAACACCGCCGAGACCGACGGTGATGGTCGGTCCCACCAGCGGATCGCGGCGGAAGCCCAGGATTACTTCGGCCAAGCCACGCTCCATCTTCTGGATCAGAAAGCCGTCGAGCTTGGCGTGGGGCGCGTGAACCTTCACGCGCTTCTCGATCTCGCGCGCGGCAACGGCGGCGGCCTGGCCATCCATCAGGCCCAAGGCCACGCCGCCCGCGTCGGTCTTGTGCGCGATGTCGGCAGACAGGATTTTCAGCGCCACGGGTGCGCCGACCTCGGCCACTGCCGCCGCGACACGCTTGGCGTCCGGAATAGCCATCGACCTGGCCATCGGCACGCCCAGCGCCGCGAAGAGATCGGCGGCCCGGCGCTCGTCGAAGCCGTTGACCCGCCCCGCCTCGAGCGCGTCCAGCGACGCGCGCGACGGCTCGCCCAGCGTAGGCAACGGCTGCGGCATCGGACGCAGCAGGCAAAGGGCCATCGCCTCGCTGCAGGACTCGGGATGGCGGAAAGCCGGCACGCCCGCCGCCGTCAGCAGGGCCAGCGACTTTTCCGCGGCCGGCGTCAGCGAGACGGCAAAGGGCTTGGCGGTGCGCGCGAAGCGCAGCAGCGGTTCGACGGCGAGCTCGGGATTGAACTGAGCCGAGGAGCCGACCACGAAGATCACCGCGTCGTTACCATCGTCGGCCAACAGCCGCTCGATGGTGCCGGCCACGATCTCGGGCTTGGCGCCGGCCAGGGTGAGATCGATCAGCTTGCCCTCGCCCGCCGCAATGCCGAGCGGCCTTAGCCAGTCGACCAGCCCTTGCGGCGGACCCGCGATGTCGAGGCCGGCCATCGCCATGTTGTCGACCACCATGGCGGCCCCGCCGCCGGTCGTGGTCGCGACGGCGACGCGCTTTCCAGAGGCCGGCGGCCGATCGACCAGCAACGCCGGCACGTCGATCAGGGATTCGAACATCGACACGCGGGCGATGCCATGGCGGCGGCAGAAGGCGTCGAAGGTGGCGTCGGAACCGGCGATGGCGCCGGTATGCGACTTCGCCAGCTCCTGGCCGATCGAGGAACGGCCGAGCTTGTAGGCGATCACCGGCTTGCCCGCGACATGGGCGCGCCGCGCCGCCCGCGCCAGCCGCTCGCCGTCGCGCAAGGTCTCCATGAACAGCAGGATCGCGTCCGTGTTCGGATCGTCGACCAGCAGGTCGGCGATCTCACCGACGGCGAGATCGACTTCGTTGCCGACCGAGATCAACCGCGAGAAACCGATTCCGCGCGCATCCGCCCGCGACAGCAGCGCGCCGATCAGGCTGCCGCTCTGGCTGACGACGGCCCAGCGCCCGCTGCGCAACTTGTCGATGGCGAACGCGGCGTTCGCCGTCAGCACCATCGGCGGCTGGGTGCTCACCGTGCCGATGCTGTTGGGCCCGACCAGCCGGATGCCGGTCTCGGCCACGATGCGCGAAAGATCATCCTGCAACGACGCGCCCGCCGCACCGGCGTCGGCGAAACCGCCGGCCAGGATGGACGCCACTTTGACGCCGCGCTTGCCGCAGTCGGCGAGGGCCGCCACGGCCGCAGCACCATTCAGCAGGATGTAGGCGTGATCGATCTCGCCCCGGATCGAATCGAGATCCTTGTGGGCCATCTCGCCCAGGATTTCGCTGCGCGAGGGATTCACGGGCAGGATCTCGCCGGTAAAGCCGTGCTTGCGCAGAAAGCGCTGCGGACGCGACGTCGTCTTGGCGGGATCGGCCGACGCCCCGATCAGGGCGATGCGTTTCGGCTCGAACAGGGCTGCGAACAGCTTCTTGGGATCGCTCATGCGATGAGTATACTCGGCATAAGGAAATGAGGAGACGCACATGAGCATCCGTCGCGTGACTTCGCCCGCTGTCCCCGAGCCGCCGCCCGAGCGCTGGTCCAACTGCCTGGTGTCCGATGGCATCGCCTATGTCTCGGGCATGACCTGCCGCGGCATCGACGACAAGAAGCTGGCCGCCATGGACGAGTACGAGCAGGCCAAGGTGATCTTCGGCAAGATCAAAGGCATGGTCGAGGCGGCCGGCGGCACGATGGCCGACGTCGTCAAGATCACGGTCTACGTCACGAATATCAAAAACAACGTCAAGGTCTGGGCAGCGCGGCGCGAGTTCTTCACCGGCGATTTCCCGGCCTCGACCCTGGTCGAGGTGAGCGCGCTGGCAGCACCCGAGATCCTGGTCGAGATCGAGGCGATCGCCCACATCGGCAAAGGCAGGCGATAAATTCCGAACAACTTCTGACACCGCTCGAGGGGTGTTCGGAGTGGTTCGGTTGTGTCGGCCCGCGGGTGCATTGAGGGTCTCGTGAGACCGACGAGACTTTGAAATCCCAGATCGGGAAAACCCAAATCGCTCCAAGTGCTCCGAAGCCAGTGCCGCTGTCGTTCGTCTGTGTCCGTTCGGCCCCGGGGCACGGGCGGCCGGCGAGCCATTTTCTGCTGACCTGCTCTACCCAGTGCGAATCCTCGGCCGAGCCTTCAGCGTCTCCCTCACATCGAAGATCAGGCTATTCGGCGGATCACTCCGGAACGATGCCGGCAAGCTTCGCTGTCTCGCCCCAGACGACCATATCGGCTTTGACACGCTTGGCGAACGCCTCAGGCGATTCGCCACCCGGAGTACTGGCGAGGGCACGGATGCGGGCAACAACCGTCGGGTCGGCCAGTGCCGCCGCTGCATCGGCTTGAATGCGCCCGGCAAGGGCAGGCGTCATGCCGCCCGGTCCGAACATGGCGAACCAGCCAGGGCGGTCCATGCCCTTGATCCCCAGCTCCGCCATCGTGGGCACATCGGGCAGGGCCTCGAGACGTTGGTCTGCGACAAGGGCAAGCATACGCACCGTTCCCGCCTGCAGGTACGACATGGAAGTGAGAGGGCTGGTGAAGCCGGAGGGGATGTGGCCGCCTGCCAGCTCCTGCAGCATGGGGGCTGCGCCCTTGTAGGCTACATTCTCGATCTTCAGCCCGGTCTTGATGCGGAACAGCTCGCCGGTCATGCGGGTGGAGTTCTCTGTGCTGCCGAACGCGATCTTGCCAGGATTGGCGCGCGCAGCTGCCATGAACTTATCCATGCTGTCGATGCCGGCCTTGACCGAGCCAACCAGCCCGATCGCACCCTTTACCAGCGTCGTGATGGGCGTGAAGTCCTTCTCGGTGTTGTAAGGCAGGTTCTTGATCATGAACGGATTGAGGGCATGGGCGCCCGTCATAATCAGCAACGTGTGCCCGTCGGGTGCCGACTTGGCGACGATGTCGCTGCCGAGCACGCCACTCGCTCCACCCTTGTTGTCGACGATGACGGTCTGCTTCCACCGCTCGGCGAGGCGCGGCGAGATCAGCCTGGCGACAATGTCGGTGCCGCCGCCCGCCGGATACGGCACCACAATACGAACAGTCTTGCTCGGAAAATCCTGTGAGCGCACGACGGCTGGAGCCGCTAGCGCCCCGGCGCCCGCCACTGCACCAGCCAGCATCCGACGGCGATGAAGCAAACGACCCATTGCACGTTCTCCCTATAGTCGAAGCCTTGGCAATTCATAACCAAGAAGTTCTTCTCCCTGCGGACGCGCGAGGCATGCGCAAGTGCCGTTACCACGCAGCAGGCGGCATTTTTTATCGTTGGATTGAGACGCTAACCGCCCAGGCAAATCCGAACAAATTACTTCTCCAGCAGCCGTCATAACCGAAACGTAATGACGTGGGAGAAATCGACTACCCGGCGAATTGGTCCTCGGCAGCTCGGGCCAGGCAAGCTCTGAACAAAGTCACGGTTTCATCCGTTCGGTCCGACAACCAAAAGCACCTGGCTTCGGAAAGCACCCCGGCAAAATTGAGCGGGAGGATCGACAGTTCGCCCCGTCCGGAATGGTGGCGCGCCAACCCCTCGGGCAGGGCGGCAAGATAGGGCAACGTCCGCAGGAGTTGCAGCGTCAGCATGACCGACGTCGCCTCAACCCGTCCGGTCAGCGGCCCATACCCCTGTTCAGCCAAGAATTCGTTCACCGCTTCGCTGGCCAACGATCCTGAGGACGCCCGCACCCAAGGCCATTTCAGGGCGGCTTCCCAGGTCACGCCGTTTTCCCTCGCCAGGGGATGATCGCTGCCGGCGACAACTACGATCGGCTCGAACCCCAAGGACAGCTGCGCAACACCGTTCAACCCCATCGGCTTCCATACACGTGTCACTATCATGTCGATCTCGCCGCTCATCAGCGCCGGCAGCATTTGATTGAAATGCCCCTCTGCGACGGTCACCTGCGACAAGGGCGCCGCCTGCAGCATCAAACGCACTGCTTTTGGCAGGATGGTCGGCATCAGGCTCGCTACCGCACTGACCCGCACATGCCCGCCGAGTCCCTTCCGGAAGGCGTCGATATCGAATTCGGCACGCTGGATGCGATGGAGGACGTCTTTCGCATGACGTACCAGCAGATCTCCGATCGGCGTGAAGGCGATCGCGTTTCCCCGTCGGCAGATGATCGCGCTACCGAGCTCCCGTTCCAGTTCGACGATCTGCTTGGAGATCGCCGGCTGGGTCACATTGAACGCCTTGGCCACCTTGGTGATTTGGCCCATCTGATCCAGGGCAACGAGAATTCGCAAGTGACGAATTTTCAGAACCTCGCGGAAGAACCGACTTTCCAAGCCTTGCGGAAACCCCCTGATCTTGTCGTTCGTCACGCCCGTCCTCCCGGCTATCGCGAAGGCGCCGATGAAACAGACCCATTGAGACACTGCATACCCAAGTTCCCTTCCACCCCGGGGCTAGCCTGCGGCACCTTCAAATCTAATCAGCGATGAGCTTACTTGGCTACCTGTACTGGCTTTGCAGGGCATTTCCGCGGCCATCGCGATGATCGCAGCCGAAACCATCAACTGCATCGTGCCGGCCGCAGTCCTCTCTGCCGCCGCAGCCATCCACCTTTGAAGCCGTAGGCATCGCTATCACCACGGCCGACGTTCTCCGGAAACGGCACGCGTCAGCCGAGCTCGATGTCATAGCGGATGAAGCCGCGGTTGATCGCGACCTGGTCATTGAGCAACCACGCCGTCGTGTTGCTCGCCAGGGTCTGCCAGTCCGTGGGCTCCAGCTTGCCGATGGTGAGGATCAGGCGTGACTGTACATGGACTTGCCGGCGACCGGCATGGCCGCCTTCAGAATCGTGCCGCTCGCCACCTTCTCGCTCTTGCGCGAGACCACGAGGTAGAGGTCGTTGCCCGAGAACGCCACGTTGGTGCAGTAGATGTCGTCGCCGCAGTCGATATGGTGCGTCGGCCGGCCGAGATGATCGAAGCGCCAGGCTGTGGTGCTGGGATGGGCGATGACCAGCCCGCCCTCCTCATCCAGCGCCATGCCGTCGGGGCCGGCATGGCCGCCGCTCATCTGGATGAAGAGGCCAACCTTGCTCACCGTGCCATCGGCCATGATCGGCAGGCGCCACACCGCGTTGCCGCGCGTGACGCCGACATAGAGTACGGTCTCCGACTTGTTCATGACCAGCCCATTCGGGCTGGGCACCGTGTTCACCAGCATCGTGAGCTTGCCCGCCGTGTCGTAGCGATAAACGCGGCCCGTCGGGTCGTGCAGTCCGGTCTGGCCCTGGTCGGTGAAGTAGAGATCGCCGTTGGCTGCGAAGAACAGGTCGTTCACACCCTTGAAGCTCTCGGAGCCGCGCGTCTCCAGGAGCGGCGTGATCTTGCCGGTCGCGGGATCGAGCAGGACGATGCCGCGCTTGTAGTCGGTGATGAAGATCCGGCCGTCCTTGTGGATTTTCAGCCCGTTCGGCCAGCCGTCGTATTCCGTCACTAGGGTCCACTCGCCGGCCGGGCTGATGCGGAACACCCGGCCGAAGGGAATGTCGGTGACGTAGAGATTACCGGCGCGATCGAAGCTCGGCCCCTCGAGGAAGCAGTCGAGCACCATGCCGACCGCATTGGCGTCTCCCCAGGACGTGCGGCCGGGTTTGCGGAACTTTTCCGGCAGCCGCGTGAACTCGGTGGCAGGGATCGGCTTGGTCAGCCCGTACATCTACGCCGCCTTCACTTCGCGTTCAGCCTTCAGCGCCCGCACGGTCTCGCGCAATGCATGGACCGTCTTCTCGATCTCTGCCCCACCATGCGTCGCCGACACGAAGCCGCCGGGGGCGCCCATGACGTCGACGCCGTGGGTCATCAGGCCCATGCGGATCTTGCCGGTGAGCGGACCCGCGCCGCGCGCGCCCTTGAGCTTGGCGAAAGGCACCTTGAGCGGATCGAAGGTTGCGGGATCGATCGGATCGTTGAACGGGTTGGGATAGATCAGGAAGGTCGAGCTCTGGCCGTAGATGCCCCACGGCACGCCTTCCTTGACCAGCACCTCGGTGAGCGCCTTGCGCAGCTCTGCCGCCGTCTTGTTGGCCTTCTCCGCCAGGTCCTCGTCGCGCAGCAGCGTGAGCGCCGTCACCGCCGCCGCGGCCGACAGCGGATTGGCGTTGTAGGTACCCGGGTGCAGGATCCTCTCGATCTTCTTCGCCGCGGTCGCATCGTGATCGATGCGGTCGAGGATGTCGCGCTTGCCTGCGACCGCGCCGCCCGGCAGGCCGCCGGCCACGATCTTGGCCTGGATGCAGAGGTCGGGCGTAATGCCGAACGCCTTCTGCGCGCCACCCGAGGACCAGCGATAGCCGGTGATGACCTCGTCCATCAGCATGACGACGCCCTTCTTCCGGGTGGCGTCGCGCACCGCCTGGATGAAGCCCGGCGGCAGTGGCGCCTGGCCCCAGGATGCGCCCGACGGCTCGAACATGACGGCGGCGATGTCGTCGCGCTCCTCGATCAGCTTCACGATCGCCGCGACATTGTCACTCGGCATCACGATCGAAAGCGCGCTCACGTCCTGCGGCACGCCCGGCGTCGTGCCGCCGTCATAGGTGGCGCCGGCGCCGGCCGTCACGTTGTCGTGCCAGCCGTGGAAATGACCGATGAAGCGCACGATCTTGTCCTTGCCCGTGTAGGCACGCGCCAGGCGGATCGCCATGTGCGAGGCCTCGGTGCCCGACGCGGTGAAGCGGACTTTCTCCGCGCACGGCGTCAGCTCGCAGACGAGTTCGGCCCAGCGCACCTCGAGTTCGTGGCTCGAACCGTAATGCGTACCGAGCTCCATCTGCTTCTTCACCGCCTCGACGACGGCGGGATGGGAATGGCCCAGCAGCATGGCGCCGTGGCCGCCGAAATAGTCGACATACTCGTTGCCGTCGACGTCCCACTTGCGGGCGCCCTTGGCCTTGGCGACGTGGATGGAATAGGGATCGAGATAGCGGGCGTCGTGGGTGATGCCGCTGGGCAGCACCTTGTGGGCCCGCTCGAACAGGGCGCCGGAGCCCGGCGTGCGGGCTTTGTAATCGGTAACGATGGCGGAATTGGTCGGCGCGACGACGGTCATGAGCCCTCACTTTACTAATGACGGAGCATCGCAAGCCTCGCTTGCTTCGCCAAGTGCCGCGGGACTAATGTTCGCGCCTTTCGCAGACCGGAGTGCATACGTGAACGCCAAACCGCGCGGACGTCAGTTCTTCAACAATCCCGGCCCCACCAACATCCCCGACCGTGTGCTGCGCGCCATGGACCGGCCGGTCCTGGACTTCATGTCGGACGAGTTCCTGGCCATCCAGCATGCCTGCCATGCCGGCGTGAAGAGGGTCCTGAAGACCGACCAGACGCTCTACATGTACAACGCCAGCGGCCATGGCGCCTGGGAAGCGGCCCTCGCCAACCTGTTTTCCGCCGGCGACACGGTCCTGATCGTCGAGACCGGCTACTTCTCGCTGAGCTGGGCGGAAATGGCGGTCAATCTCGGCATCAAGGTGGAAACCTTCGCCGCCGACTGGCGCACCGGCGCTGACGTCGGGAAGCTCGCGGAGCGCCTCGCCAAGGACAAGGCGCACGAGATCAAGGCCGTGCTGACCGTTCACAACGAGACTGCGACCGGCATGGTCCTGCCGGTGGCCGACATCCGCCGCGCCATGGACGAGACCAAGCATCCCGCCCTGCTGCTCAGCGACACCATCTCCTCGCTGGCATCGATGGAATACAAGATGGATGCCTGGGGCATCGACGTCACCGTGGGCGGCAGCCAGAAGGGCCTGATGCTGCCGACCGGCATGTCGCTGACCGGCGTCAGCAACAAGGCGATCGAGCTGTCGCGCAAGAACAAGGCGCCGCGCCACTACTGGAACTGGGAACTGATGAACGGCCGCGCGCCGCAGAAGTTCATCGGCACGGCGCCGGTGCACATGTTCTTCGGCCTGCAGGAATCGCTAAAAATGCTCGAGGAGGAAACCCTCGACGGCGTGTTTGCCCGCCACGCCCGCCTCGCCGAAGCGACCCGCGCCGCCGTGCGCGCCTGGGGCGCCGACGGCAGGGGTCCGCAGCTCTACGGCCAGTCGCCGGACCGTCTTTCCAACTCGGTGACGGCGGTGATGATGCCGGAAGGCGTCAACGCCGACGCGATGCGCAAGGCCGCGATCGACCGCTTCAACCTGTCGCTGGGCGGCGGACTGGGACCGCTGATGGGCAAGGTCTTCCGCATCGGCCACATGGGCGACCTCAACGAGCCGATGCTGCTGGGTTGCCTCGCGACGACCGAGCTCGCGATGAAGACGGCGGGTGTGCCGTTCGCGCCGGGCGGCGTCGACGCCGCGGTCGCGTCGCTCGCGAGCTGAGACCTAGAAATCGGGCTTGCGGCCGGCGACGGCGGCGACAAAGCGCGCCGGCTGGATCGACGACAGCGCCGTGCCTCGCCCCACGGTCGGCTCGACCGCGACGCCCAGCACCGGCTCAAATGCGGCCGTTGCGGGATTGAAGGCGTAGAGCTGACCCTGGGTCATGTTGAACCACCAGGCGTGCAGCACGAGCGTGCCGGCCGAGACCTTGTCGGCGATCCAGCGGAAGCTCATCAGATTTTTAACGCTGTTCAGCACCGCGGCCTGTTCGACGGCGCGAGCGATTTCCTCCCGCGGACGTCCCTTCAGCTCGGCCACCACGAGGTCGCGCGTGTCCTGGGCGATGCTGGTCCAGGTCGACAGGTAATCGTAGTCCGCATAGATGCTCGCGCGGCCGTCGACGAGGGCGCCGATGCCGCCACAGAGCGCATGTCCCAGTACGACCACATGCTCGACGCCGAGGCCCCTCACGGCGAACTCGATGGCCGCCGACGTGCCGTGGTGGCGCGCATCGGGCGGGAACTGCGCCGGCGGCACCATCGCCGCCACGTTGCGCACCGTGAAGAGCTCGCCGGGCTTGGTCTGAGTCAGGATGCCGGGATCGACGCGGGCGTCGGCACAGGCCACGATCAGGATCTTCGGGGACTGACCTTCCGCCGCCAGACGGTCGAAGAGATCGAGATGCTCGCGATAGTAGCCCAGATGGAAATCCGAGAAGCCCTTCAGAAGCCGTTCCAATGCCATGCCGTCTTGCCTACGCCTGTTTGCGGCGCGGCGCGACATAGACGATGATGCCGCCAGCGGCAATTCAGTTTGTTTGTGTGAAAATGACCGGTGAACTCCTCTACGAAAAGCGTGGCGAAATCGGCTGGGTGACACTGAACCGGCCGCAGGCGCGCAACGCGCTGACTTTCGCGATGTACGAAGGTCTGGCCGAGATCTGTACCCGCATCGGCCAGACCGGAGAGGCGAAAGCGCTGGTCGTCACCGGTGCGGGCGACAAGGCCTTCGCCGCCGGCACCGACATCGCCCAGTTCAAGAGCTTCGAGGGTGGCGAGGACGGCATCGGCTACGAGCGCAAGATGGATCGCATTCTGGATGCCATCGAACGCTGCGCCGTGCCGACCGTTGCAGCCATCGCCGGATTCTGCACCGGGGGCGGTGCCGCCATTGCCGCCGTCTGCGACCTCAGGCTGGCCGCCGCCAGTGCCCAGTTCGGCTTTCCCATTTCCCGCACGCTGGGCAACTGCCTGTCGATGTCCAACTATGCCCGCCTGGCCGCCTTGATCGGTCCGCAACGGGTCAAGGAAATGATCTTCCTCGCCAAGCTGATGGACGCGCCGTCGGCCCTCGCGGTCGGCCTGGTGAGCGAGGTCTTGCCCGATGCGGCGAGCCTTCATGCCCGCGCCGAGGAAGTGGCGCGCACCGTCGCCGGCCATGCCCCCCTCACCCTGCAGGTGACCAAGGAGGCGCTGCGGCGCCTGCAGGCGCGGATCGCCGACGAGAGCATCGACGACCTGATCCGGTTGGCTTACGGTAGTGCCGATTTCCGCGAAGGCATGGCGGCGTTCCTGGAGAAGCGGGCGCCGAAATGGACGGGCGCTTAGGACTGCTCAACGAGGAGGAAGCGATGGTTAAGGTTGGATCAACTCTTGCGATTCTGGGACTGTGCGCCGCCGTCGCCGCCTGCCAGACCACGCAACAGAGCATCGGCAACAAGGAAGACATGATGGCCGCGGCCGGCTTCAAGTTCGTGCCGGCCAACACCCCGGCGCGCCAGGCCTCGTTCAAGAACCTGCCGCCGCACAAGTTCTCTCGCGAGATCAAGAACGGCCAAGTGTTCTACGTCTATCCGGACCCCACCGTCTGCGTCTGCCTGTATGTCGGCAACCAATCGGCCTATGCCCGGTACCAGGGGAACGTCTTCCAGAAGAACCTGGCGGACGAGCAGCAGATGACCGCCAACATCAACTCGATGAACGACTGGGACTGGGGCCCGTGGGGTGGCTACCCATATCCGGGCTGGTACTACTAGCCTCCGCCTCACACCTGCCAGAACCATTTCGCGGCCTCCGCGCGCTGCTGCGCGCGCGTGAGGCCGAGATCGGCCAGGGCGCGCGCCTCCAGCATCGCCAGGCGCCGGCGTGTCCGGCTGCGGCGGGACCAGATCGCGAGCACGGCGAGGCCGGTTTGCAGGAGGTCAGCGAGGCACAGTCTCGCCGGAAGGACGATTAGTCGAAGGGTCTGTTGCATGACCGGACAATGCGCGAACCGCGCCGTCCGGTGTTACGGCATCGGCCGAAACGTCAGAACGACGCTTCCACCGCGCCCAGCCCGACGAATTCGCCGCGAACTCGCGCGCCTGGCGGGAAGTAGCGCAGGCCAGTCCATGAACCGGTGGTGATCGCCTGTCCCTTCCGGATGCCGCCGCGGTGACGCACGGCATGGTCGATCATCCAGGCGAGCGGCCGCACCGGATCAACGGCGCCCAGTCCGCCCTTCTGGTCGACGATGGTCTTGCCGTCGACCACGAGCGTCACCTGCAGGTTCGCCCAATCGAGGCCTTGCCACTTCTCGATCGA
>MEMN01000118.1:30058-31892 GCA_001767945.1 Alphaproteobacteria bacterium RIFCSPHIGHO2_12_FULL_66_14 | reverse complement strand
GCATCGCCGGTGACGAGCCGGTCGGGCTGCAGGCCGACGTCTTCCGGCCGCCGCACCAGCAGCAGCCAGCACGGCACAAAGCCCACGATCAGCACCGTGGCGCCGACGGCGATCCAGCCGGCGCGCCAGTCGGCACCGGTCTCCGCCCGACCCATGGCGAGCTGCGCGATCAGCGGCAGGGCCACGAGGCCCGACATCTGCGCGAGCGGCGCGATCGAGGTGGCGACGGCGCGACGGGCCACGAACCAGTTGTTCAGCGCGCCATAGAGGCCGAGATCGAACGGCCCCGCCCACACCATGCGCGCGAAGCAGAACAGAACATAAAACAGGAGCAACGACTGGATGAGCGACAGCGCCATGCAGGCGATGCCCGTCCCGGCCACGGCGAGACAAAGCACCAGCCGGGCCCCGCGGCGATCGACGAAGGGTCCGATCATCGGCGAGATGACGGCCGCCAGCAGGCCGCCCAGCGACACCGCGCCCGACATCTCCGTGCGCGACCAGCCGAACGCGTCGGTCATGGGCACGACGAAGATCGAGAGCACGGCGACGGCCGGGCCCTGCCGCGCGAAGCCCGCGAGGCAGATGCAGCCCAGAACCACCCAGCCGTAGAAGAACGGCAGCCGCGGGATCAGGAACCGCGGCAGGGGCGGTGCTTGCATCTGGTTTACGCGAAGGTCGCGGTGGCCTGCGCGGCGATGGTGCCTTGCGGCGTCACTGTCCAGAGCTCTGCCCCACCTATTTTCCCTTGGCCGTCGGCGGTCGGCCGGCCGATCACGTCGAACGGCGCGGTGTCGAACAGAGGGGCGCGGGCGCGCACGGCGAAGGTCCTGATCTTGCGACCGGGGGCGGAGTCGCGCAGCAGGTCGAACAGGCATTGCTGGGCGAAGGGGCCATGCACCACGAGGCCGGGATAACCCTCGGTCTCGATGCAGTAGGTGCGGTCATAGTGGATGCGATGCGGGTTGAAGGTGAGTGCGGAGTAGCGGAACAGCATCACCGGATCGGCCTTGATGGTGCGCCGCCACGGCACGTCGGTGGGCGCCGCCTCGCGCACGGGAACGCCGCTCTTGGCGCCGGGCTTCACCTCCTCGCGGAAGACCGTGTTTGCCGCCTCCGTCACGGCGAGCCCTCGCGGCGTAAAAATGCGCCGGGTCTGGGTCGTGACCACGAGGGTGCCGGTGGCACCGCCACGGAGCTGGATGTCGCTGAACTCGATCTCGCGGCGCAATTTGTCGCCGACGCGGATGTCGCCGTCGAAGGTGAAGGTCGAGCCGGCATACATGCGGCGCGGCAACGGCATCGGCGGCAGCACGCCACCCTCGACCGGCAGGCCGTCTTCGCCCAGCGACGCCCGCCGCGCGTAGGAATGGAGGTAGCAGAGATGCCAGCCCGGCGCGATCGGCTCGCCGGGCCCCGGAACCTTCTCGTCGCGGTCGAAGGTCGCGATCATGCCCCTGAGCGACGCCTCGGTCGCCGTGTCCTCGTCTTCGATCTTGCGCCCGAGATGCTTCCTCAGCGGCTCGATATCGATCGTCATGGTTCTTCCTCCCGGGGTCGGCGGAGCGTATCCAATCCGCGACCATGATTCGCGCCCCTCGTCCCGACGAAATCCCGCTCCTGCCGCAGATCGAAAACGCGGCCGACCTGCGCTACGCGCGGGCCGGTCTGCGCCGGGTGGTCGACATGCCGCCCGCCGCCATCGCCTCGTTGGCGCAAGGTCGTCGCAAGGGCCGGCTGTGGGTGGCGGCCTCGCCACTCACCCGGCCCGTGGGCTTTGCCCTGATGAAGCTGCGCGGCAGCACCGCCTGGCTCGATCAACTGTCGGTGCTCG
>MEMN01000118.1:21852-30048 GCA_001767945.1 Alphaproteobacteria bacterium RIFCSPHIGHO2_12_FULL_66_14 | reverse complement strand
GCCGCCCTGATCGACCGCACGGCAGCGGCCGCTCGAGTGCTGGGCTTCGACGCACTTCATCTGTCGACCTATCTTCGTGTACCGTGGAACGCACCGTTCTATGCGCGGCGCGGCTTCGTCGAAGTGCCGCGCGGAGAATGGCCGCGGACGCTGCGGGTGCAGTTCCTGCTCGAGAACAGCCACGGCCACCCGGCGTGGCGGCGGACGATCATGCGCCGCTCACTCTGCGGCGACGGCTAGCCCCATCTGCTCGCAGGTCGGCGCGACGTCGGACACCGTGGCGCGGCGCATGTCGCGGGCATAGCGCTGGTCGTCGAAGTCCATGCCGCGATGCATGGTGCAGCGGTCGTCCCAGATCACCAGGTCGTTCACCCGCCAGCGGTGGCTGTGGACGAACTGGCGCTGCGTGGCATAGGTGGTCAGCTCCTCCAGGAGCTGCCTGGCCTCGGCATCGTCCATGCCGCGGATCGCGCCGATATGGCTCGCGACATAGAGACTCATGCGGCCCGAATCCTGCAGCCGGCGGACCAGCACCTGCGGCACAGGCTTGAAGGCCTCGCGCTCGCCGTCGTCGAAGTCGGCAAAGCCGAGCTTGGCCCGCGAATGCATGATCGAATGCTCGGCCACCAGCCCCGCGATGCGCTGCTTCGTCGCCTCGGGCAGGGCATCGTAGGCGGCGCGCATGTCGGCGAACTCGGTCTGACCGCCGATCGGCGGGATCGAGCGCGCATGCAGCATGGAACAATAGGCCGGCAGCCGCTTGAACGAGGAGTCGGTGTGCCAGAGCTTGTTGCCGAGATTGTACAGGCGCTGGCGATCGTTGGTGGTGAGGATCCTGTTCTCGGCATCGAGGTTGCCGACATCGGCCATGTTCTCGTGCAGGCGCAGCTTGTGCCCCTTGCGCGCCTTGAACACGGTGGTCTCGAGCGGACCGAAGTTGCGCGCGAAGTCGAGTTGGCTGTCGTCGTCGAAATGCTGGTCGGGAAAGACCAGGACGGCATACCTGGTGAAGGCGGCGCGGATCGCGTCGAGGTCGTCGGCGCCGAGCGGCCTGGCGAGATCGACATCGCCCACTTCGGCGACGAATTCCGGCGTGGTCGGCTGGACGGTGATGGCCATGTGCTCCTCCCGGCCCGTTGATCGCGACCAATTGGAGCACCTAAAGGACATTCCGGCAATCGCGGGATATGATGGCAGCCATGATCGAGAAGCAGGAAGTCCAGGAAGTTTTCCCGACGCCGCTATGGATCGTCGACCTCAAACCCGCCGCAGCATCGGTGCTGAACGCGGCCCTCAAGGCCGAGATCGAGCGCCTGATCGCGCCACGCCCAGCCATCCCCGCCGGCAGCAACTGGCAGACGCCGCAGAACCTGCATACCAGGCCTGCCTTCGCCGATTTCGTGAAGCTGGTCGAAATGGCGGCGCGGGGCGTAACGCGCTTCCTCCAGGTCGATCAATACCCGATGGACATCACCGGCTGCTGGGCGAACATCAATCCGCCGGGCGCCTACCATCCGATGCACCATCATCCGAACAATTATCTGAGCGGCGTCTACTACGTGACGATTCCGGCTCCCGGATCGCAGATCATCTTCCAGGATCCGCGCGGACAGGCTTCCATGATCATGCCCAAGCCGCGGCAATACACCCGCCTCACCGCCAACGGCGCCCATGCCCAGAGCAAGGAAGGCCGGCTGGTGATCTTCCCGTCGTGGCTGAAGCACACGGTGCCGGCCAACGACGGCAAGAGCGAGCGCATCAGCATCTCGTTCAATCTCATGTTCAAGAACTTCAGCGAGACGATGGCGCCGCCGATGTGGGACGCGACAGCGGGGAAGGAAAAGAGCTGAGACATGCTTAAGGACCGGTACAGCAACGACCTGACCACGAACTCGACCGCCGCGCGCGACGCGTACCTGGCCGGCGTCGACAGCCTGATGGCGGCAACGCCCGGAATGGACACCGCCTTCCAGGCCGCAGTGACGGCCGACGAGGGATTCGCGCTCGGCCACATCTCGCTCGCCCGCGCCAAGCAACTTCTGGGCCGCGGCCACGAGGCGAAGGCGCCGCTTGCACGGGCCCGCGAGCTGGCGGCGGGGACGACGCCGCGCGAGCAGAGCCAGATCGCGATGTTCGAGAAGATCCTGACCGGCCAGGGCGCCGCCGCCCTCGAGGCGATCCACGAGCATCTGAAGAGCTGGCCGCGCGATGCCATGGCGTTGGCGCCGGCGACCAGCGTGTTCGGCCTGATCGGTTTCTCGGGCAAGTTCGGCCGCGAGGTCGACCAGCTCGCCATCCTGGTACCGCTGGAAAAGCACTATGGCGACGACTGGTGGTACCGCACCCAGCTCGCCTTTGCCCAGATCGAGCTGCAGATGTTCGACGAGGGTGCGCGCAACATCGAGGCGGCCCTCGCCGCCTATCCGAAGAGTGCCCATGCCGCACACATCCACGGCCACCTGTTCTATGAAACCGGCGAGCGTGAGGCTGGCCTCGCCTTCATGACCGACTGGATGGAGGACTATCCGCGCGATGGCCTCATGCATTGCCACAACTCTTGGCACCTCGCGCTGTGGTCGATGGAGACGGGCCGGCACCAGGAAGCATGGCGTATCTACGACAGCGCCCTGCGTCCCGGCGCGGCCTGGGGACCGCAGGTCAATGTCGCCACCGACTGTCCCGCCTTCCTGCTGCGCGCGGAGATGGCGGGCCAGCCCCGCCGGCCCGAGCTGTGGCGAGAGCTCGGCGAGTACGCGACGAAGTGGTTTGGCAGACCCGGCCTCAGCTTCGTCGACATGCACACGGTGCTCGCCTACGCCATGGCGGGGGACGGCGAGGCGCTGACGAAGTTCACCGAAAGCCCGCGCGGCGCGGCGGGCGACATGGTGGCGCCGCTGAGCCGCGGATTCGAGGCTTTCGCAGGTGGCGACTGGACTCGCGCCGCCGAGGAGATCCAGCCCCTGCTCGCCACGCACGAACGGCTTGGCGGCAGCCGTGCGCAGCGCGACCTGCTCGAATACGTGGTGGCCGCATCCATGGTGCGCGCCGGCAAGGCCGGGAAAGCGCGATCGCTGATCTCGACGCGGCGGCCGCAGAACGGCAGGAGCGGCGGCTTTCCGATCGCAGGCCTCTAGCCGAGGCCGAATTCCCGGGCAAGCAGCTCGTAGGAGCGTTTGCGCTTCTCGAAGTCGAAGCAGATCGTCACGATCATGATCTCGTCGACCTGGTAGCGGGCGGCGTGCTCCTCCAGGCCGGCCCGCACGATCCTGGGCGATCCGACGAGGGAACGGCGACGCATCGAGGCGAGAAATGACTCCGCGCGCGGATCCCTGGCAACCTCCAGCGCCTCCTCGACGGAAGGTATGGGTCCGGGATTGCCGGTGGTGCGGAGCCGCATCGCCCAGACGTCGCGGCTCTTGGCCAGCAGATCGGCTTCTTCGTCGGTCTCCGCGCACAGGACGCCCATCGCCATCAGCGGCATCGGCCGGGTGTGGAGCGCCGACGGCCTGAAGTGGGCGCGATAGGCGCGCGTCACGTGATCGCCGCCGTCGGGATTGATGAAATGGGCGAAGCAGAACGGCAGGCCGAAATGGGCGGCCATCGCCGCACTGTCATTGCTCGAGCCCAGCAGCCAGACGTCCGGTGCACTTTGCCCTGTCGGCTGGGCCGTGACGCCGCGGCCGGTATGGCCGTCGGGCAGAGCATCGTGCAGCCATGCAACGAGGTCGCGCACCTGGATCGGATAGTTGTCGGCACTGCTCCAGTTGGGCTTGCCGTCGGCCAGGATGCGCATCGTGCGCTGGTCGCTGCCCGGCGCGCGGCCGACACCGAGATCGATGCGGCCGGGAAACAGCGTCTCCAGCATGCGGAAATTCTCGGCCACCTTGTAGGCGCTGTAGTGCGGCAGCATCACGCCGCCCGAGCCGACGCGGATGCGTTCGGTGAGGCCCGCCACGCGGGTAACCAGCACCTCCGGCGCAGAACCCGCCAGCGCCTCGCTGCTGTGATGTTCGGCCAGCCAGTAGCGTACGTAGCCCAAGCGGTCGCAGAGTTGTGCCAGCTCGAGGGTTTCGCGCACCGCATCGGCCGGCGTGCCGCCCTTGCGGATCGGCGACTGGTCGAGAACGCTGAGACGCAGACTCGGCACGGGCCCCGGCAAGAACGCTAGAGTCCCTTCTTGCCCATCGCCAGGAATTTCTCCTGCCGGCGCTCGCGCAAGCTTGCAGGATCGAGTCCCGACAGCTCGGCCAGCGCCTCGGAAACCACCTTGCCGACCAGATCGATCGTCTCGTCGACGCCACGATGGGCGCCGCCCATCGGCTCGGGGATGACCTCGTCGATCACTTCGAGCTTCTTGAGGTCGCCCGCCGTCACCTTCATCGCCTCGGCCGCATCCTGGGCCTTGCCGCTGTCGCGCCACAGGATCGAGGCGCAGCCTTCCGGCGTGATCACCGAATAGATGGAATTCTCCAGCATGTAGACGCGGTCGGCCGAAGCGATGGCGAGCGCCCCACCCGAGCCGCCCTCGCCGATGATCACGCTGACCAGCGGCACGCCGAGCGAGAGGCAGGTGTCGATGGTGGTGGCCACGGCTTCGGCCTGGCCGCGTGCCTCGGCGTCGATGCCGGGATAGGCGCCGGGTGTGTCGACCAGGGTCACCACCGGCATGCCGAAGCGGTCGGCCAGCTTCATCAGGCGCTGCGCCTTGCGATAGCCTTCGGGCCGCGCCATGCCGAAATTGTGCTTGATGCGCGCTTCGGTATCGTCGCCCTTCTCCTGGCCGAGAACGGCGATGCTGCGGCCGTCCAGGCGGCCGACACCACCCACGATGGCGGCGTCCTCACCGAAGGCACGGTCGCCCGCCAATGGCATGTAGCCGGTTATCAACCGGTCGATGTAGCGCTGGGCGTGTGGTCGCTCGGCATGCCGCGCCACCTGCACCCTCTGCCACGGCGTCAGCTTGGCGTAGGTCGCGCGCAGAAGCCTGTCGACCTTGGCCTGCAGGCGCATGACTTCCTCGGCGATATCGACGTCGCCGCTGTTGGGAAGGTGCCTGAGTTCGGAGATCTTGCTTTCGAGCTCCGCGATCGGCTTCTCGAATTCGAGGTAAGTGGTCATTGAATTCTGGTGTCGCCCGGCATCGGAATCCTGTCAACCGGCCGGCCTGCGCTTCCGGCGGGCCAGCGGATGATGGTCTTCGACAAGCGCGCGCAGCTTTTCCGGCACGACATGCGTATAGATCTGGGTCGTCGCGATGTCGGCATGACCCAGCATGAGCTGCACGCTGCGCAGGTCCGCACCGGCTTCCAGCAGATGGCTGGCGAAGGCGTGGCGCAGCACATGCGGCGACACGCGGGCGGCATCGATGCCGGCCGCCAGGGCGGCCTCCTTGAGGAGCTGGGCGAAACGCTGACGTGTCAGATGCCCGGTGCGACCGCGCGACGGAAAGAGATAGCGCGAAGTCTCGCCCTCGGCGAGCGCGCCGGCGCGCATGCGCAGCCACTTCGCAATGGCGGCGCGGGCCGGATCGGACAGCGGCACTTGTCGATCCTTGTCACCCTTGCCGCGCACCATCAACATGGTGGGATCACGCTCGACCGCGGTCAGCGGCAGAGCCACAAGTTCCGAGACGCGCAAGCCCGAGCCATAGAGAATCTCGAGCAAGGTCTCCATGCGACCGCCATCCTCACCGCCCTTGGCCTGCGCGGCCTCGATCAGGCGATCGACCTCGACGCGCGACAATACCTTGGGCAGCGGCCGCCCCAGCCGTGGTGAATCGAGGGTGCTCGCCGGATCGTCGTCGCGCAGCCGCTCGGCCAGCAGGAACCGGAAGAACTGGCGCATGACCGAGAGCCGGCGGGCCACGGTGCCGGGCGTCATGCCGAGATAGTCGAGCGCCTTCAGGTAGGCCCGCAATGCCGCGGCATTGGCGCTGGTTGGACCCTGCTTACGCCGGGCGAGAAACGACAGCAGATCCCGAAGATCGCTGCGATAGGCGGACTCGGTGTTCTTCGAGGCGCCGCGCTCCGCCGTCAGCATTTCGATGAATGCCTCGGCCTCGCGGGCCTGTGGCGGAGCGGGCTTGGGTTTCACAGCCCGTGGGCGATCGCCGTCTCGACCGCGAACAGCCGCCCGGCGTGATCCTCGCCGACCTCACGCAACGCCCGCACGATGGCGCCGACCGCGGCGGGATGCAGCTGGATCAGCGGCGTCTCGCCGACCGCGATCGACGCCAGCAATGCCGTCTCGGCGCGCCGCCGGCCCGAGGCCGCGGCCTGCAATGCCTGCATCGTAGCCGCGGCGGGCGAGACCAGGCGGACGTTGGCCGGCAGTGCTTCGGGCAGCTGGGTGGAGCCCCGCGGCACATCGATGCCGGTGGCCCGGAACAGCTCGAGCAGGAGGTAGCCACGCAACGGCGCGCGCGCCGCGTCGTCCTGGCGCATCACCTCGTACCAGCGATTGACGTCCTCAGGCGGCAGCCGCTTGGGATCGTCGACGCCGGCGATGGCGACCAGCGGCAGCAACCGGTCGAGAGCGTTCATGGCACGGGCGTTGTTATAGGCGGCCTTGAGGGCGAGTTGCGTCCAGGCCTTGGTCTGCTGCTTGTCACCCAGCAGCAGGAACCCGCGCATCGCCTCCTGGGCGATGTTGGCGAATTGCGGCTGCGCCGGAATATTGAGTAGCCCGGCGGCGCTGGCGCGCGCGATGGTGGGAAACAACGAGCTGCCCCGCGCTTCGCCGTAGACCGCAATGATGGAGTTCACGACCTCCTGCGGATTGGCGGCCTTGCGGGCGGCGTAGACGAGCCTGGCGCGGCGCGCCATCGCCGGCGGCAGCACGACACCGTCGCGCAGGGCCTCGATGTAGAGATCGCCCAGCTTGGTCGCCTCGATGATGGCCAGCGCCTCGCCGCGTTCGGCGATGTCGAGCCGCATCGGCATCGGCAGCGTGCGATGGGCGACCAGCGAGCGCATGAGCGGCGGCTGCGTCGTCTTGAGCGCCGCCGCCGGCGGCTGCACGTAGGCGAGATCGAGCATGACCATCGCCGGGCCGTCGAGCTGCGTCGGCGGCGCCGCCGAAGGCGGCAGGCCGCCGGCCGCGACCTCGACCAGCTTGGCGAGCATGGGATCGTTGCCGCGCAGCGCCGCCGAGGCGGCCATCGCTCCGGCGTTGTCGCCGGCTGCGACCATGCAGGCGACATCGGCCCGGCGCTTGAACGGCTCGGCGAGCGCATGGCTGCGCGCAATTGCGCAAGCGCCTTCCTTTTCACCCGCCAGCATCAGGGAATTGACCACGGCGGCGGCAATCGCCGGATCGACATAGCCGCCTGCCGAACGCACCATTTCGTTCAGGCTCTCGGCCTCGCCCATCGCCGCGAGACGATCGACCTTGCGGGCGAACAGGCTGGGCGGCCCGCTGCCGTCGGGCGGCGGAGGGGTGAGTTCGCTCACCATGACCTTGAACTGCACATCTCGCAGCGCACGGCTGCGCGGGGCGGCCGGCAGCGCGGAGACCAGCCGCTTGGCCGTGCCAAGCGACGTTCCAGCCCAGGCGTCGAGCGGCATGCCGCCGGTACGCGCCGAGAGAAAGCCCGTCGGGCGGGTGTCGAAATTGGTGGTTTGCGCCCAGGCCGCCACGCCGATCGAGACGAGGGCGACCGACGCCAAGCCGAGCGCCATGGCAGAGAGCAGGCTAGCGCGCAAAGCGTTCATTGGACACGGGGACCTCGAAATGGCGCAACGGCGGTCGCGGCTCGATGACGGCGAGCGCCACCAGGCCCGCGATCAAAAGACCGACGACGATGACCACCACCACCGGGCCGAGCCTCACGGTGGGGACGCGAAAATGGTTTCGAGAGCGGAACATGGCCACGGCGCGGGCAAACTACCCGGCCGCCGCCTAGGCGGCAATTGCCGCTTCCACGGCGGTCATCCCGCCGGTCTCGCCTCGCCCCGACTGGACCCGCTCGCTTGAAACGACGGGCAGAATGGGCGACATGCATGCTTGCAGTTCGTCATGGACGCCTCTCCCCCCTTCTCCGTACCGCGTACCGTCGCCCTCGTGGGCTTGATGGGTGCGGGCAAAAGCGCAATCGGCAAGCGGTTGGCAGCGCGCCTCGGCCTGTCGTTCGTCGACGCCGACGATGAGATCGAGCACGCTGCCGGCTGCACCATCGGCGAGTTCTTCGAGAAGTAT
>MEMN01000118.1:11342-21836 GCA_001767945.1 Alphaproteobacteria bacterium RIFCSPHIGHO2_12_FULL_66_14 | reverse complement strand
GTGCCGGCGAGCGCCGGGTGATCGCCCGCCTGCTCGACGAGCCGCCACACGTGCTGTCGACCGGCGGTGGCGCCTACATGGACCCCGAAACGCGGGCGTTGATGCATGCCAAGGCGGTGACAGTGTGGCTGCGCGCCGATCTCGATGTTCTGTTCGACCGCGTTCGGCGGCGGACCAACCGACCGCTCTTGCGCCAAGGCGACCCCAAGGAGATTCTCGGCACGCTGATGACCCAACGTTATCCCGTCTACGCCGAGGCCGACATCGTCGTCGAGTCGACCGCCCAGCCTGCCGATCGCACGACCGAACAGACGATCGAGGCGTTGCGCGCCTATCTGCAAGCCCAGCCGACGGGAACGGCGGCATGAGCGTGCGCCCGGACACAGCTGCCAACGCGATGCGCACCGTCCATGTCGATCTTGCCGGCCGCAGCTACGACATCGCGATCGGCCCTGGCCTGATCGACCGCGCCGGCGTGCTCAGCGCCGGGCTGCTGGCGGCGCCGCGCGTGACGATCGTCAGCGACGAGACCGTGGCCCCGCTCTACGGCGAGCGCCTCGCCGCCTCGTTCCGCAATGCCGGCGTCGACGCCGGCCTGGTCGCCGTCCCGGCGGGCGAGAGCAGCAAGGAATTCACCTCCTTCGGCCGCCTGATGAACGACCTGCTCGACCGCCGTCCCGACCGTAAGGCGACCCTGGTGGCGCTGGGCGGCGGCGTGGTCGGCGACCTCACCGGATTTGCGGCCTCGGTGCTGCTGCGCGGCGTCGACTTCATCCAGGTGCCGACGACGCTGCTCGCCCAGGTCGACTCCTCGGTCGGCGGCAAGACCGGCATCAACACGCGCCACGGCAAGAACCTCGTGGGCACCTTCTATCAGCCGCGGTTGGTGGTGGCCGACACCGGCGTGCTCGACACCCTGCCCCGGCGCGAACTGCTCGCGGGCTATGCCGAGGTGGCGAAATACGGGCTGATCGACGATCCGGAATTCTTCGCCTGGTGCGAAGCCAATGCCGCTGCGCTGCTGGCCGGCGACGCCGCCGCTCGCACCCGTGCGATCGAGCAGAGCTGCCTTTCCAAGGCGCGGATCGTGGCGGCCGACGAACGCGAGACCACCGACCTGCGCGCGCTCCTCAATCTCGGCCACACCTTCGGCCATGCGCTGGAGGCCGAGACGGGCTTCGGGCCCGACCTGCTGCACGGCGAGGCCGTGGCCGCCGGCATGGCGATGGCCTTCGACCTGTCGGTCCGGCTCGGACTCTGTCCGGCGGCGGACGCCGAGCGCGTGCGAGCCCATCTCGCCGGGGTCGGGCTGCCGATGCGGCTGCGCTCGATCGGCGGTGACAACCGGCGTGTCTGGGACTCGGCGAAACTGATCAACCACATGCGCGGCGACAAGAAGGCGGAAAGCGGAAGGCTCGCCTTCATTCTGGCGCGAGGTATCGGCAAGGGGTTCATGAGCCGCGCGGTCGACGAGGCCGTCCTGCAGGGCCTTCTCGCCGACGCCATCGCGGCCTGAGGCCATCATGGACCCCGAGCTGCATTTCGACGTACCGCTCTACATTGCCGGCCCGCTGGTCCTGTTCTGCCTGCTGCTGGCGGCCTATCTGTCGGCGGCCGAGACGGCGATTACCGGCGCCTCGCGCCAGCGCATGCACCGCCTCGCCCAGCAGGGCAACAAGCGGGCGACCCTGGTGAACGGCCTGCTCGATCGCAAGGACGAGACAGTAAGCGCCGTGCTGCTCGGCAACAACGTGGTCAACATCTTCTCGGCATCGCTCACGACGGCGGTGCTGACGGCGCTGTTCGGCGCGGCCGGCGTCGTCTACGCCACGCTCGCGATCGGCTTTCTGGTCGTGATCTTCGCCGAGGTCATGCCCAAGACCTGGGCACTGCTGCGCGCCGACCGTGTGGCGCTCATCCTGGCACCATCCATCGTGGTCACCGTGGCAATCCTGGGACCGATGGCGCGCGGCGTCGCCTGGACATCGCGCTTCTTCCTCGGCCTGATGCGCGTGCGGACCGACCTCGCGCACGACGCCGGCGAACAGAACGAGCTGCTGCGCGGCGCCATCGAAATGCATGGCCAGGGCGAAGGCGACGCCGATGCGCCGCATGAGAAGGCAATGCTGCGCTCGGTCCTGGAACTCGGAGACCGCACGGTCGGCGACGTCATGACCCATCGCGGCAGCGTCGCACTGATCGACGCCGACCAGCCCACGGAGGCAATCGTGGCACAGGTGCTGGCCGCACCCTACACGCGCATCCCGCTCCATCGCGGCCAGCCCGACAACATCGTGGGCGTCGTCCACGCCAAGGACCTGTTCCGGGCGGTCAAGGCCGCGGGCAGCCCTGAGGCGGTCAGGATCGACGACGTGATGACACCACCCTGGTTCATTCCGGAATCGACGATCCTGTTCGATCAGCTCGAGGCTTTCCGCGCCCGTCATGAGCATTTCGCCATCGTTGTCGACGAATATGGTGCGCTGCGCGGCATCGTCACCCTCGAGGACATCATCGAGGAGATCGTGGGCGACATCGAGGACGAGCACGACGCCATCAAGCGTGGTGTGGTCCGCCGCGAGGACGGCAGCATGATCTGCCAGGGCGACGTGCCGATCCGAGACCTCAATCGCGAATTCGGCTGGAACCTGCCGCAGGACGTCGCCATCACCATCGCCGGCCTGGTCCTGCACGAGGCCCGCCGCATCCCGGAAGTCGGGCAGATGTATGCATTTTACGGGTTTCGCTTCGATATTCTGAAGCGCGAAGGCACGCGCATTGCCGAGTTGCGCATCGTTCCGCCCGCCGCCATACAGGCCGGCTAACACTCACCCGGGTCATCGGATTTTTCTGCAAGAGGTTCAATCATGCCGCTTTCGCCACCGGTCGGGCGACAGCACCTGCACACCCGCCGCGTCGTCTGCCAGGGCTTTTTCCGCGACGACGGCCTGTGGGATATCGAGGGTCGCATCACTGACGAGAAGACCTACGAACACGCCAACGAATGGCGTGGTGCGCTGAAGCCCGGCGATTTCGTGCACGACATGTCGATCCGCCTCACGGTCGACGGCAACTTCGCCATCGTCGATGTAGAAGCAGTGACGGACAAGTCGCCGTACCGCATGTGCGGCGACATCGCGCCCGATTTCAGGAAGCTGGTCGGCCTCAGGATCGGTGGCGGCTTCCATCGCGCCGTCCGCGAGCGGCTGGGCGGCGTCCACGGCTGCACCCACATCGTCGAGCTGCTGGGGCCGGTCGCCACCACGGCCTTCCAGACGGTGTCGTCGGGCAAGGCGCGCGAACTCGACCGTGCCCATCGCGCCAAAAGCGGCAATGTGCCTGAGACTCCCGACTCCAGCGCACCGCCCAAGCCGCGGCGCAAGCCCTATGTCATCGACACCTGCCATGCCTGGGCCGCGGACGGGACGGTGGTGAAGCGCTGGGCACCCGATTTCTACACCGGCCCCGACGCCGAGGCGGTTCGCGCCGCGGCGGCCGGCAAGGAAGTGGAGATGGAGGGGTAGCTAGCGCCGCGCCTCATCCTCGTCCGGCGTGAGCGTCGTGAGCGCAAGGGCATGCAGGCCGGCGTCGAGTTCGTCCTTCAGTACGGCATAGACCAGACGCTGCCGCGCCACGCGGTTCTGGCCCTCGAAGGCGGCTGACACGATCTCGACGTTGAAGTGGGTCTCGCCACCCTCGCGCCAGCCGGCATGGCCATGATGTCGCGCCGAGTCGTCGGACACGGCCAAGCGCACTGGCGCAAATCGTTGCCGGAGCTTGCTGTCAATCGCCATTGCCACCTTGCCCATCGCTCGCCTCACTTGCCCGGCAAAACCGTTCAACACATATTAGCTGAATGTCGCGACGGCGAGCGAAACCCTTGATGGCGGCCGGCGAGGCGCAGCTGCACCAGCGCGTCTGCGAGGCGGCCGGCTGCTGCCTGCAGGGCGAATACCGCGCGCCGTGGGCCCGGGATCGGCTGAACGAGTATCGCTGGTTCTGTCTCGAGCATGTCCGGGAATACAACAAGAAGTGGGACTATTTCGCCGGTCTCGGCGCCGATCAGATCGAGGCCCACATCCGCGCCGACACGACTTGGCGCCGCCCGGTCTGGCCGCTCGGGGCGCGGCGCAGCGGCAACGCCTATGCCCAGATCAACGATCCGTTCGGCCTGGCAGACGATGCCGGCCTCGGCGAAAAGCCTCCCCCGATCCACGATGGCAGCGAGCAACTGACCCCGGCCGAGCGCAATGCCTTGGACGTGCTTGAACTTTCATGGCCGTTGACCCAGGCGGAAGTGAAATCTCGTTACAAGGAACTGGTGAAATTGCACCATCCCGACGCCAACGGCGGCGCCCGCGAGGCCGAGGAAAAACTGAAGGAAATCAACGCCGCCTATTCCACTCTGCGGGCTTCGGAAACCCTTCCAGTGGCGTGATTCCGGCCAGTCGCGGCTGCCCTGCCAATTGGCCGCTTGCGGTGCACAAATTGGCCTGCGAGACTGACTTTGCCCGCAATTTGGCGGGCTTTGTTTTGTAGGAATTCGTGTGATGGCCTCTACGACGACCGCGGCCCAGCAGAACGTGTCGGGCGTGCCGGATATCAAGGTTTCCGCCCGCCAGCTGTTCGGCATCGACACCGACATGGAAGTGCCGGCATTCAGCGTACAGACCGAACACGTACCCCAGGTGGACGACGCCTATCTGTTCGATCATGACACCACGATGGCGATCCTGGCCGGCTTCGCGCACAACCGTCGTGTCATGGTCCAAGGCTATCACGGCACCGGCAAGTCGACCCACATCGAGCAGGTCGCGGCGCGCCTCAACTGGCCCTGCATCCGCGTCAACCTCGACAGCCACATTTCCCGTATCGACCTGATCGGCAAGGACGCGATCGTACTGCGCGACGGCAAGCAGGTCACCGAGTTCCGCGAGGGCATCCTGCCGTGGGCGCTGCAGAACCCGACGGCGCTGGTGTTCGACGAGTACGACGCCGGCCGCGCCGACGTGATGTTCGTGATCCAGCGCGTGCTCGAGGTCGAGGGCAAGCTCACCCTGCTCGACCAGAACAAGGTGATCCGCCCGCACCCGTCCTTCCGGCTGTTCTCGACCGCCAACACGGTCGGCCTCGGCGACACGACGGGCCTCTATCACGGCACGCAGCAGATCAACCAGGGCCAGATGGACCGCTGGTCGATCGTGACGACGCTGAACTACCTGCCGCACGACCAGGAAGTGAACATCGTCGTCGCCAAGACGCCGACCTACGACAACGAGGAGGGCCGCAAGATCGTCTCCGCCATGGTGGCGCTGGCCGATCTCACCCGCGCGGGCTTCATCGCCGGCGACATCTCGACGGTCATGTCGCCGCGTACGGTGATCACCTGGGCTGAGAACGCCCGCATCTTCAGCGGCGACGTGGGCTTTGCCTTCCGTCTCACCTTCCTCAACAAGTGCGACGAGGTCGAGCGCACGACCCTGGCCGAGTACTATCAGCGCTGCTTCGGCAAGGAACTGCCGGCAAGCAGCGGCAAGGGCGGCAAGCTGCACTAGGAAGAGGGCCGAATGGCCACCAAGGATTCGACGCCACTCGAGGAGTTCCGGCGCGTCACCGCCACCACCATGCGGGCGGTGTCGCGCAAGGAAGTGAACGTCTCGTTCGTGCCCGACGGCGGCTCGCTGCTGGGCAGCGAGGCACGCATCACCGTGCCGGCGCGCGACCTGCCGGTCGAGGACGTGAGCCGTGTCCGCGGCGAGGCCGATTCGATGGCGCTGAAGTTGCGCCACCACGACCGCAAGACGCACTTGCGCCGCGTGCCGCGCGGCGAAACGGCGCGCGCGATCTTCGAGGCGGTCGAGCAGGTTCGCGTCGAGGCGCTGGGTGCACGCCGCATGGCGGGCGTCGCCGACAACCTCTCGGCGCTGTGGCGCCAGCGCTCCGACCAGCGTGGCCATGCCCGCATCAAGTCCAAGGAAGACGCCCCGATCGCCGACGTGATCGGCCTGATCGCCCGCGAACAGCTCTTGGGCGCCCAGCCGCCCGAGTCCGCCAAGGCGATGGTCGACCTGTGGCGGGCCGACGTCGAGTCCGCCGCCGGCCGCGACTTCCAGAAGCTCAAGGATCTGCTCGGCAACCAGGAAGCCTTCGCCCGCGCCGCGCGCCAGCTGATCCGCGACCTCAAGCTCGGCGACGAATCGGCCGACCTGCAGGACGACGATCCCGAGGAGTCGCAGGACCAGGAGAACGCCGACGGCCAGTCGAATGAGACCGGCGACGACAACAGCGATTCCAGCGAGACCCAGGGCTACGGCGCCCAGGGCGAGGAGACCGAGGACGCCTCCGAGCAGGAGGACGCCTCCGAGACGGCGGCCGACCAGGCCCAGACCGAGATGCAGATGGGCTCGGGCGACGAGGAGGAGCCGGGCCGCGCCGAGCGCCCATGGCTGCCCCCCGGCGCCCTCTCCAACGAGCCGCTCGGCCAGCAGTATCACGCCTATTCGGTCAAGTTCGACGAGATCGTCGACGCCGACCAGCTGTGCGACGCCGAGGAGCTGGGCCGGCTGCGCAACCACCTCGACCAGCAACTGGCGCATCTTCAGGGGGTGATCGGCAAGCTCGCCAACCGCCTGCAACGCCGCCTGATGGCGCAGCAGAACCGGTCGTGGGAGTTCGATCTCGACGAGGGCACGCTCGACGCGGCGCGGCTGGCCCGCATCGTCGCCAACCCGATGCATGCGCTGTCCTTCAAGAAGGAAAAGGACACGACTTTCCGCGACACCGTGGTCTCGCTGCTGATCGACAATTCGGGCTCCATGCGTGGCCGGCCGATCACGGTGGCGGCGATGAGCGCCGATATCCTTGCCCGTACGCTCGAGCGCTGTGGCGTCAAGGTCGAGATCCTGGGCTTCACGACGCGCGCCTGGAAGGGCGGCCAGAGCCGCGAGCAGTGGCTCGCCGCCGGCAAGCCCGCCAACCCGGGCCGCCTCAACGACCTGCGCCACATCGTCTACAAGCCGGCCGATGCGCCGTGGCGGCGTGCGCGCAAGAACCTCGGCCTGATGCTGCGTGAGGGCATCCTCAAGGAGAACATCGACGGCGAGGCCCTGCTGTGGGCGCACAATCGCCTGCTGCCGCGACCGGAAGAGCGCAAGATCATGATGGTGATCTCCGACGGCGCGCCGGTCGACGATTCGACGCTGTCGGTCAATCCCGGCAACTATCTCGAGCGCCACCTGCGCGACGTCATCGACTGGATCGAGACGCGCTCGCCGGTCGAACTGGTCGCCATCGGCATCGGCCATGACGTCACGCGCTACTACCGCAAGGCCGTCACCATCGTCGACGCCGATCAGCTGGGCGGCACGATGATGGAACAGCTCGCCTCGTTGTTCGACGAAGACGACAAGAAGGACGTGAGAGCCGGCCGCGACCGCGGCGCCAGGGGCGGCGGCGGCAAGTCGGCCAGCGGCAAGACCGCCAGCGGCAAGGCCGGCGGCGGCAAGACGGGCCGACGCGCCGCCTGAGTGGCGCCGGTTTTCCCATGATCCGGTACTTGGTCGGTCTTTGCCTGCTCGTAGGAGCTTGCGCCAGCGTGCCGCCACCGCCCGCCGGCGCCCAGGATCAGGCGATCGAGATTCACGGCTCCTCGCTGCCGCTCAGGATCGACGAGCCAGCCGCCACGCGAGTCGATCGGCTGATCTGGCGCGGCGGCATCGCGATGGCGGCCAGTTCACGCAACTTCGGCGGCTGGTCGGCTCTCCATGTCTCGGCCGACAGCCGAAGCCTCACCTCGGTCTCCGACGGGGGGGCCAGGCTCACCGCGACGATCGACTACGACGCCAAGGGCAACCTCGCGGGACTGAGCAACGCCCGGATCGGACAACTTCGCGGCCTCGCTGGCAAGCCGATCTCGAGCAAGGCCGAAGCCGATGCCGAAGCTATGGCCCGCCTTCCCGATGGCTCCTGGCTGGTCGCCTTCGAGCGCCGTCACCGCCTCTGGCGCTATCCGACGCTCACCGCCACGCCGGCGCCGGTCGAAGGGCCGGCCGAGATCGGGCGCCAGCCCGCCAATGGCGGTGTCGAAGCCCTGACCGCACTGGCCGACGGCCGGGTCATCGCCATCAGCGAGGACTATGGCCAGCGGCCCGGCACGGTGATGGGCTGGATCGGCCAGCCGGTCGCCGGCGGCGCCTATCTCTGGCGCTCTTTCGACTACGCCACGGTTCCTGATTTCCACCCGACGGCCATCACGATCCTGCCGGACGGTTCGTTCGCCACGGTCGAGCGCGCTTTCGACGTCGTGCGCGGCGTGCGCTGCCGTGTCATGCGGTTCGACGCCGCCCAGCTCAAGCCCGGCGCCACCGTGCGCGCGGAGGAACTGGCGCGGCTGGCCTCGCCCTATGCAGTCGACAATCTCGAGGGAATGGCCGCGACCAAGGGCGCACGCGGCGAGACGCTGCTCTGGCTGATCTCCGACGACAATTTCAATCGTCTTCAGCGCAACATTCTGCTGCTGTTCGAACTGGCGCCGTAGCGCCGCGACGGCGGACGTCCCTCGCCTTTCGGCTCGGGATGGCGCCTACGCCGCCGCCTTCTTGGCGTCCTTCTTGGCCTTGGCCGAAACGACCCGGCGCTTCAGCACCGTCATCTCGGGGCTGAGCTTGCTGTCGTTGGTGCCGAGCAGGTAGGCGTCGATGCCGCCATTGTGCTCGATGGTCTTGACGCCGCGCGGGGTCAGCCGCAGCCGCACCGTGTGGCCGAGGACATCGGACAGGACCGAGGCGACCTGCAGATTGGACATGAACCGGCGCCGGGACTTGTTGTTGGCGTGGCTCACATTGTTGCCGTACTGCACGGACTTGCCCGAAAGGGCGCAACGACGGGGCATGGTGACTTCCGCTAAAAAACGATCCCGCCGGACGGGCGGGAAGGCCGGCTTTTTACGGGCCGGGAGCCCCCCGCGTCAAGCGAACCAATCGACCACCCGGTCGCTGATATCCTCCACCAAATCCTCGGAAATCACCCGTCCCCGGGCGGAAATCCCGGCCTGATGCACGGTTTCGGGGTCGCCGGACACCAGGGGGTGCCACCAGTAGAGATCCTTGCCCAGATGGACCAGCCGGTAGCCGCAGGTCTTGGGCAGCCAATCCATCTTTTCCACCACCTTTGGTGTCAGCTGGATGCAATCCGGGACGATCTTCTTGCGGTTCTTGTAGTCCTTGCAGCGCGCCGTCCTGGGATCGAGCAGCTTGCAGCAAGTGTCGGTCTGGGCGAGTTCGCCAGTGCCCTCGTATTCGAGCTTGTTGACGCAGCACATGCCGCAGCCGTCGCAGAGGGATTCCCATTCCTGCTTCGACATCTGGGCCAGCGTCTTGCGCTTCCAGAACGGCAATTCGCTGGCGGCGGCAGCTCGCCGCGCCTGCTTGAGGAAAGACTTAGTGCCCATGGAAGGCTTCTAGCATCCGCCGGGCGGCCACGGCAGGTGTTGCACGGCCGGCTTCGACTTCGCGCTCCAGGCCTCCGACCAGGCGTCTCACCTCGGGGTGGCGGCGCAACTCGGCCAGCAGGGTCTCGCCGACCTCGCTCCACATCCAGGCGCGCGCCTGTTCGGCGCGGCGGCGGGCGATGCCCTTCCTCCCGACCGCGGCGACGAAGCGTTCGACCGTTTCCCAGATCTCGATCACGCCGTCGCCGGTCTGGGCCGAGCAGGTTGCGACTTCCGGAGTCCAGCCGGCGGTCGGCGAGCGCAACATGCGCAGTGCGTGCTGATAGTCGGCAGCCGACCGCTTCGCCGTGGTCTTGAGGTCGCCGTCGGCCTTGTTGACCACGATCAGGTCGGCCAGTTCGATGACGCCGCGCTTGATCCCCTGCAGGTCGTCGCCGCCAGCCGGCAGCAACAACACGATGAACATGTCGACCATGTCGGAAACCGCCGTCTCGGACTGGCCCACGCCCACCGTCTCGACGATCACCGTGTCAAAGCCCGCGGCTTCCACCAGCAGCATCGCCTCCCGCGTGCGCCGCGCGACGCCGCCCAGGGTGGCCCCGGCCGGCGACGGCCGGATGAAGGCGGCAGGCCGACGCGACAGCTCTTCCATGCGCGTCTTGTCGCCCAGGATCGAACCGCCACCGCGCTTGGAGGACGGATCGATCGCCAGCACCGCCAGCGACCGGCCACGCTCCAGCAACGAGAGGCCAAAACGCTCGATGAGGGTCGACTTGCCGACGCCCGGGACACCGGTGATGCCTAGCCGTATCGACTTTCCACTGTGCGGCAACACCGCCGCCAGGAGCGCGTCAGCCCGCGCGCGATGGTCGCTGCGCGTCGATTCGATGAGAGTGATCGCCTGGGCGAGCGCCCGCCGGTCGCCGGTCAACAGGGGCGCGAGCAGCGGATCGACAGAATCTTCGGTCTTGGCGGCCGTGGCGCTCATTTGCCTGCAGAATTATCAGCCAGGGCGGCGGAGCGCCAGCAAGGCGGCAACGGCCGCG
>MEMN01000118.1:9184-11317 GCA_001767945.1 Alphaproteobacteria bacterium RIFCSPHIGHO2_12_FULL_66_14 | reverse complement strand
AGCCGAGGCCGGGATCGCCGATCACGTCCATCGCCGCGCCCGTCAGCGGCCGGCCGATCAGGCCGCCCAGGATGTAGAGCATGCTGAAGGCGGTATTGGCGCGGGCGATGTCGCCGCCGTTGAAGCGCTGGCCGAGCAGCGCCAACCCCACCGGGTAGATCGCGAATGAAATGCCGCCCCACAGCAGCACGACGCCGATCACTGCCGGCGACTGCGCCGGCACCATCGGCAGCAACCCGACGAGAACGGCACTGGCCAGCGTGCAGCCGGCCAGCACGGCACGTCGATCGTAGTGGTCGGCCATCCAGCCGATCGGCCATTGCAGGATCACGTTGCCCAGCACGAAGGCCGAGAGCCACAGTGCGCCGGTCTCGGCCGACACGCCGGCGCCGACCGCATAGACCGGCAGGAAACTGAACGCGACCTGTTCGCCCAATCCGCAGACGAAGCCGGCAAACATGGCAAGAGGAACGGCCTTCACGACGATCACGAAGCCGCTATCGGCCGTGTGCTCGATGGCCGGTGCGCTCTTCCAGTAGGGCAGCAGCGGCACCGCCACCAGCAGGGCCAGCGCCGCGCAGGTCAGGAACGGGACCGGTCCGTAGACGCCCGTCACCTGCAGCACGAGCGGACCCAGCGCCAGGCCGAGCGCCACCAGCATCGCGTAGAAGCCCATGACGCGGCCGCGGCGTTTCTCCTCGACGACGACGTTCATCCAGATCTCGCTCACCACCCACGGCACGCCGCCGGTTATTCCGTGCAGAAGGCTGAGGATGAACCACACCACGGGACTGCTGGTGAGCGTGTAGGCAACCGTAACGGCCGAACCCGCGACGACGGAAACGACGATGAGTGGGACGGCGCCAAACCGGGCCGCCATCTGCGGAATGCGCGTGCCGAAGGCCAGCATGCCGACGGCCCAGGCGGCCGAGACGACACCGATTGTGAGGTGGTCCTCCCCCTGCCGTTCCAGCGCCAGCGGCACCAGCGGCAAGGCAACGCCCGCCTGCAGGCCGATGGCGGCACAGGCGAGGAAGACCGGCAGAAGGGCGCGCCAGGGATTTTGGGCCGTGCTACTCGGCGACACGCAGATGGCCTTCGGCGCGGAACGACGGTGGCTCCTCCACCTGCTGTTCGGCCTCGGCCGCGGCTTCCTGCTGCCGGCTCCACATGTCGGCATAGAGGCCGCCCAGCGCCAGCAGGTCGCCATGGCGGCCACGTTCGACGACCCGGCCGCGGTCGAGGACCACGATCTCGTCGGCATTGATGACGGTCGACAGCCGATGCGCGATCACCACCGTGGTGCGCCCCCGGCTCACCTCCTCCAGCGAGCGCTGGATCTCCTGTTCGGTGCGGGTGTCGAGCGCACTGGTCGCCTCGTCGAACAGCAGGATCCGCGGATTCTTGAGGATCGTGCGGGCGATCGCCACACGCTGCTTCTCGCCGCCCGAGAGTTTTAGGCCGCGCTCGCCGACGGTGGCCTCGTAGCCCTGCGGCAGCGCCGCGATGAAGTCGTGGATGCGCGCCAGCCGGGCGGCCTGCTCGACCTCCTCGCGACTGGCGTCGGGCCGGCCGTAGGCGATGTTGTAGTAGATCGTGTCGTTGAACAGCACGGTGTCTTGCGGCACGACGCCGATCGCCGCCCGCAGGCTCGCCTGCCGCACGCCGCGGATATCCTGGCCATCGATCTTCACGGTGCCCGACGCCACGTCATAGAAGCGGAAAAGGATGCGCGAGATTGTCGATTTTCCGGCGCCGCTCGAGCCCACGATCGCCACGGTCTTGCCGGCCGGGACGCGGAAGCTGATATCGTGCAGGATCGGCCGGGCCTTCTCGTAGTGAAAATCGACGTGATCGAACACGATCTCACCACCCGTCACGACGAGCGCCGGCGCGCCGGACCGGTCGGCGATCTCGGCATCGACGTCGAGCAGGCCGAACATCTTCTCCATGTTCACCAGTGCGTTCCTGATCTCGCGATAGGCGAAGCCCAGCATGTTGAGCGGCACGTAGAGCTGGATCAGAAAGGCGTTCACCGCCACGAAATCGCCGAGCGTCATCGTGCCCCGGACCACGCCCTGCCCGGCCATCGACATCACCGCCACGAGGCCGATCGAGATGAGGGCGCCCTGG
>MEMN01000118.1:4800-9168 GCA_001767945.1 Alphaproteobacteria bacterium RIFCSPHIGHO2_12_FULL_66_14 | reverse complement strand
CGTAGTTCAGCAGGCTGTCGATCGCCTTGGCGTTGGCATCGGTGTCGGCGTCGTTCATGCGGCGTACGAACTTGATGCGCCATTCAGAGAGCACGACGGAGAAGGCGATATAGGCCGTGACGGCGCCCAGCGTGACGGCGGTGAAGCGCCAGTCGTAGAGGCTCCACAGGATACCGCCGACCAGGACGATTTCGAACAGGGTCGGCAGGATGTTGAAGGTGGTGAAGCGGATCAGGAACTCCATGCCCTGGGTGCCGCGTTCGATCACCCGGCTGAGCCCGCCGGTCTGCCGCTCGAGATGGTATCGCAGAGACAGTGCATGGAGGTGCCGGAACACTTCCTGGGCGAGATTGCGAATCGCTCGCTGTGACACCGGCGCGAAGATGGCATCGCGGATTTCACCGAACGCCTGGGCCAGGACGCGCGCACCGCCATAGGCCAGGATGAGGGCGATCGGCACCGCGATCGCTTGCGCCGTAGGCTCGCCCAGCGCATCGACGGCACGCTTGTAGAGCAGCGGGACATAGACGTTGGTGACCTTGGCCAGGACCAGCAGCACCATGGCAAAGACCACCCGGCTGCGCAGGCCGAATTCACCCTTTGGCCATAAATGTCGGGCCAAAATGCCCACGACCGCCCACGAGCGCGAGGCGCCGATCTTGGGAACGCGGTCGTTGTCGGGAGGCGACATGGAGGAAAAGTGCCTTTTCTGGCGCGCAAGTGCTCTGGCGGAGGGGGCGTGGGCCTTCTATCGTGCCGGTGACCTTGAAGTAAGCCCCCTGTGGAGAGCGATTTCATGAGTTTTCGTAGGGCCTTGATCGCATTTGCCTTGAGCTCGGGTGTTCCGGCGGCGGCACTTGCCCAGGACGCACGTCAGGTCGACATCGGCTATGAGATCACTTTCGCGGGCTTCGCCGGCTTTCGCATCGACGTCACGGCGCGCTTCAATGGCACGAGTTACGACGTCGAAAGCCGGACCTTCAAGGAAGGG
Organism: Alphaproteobacteria bacterium RIFCSPHIGHO2_12_FULL_66_14; assembly: GCA_001767945.1. Lineage (GTDB taxonomy): Bacteria > Pseudomonadota > Alphaproteobacteria > Reyranellales > Reyranellaceae > Reyranella. Next base: position 8,177 of record MEMN01000118.1, on the reverse strand, counting down.
ATGTTGCGGGCCGTCACCATGCACTATGACGGGCGCAACCGGGCATGGGGTGGTTTCTCATCCCAGGGGGCGCAACCGACGGCCGGATCTCTGTCGATCATCGTGGGCGACAAGCCACGCACCTGGGTCGCCCAGTACGGCCCCACAGGCGCGATGAACGAAACGCACAACCCGGCCTGGAAGCCGCCGCCGAAACATGTGATTCCCGACGACCAGCGCAACGGTTCGCTCGATCCGCTGTCGGCCGCCCTCACCGTCGGTTTCGCCGGCGATGCCGCGTGCGATCGCACGGTGCCGACCAACGACGGCAAGCGGCGGATCGACGTCCTGATCCGCAAGATCGGCATGGAATCGCCGGCCGCCGCCGGCGTGCCGAACGCGCGGGGCGATCTGCTGGTCTGCGAGATCCACACCAAGCGCGTGGCCGGCGAATTCGACGACGCGCCGGAGGAGGCCGAGAGCAAGCGCGAGCAGCCGATGAAAGTGTGGTTCGCGCGGCTCGACAACTCGCAGGTACGCTATCCGGCGAAGCTCGAAGCGAAAACCGGCTTCGGCACGATCCGCGGCAAGCTGCTGTGGTTCCGCGAACGTCCGCTCACGCCGCAGGAAAGCCAGGCGATGCGGCGCTAGCTCAGGCTGCCCGCTTCTGGCTGCGCTGGCGCAGGATGGCCAGGATCTCGGCGGCGGCCGCAGGAATGTTGGTGCCCGGCCCGTAGATTGCCGCCACGCCCACCTTCTTCAGGAAGTCGTAGTCCTGGGCCGGGATGACGCCACCCACGATCACCATCACCTCCGAGCCGCCCTGCTTGGCCAGCTCCTCGATCAGCTGCGGCACCAGTGTCTTGTGGCCGGCGGCCTGGCTCGACACGCCGATCACGTGCACGTCGTTCTCGATCGCCGCCCGCGCCGCTTCCTGCGGTGTCTGGAACAGCGGGCCGATGTCGACGTCGAAGCCGAGATCGGCAAAGGCCGTGGCGATCACCTTGGCGCCTCGGTCGTGGCCATCCTGGCCCATCTTCACGACCATCAGGCGCGGCCGGCGGCCTTCTTCCTCGGCGAAGGCCGCGATGTCGGTGCGAATGCGATCCAGGCCCTGATCGCCCTCCCATTCGCCGGCATAGACGCCGGAGATCGAACGGACGGTGGCCTGGTAGCGGCCGTAGACGCCTTCGAGCGCCGAAGAAATCTCGCCCACCGTGGCACGCGCGCGCGTGGCCTCGATCGCGAGACCGAGCAGGTTGCCGGTGCCGTTGCGCGCCGCATCGCCCAGTGCCTTGAGCGCCGCGACACACTTGGCCTCGTCGCGGCTCTTGCGGATCTTGCCGAGACGCGTGACCTGCGATTCGCGGACCACGTCGTTATCGATATCCATGACCTCGACCGTGGTGCCGTCCTTGGGCTGGAACTTGTTCACACCCACGATCACTTCCTCGCCGCGATCGATGCGAGCCTGGCGGCGGGCCGAGGCCTCCTCGATGCGCATCTTGGGCATGCCGGCCTCGACCGCCTTGGTCATGCCGCCCAATGCCTCGACCTCGGCGATCAGCTTGCGCGCCTCGGCGATCAGGCTGGCGGTGAGCGATTCGACATAGTAGCTGCCGGCCAGGGGATCGACGACCTTGGTGACGCCGGTCTCGTGCTGGAGGATGAGCTGGGTGTTGCGCGCGATGCGCGACGAGGTCGGAGTCGGCAGCGCGATCGCCTCGTCGAAGGAATTGGTGTGCAGCGATTGCGTGCCGCCCAGCACCGCCGCCATCGCCTCGTAGGCGGTGCGGATGACGTTGTTGTAGGGGTCCTGCTCGGTGAGCGACACGCCCGAGGTCTGGCAATGCGTGCGCAGCGACAGCGAGTCGGCCTTCTTGGGCTCGAACGGCTGGACCAGCTCGGCCCATAGGAAGCGCGCGGCGCGGAGCTTGGCCACTTCCATGAAGAAGTTCATGCCGATGCAGAAGAAGAACGACAGCCTGGGCGCGAAGGCGTCGATATCGAGGCCCTTGGCCTTGGCGGCGCGGACATATTCCAGTCCGTCAGCCAACGTGAAGGCCAGCTCCTGGACCAGCGTCGCGCCCGCCTCCTGCATGTGATAGCCGGAGATCGAGATCGAGTTGAACTTCGGCATATGCTTGGCCGTGTGCTCGATGATGTCGGCCACAATCCGCATCGAGGGTCCGGGCGGGTAGATGTAGGTGTTCCGGACCATGAACTCCTTGAGGATGTCGTTCTGGATCGTGCCGGAGAGTTTTTCCTGCGGCACGCCCTGCTCCTCCGCCGCCACGATGTAGCCGGCCAGCACCGGCAGCACGGCGCCGTTCATGGTCATCGACACGCTCATCTTGTCGAGCGGGATGCCATCGAACAGGATCTTCATGTCCTCGACGGAATCGATCGCCACGCCCGCCTTGCCGACATCACCCACCACGCGTGGATGGTCCGAATCGTAGCCGCGGTGAGTGGCGAGATCGAAAGCCACGGAGAGGCCCATCTGCCCAGCCGCGAGATTGGCGCGATAGAACTTGTTGCTCTCCTCCGCCGTCGAGAAGCCGGCGTACTGGCGGACCGTCCAGGGCCGGCCGGCGTACATCGTGGCCTTGGGTCCGCGCGTAAAGGGCGGAAAGCCCGGCAGCGAGCCCAGTGTCTCAAGCTGTTCCAGGTCGGCGGCCGTATAGAGCGGCTTCACCGGGATACCCTCGGGCGTCATCCAGGTGAGGTCGTTCAAGGGCCGCTCGCGCAATTCCTTGGCGGCGAGCTTTTCCCACTCGGCGAGGGTCTTCTTCGGAAAGTCAGCCATACCCACAATGTACTGCGGATTTGCGTCCAGAAAAGACGCTATTCGTTGGCCAGGATCGTGTTTCGCACCAAGGGGTAGATCTGGCTGGCCCATCGCCGGCCGCTGAACACGCCGTAGTGACCGACGCCGGCCTGCATATAGTGCTTCTTGCGATAAGGCCGCAGGCTGGAACAGAGGTCATGGGCGGCCACGGTCTGGCCGATGGCGCAGATATCGTCGCGTTCCCCCTCGATCGTGAACAGGGCGGTGCGCCGGATCGCCTTGGGATTGACCCGCCGGTCCTTCCAGTCGAGCTCGCCCTTGGCGAGGCGATGCTCCTGGAACACCCACTGCACGGTCTCAAGGTAGAATTCCGCCGTCATGTCGAGCACGGCGAAGTACTCGTCGTAAAAGGCCTTGATGGTGGCGGCCTGCTCCTGCTCGCCCTTCGCCAGGTGCCGGTAGAGATCGACCTGCGCCTTGATGTGCCGTTCGGCATTCATGCTCATGAAGGCGGTGAGCTGGACGAAGCCGGGATAGACGCGGCGCATGGCGCCGGGGTAGCGCAGCGGCACGCGGGCGATCAGGTTCTGCTCGAACCAGCTGATCG